>JAYTTT010000444.1:0-3954 GCA_043744895.1 Gemmatimonadota bacterium | reverse complement strand
ACCGTGATGGAAGGGGTCGCGACCGCCGAGTCGGTCGACACCGTGATGAAGCTCGGCATGGCACACCCGATGGGGCCGCTCGCCCTGGCCGATTTCATCGGGCTCGACGTCTGTCTATCGATTCTCGAGGTTATGCACAAGGGGCTCGGCGATCCGAAATACCGGGCCTGTCCGTTGCTCCGCCGGATGGTGGCGGCCGGCCATTTGGGGCGGAAGTCGGGGCGGGGGTTTTTTGACTACTAGGCACGCGGGGCTCGGCACTCGGCACTCGGCTGGGGATTAGATTGGGGGGGGGATGGGTGAAATGATTCCGGTGGGGGCGGATCATGCGGGGTTTGAGTTGAAGGAGCGGCTCGTTCAGGAGTTGACGGCGCTTGGGTATGATCCCGTGGATGTGGGGACCCACTCGGCGGCGTCGACGGACTATCCGGACTATGCCCATGTGGTGGCGGATCGGGTGGCGCGGGGTGAGGTGAAGCGGGGGGTGTTGTTGTGCGGGACGGGGCTCGGGATGGCGTACGCGGCCAATCGTCACCATGGGGTTCGGGCGGCGGTGGCGTGGAGCCCTGAGATCGCGAAGTTGGCTCGGGAGCACAACGACGCGAACGTGCTGGTGTTGCCGGCGCGGTTCGTGTCGACCGACGAGGGCATTGCCATCCTCAAGGCCTGGCTCGACACCCCGTTCGAGGGTGGGCGGCATCAGCGGCGGATCGACAAGATCGAAGTGGAGAATTCGTGAATGCTTGATCACATTGCATCGCTCCGGGTGGCCGATCCCGTGATCGCGGGTCTCGTTGACCGGGAACTGTCCCGTCAGCGGGAGGGCCTCGAGCTGATTGCGAGCGAGAACTTTGCCTCCCGAGCCGTCATCGACGCGATGGGCACGCCGCTGACCAACAAATATTCCGAAGGCTACCCACGGAAACGGTACTACGGCGGCAATGAAGTCGTCGATGAGGTCGAGCAGTTGGCCATCGATCGGGCCAAACAGTTGTTCGGTGCTGAACACGCCAACGTCCAGCCCCATGCCGGCGCCCAAGCGAATTTCGCGGCCTTCATGGCGGTACTGCCACCCGGAGGCAAACTGCTGGCCATGTCGCTGCCGCACGGCGGGCACTTGACGCACGGTCACGGGGTCAATCACAGCGGCGCGATCTGGCACGCCGTGCACTACGGCGTGAACCCCGAAACCGGCCGGATCGAGATGGATCAGGTTCGGGTGCAGGCCATTGCGGAGCAGCCGAAACTGATTGTCTGCGGCGGGAGCGCCTATTCCCGGATCATCGACTTCAAGGCATTTCGGGCCATCGCCGACGAGGTCGGGGCCACCCTGCTGGTTGATATGGCGCACTTCGCCGGCCTCGTGGCCGGTGGGGCGCACCCCTCGCCGATCCCCCACGCGCAGGTGGTTACCACCACGACCCACAAAACGCTGCGGGGCCCCCGCGGCGGCTTGATCCTGTCGATCGGGTCGCTCGGCAAAGCCATCGACAAGTCGGTCTTTCCCGGCACCCAAGGCGGACCGCTCGAGCATGTGATCGCCGCCAAGGCCGTTGCGTTCAAGGAAGCGCTCGACCCCGAGTTCAAGGGGTACGCCGAGCGGGTGGTGACCAACGCCAAACGGCTCGCCTCGGAGCTGATGGCCCGCGGCTTCCGGATCATTTCAGACGGAACCGACACCCACGTCATGCTGGTTGACGTCCGCGGTAAGAACGTGTCCGGCAAACAGGCCGAAGAACTCCTCGGCCGCGCCGCCATGACCGTCAACCGAAACACGATCCCAAACGACCCCGCCTCACCCTTCGTCACCAGCGGCATCCGGTTAGGCACCCCCGCCATGACGACCCGAGGCATGGCCGAACCCGAAATGGCGACCATCGCCGCCATGATCGACGAAGTCTTAAGCAACCCCGACGACCTTACGATCCGCCGAGTCCGCCACCAAGTCCTCCAGTTGACGCACGGCTTCCCCCTCTACCAGCCCCGCCGAGCGCCGAGCGCCGAGAGCCGAGTGCCGAGATGATCGAACTCCGGCTCGCCGCCGACTTGCTGGCCAAGCTCCGGGCCAGCGAGAGCCACTACGACGAGAGCGGCTATCTCTTCGTCCTCGAAAGCATCGAATATCTTCAGAACCGGCTCACGGTTCGGCGCCACGTGTCCGGCGCCGAACTGGCCCGGGCCTGCCGCGATCATGCGCTCGAGCAGTACGGCCTCGTGGCCCGGCAGGTCCTGACCCACTGGGGCATCCGGCGGACCGAGGACATCGGCAAGATCGTGTTTGCGTTGGTCGAGGTCGGGCTGCTCTCGACCCAGCCGACCGACCGGCTCCAGGACTTCGAGTCGGTCTACGATTTTGATGATGCATTCTCGGCGGGGTACGTGTGGCAAGGTGTCGCGGGCGGTGGTCAGCGGGCCCGGGTCATCGACTCGCTCGGAGACGGATGACGCGCCCGCCCCGCTGAATGCAACCGCTTCCCGTCCTCACCTCGAGCCAAGCCCGTCGCTGGGACGAACTCACCGCTCAAGCCGGCATCCCGCTCGTGGCCCTGATGGAAACCGCCGGCCGCGCCATAGCCACAATTCTGACGAGCCGATTTCCGACGGCCCTCCGGCAGGGAACGGTGGTGGCCGTCGGGCCGGGCAACAACGGCGGTGACGGCTGGGTGGTGGCGCGGGCTCTGAACGCCATCGGGTTGCCGGTGTGGGTGGTCCCGATCGGCGGCAGTACCAGCGAGCTCAATCGTCTCGAAGCGAGAATCGGGCGCGACGCCGGGCTTCGGCAACTCGAGCCCGACGGTCCGTGGCCCGCGATCGGATTGGTCGTCGACGCGATTCTCGGAACTGGGGCCCAAGGCCCGCCTCGTCCGCCGGTGGCGGCGTTGCTGGCCCGCCTTGGCGAGCTGGCGGTTCCGGTCGTGGCGGTTGACGGCCCGACCGGCCTCGATCTCGACACGGGGACGTCGTATGACGTCCTCCGAGCCGGGCTCACCGTCACCTTTGGCGGCTACCGGCGGGGCCAGCTCCTGGCCCGGGATGAAGTCGGCGATCTCGCCGTGGTCGATCTCGGCTTCGTTCCGCCCGCCGATGAGTGGCCCCGCCTTTTCATTCACCGTGACGCGGCCCGGGCCACGCCGCCGCTCCCGGCTCGGACCCACAAGGGCGACCGGGGCCGAGTCGTTATCGTCGGCGGCGACCGGGGCATGACCGGCGCCGTGAGGCTGGCGGCGCGGGCGGCGTTCGCGGCGGGGGCGGGGCTCGTGCACGTCATCGCGCCGGCCGACTCGGTGGCGGTGCTCGCGGCAGCGGAGCCTGATCTCCAGACGACGATCAGCGAGTTCGATCGCCTGTCGCCGGCCGCGGCGGATCTGGTGGCCCGGGCCGACGTGGTCGTCATCGGGCCCGGCCTCGGCCGCGCCGCCGGGCGCGCCGAGTTCGTGGCGGCGGTCGCGAAGGCCACCCGGGCGCCGCTGGTGGTCGACGCCGACGGGCTGATGGCGTTCCAGGGCGATCCCGCCGGCTTAGCCCGCCTTGCCGAAGGCCGCGCCATGGTGGTGACGCCCCATGCCGGTGAGTTTCGAGCCCTGTTCCCGGCCGAAGCCTCCCAACTCGGCGTCGACCCCTGGGCCGCGGCTGATGTTGCCGCCACTCGGCTCGGCGCGGCCGTACTGCTGAAGGGCGTGCCGACCATCGTGGCCCTGCCGGGCCAAGCCCCATTGACAATCGCGGCCGGGAATCCGGGGCTGGCCACGGGCGGCAGCGGCGACACCCTCGCGGGTCTGATCGCGGCGTGGCTGGGGCAGGGGGTCGACACCTGCGCGGCCGCGGCCTCCGGGGCCCTGGCGTTAGGCGATGCGGCCGACCTGGCGGCTCGCCGGTTCACCGCCCGGGCCATGCGTCCGATGGATGTGATCGCCGCGTTGCCCGATGTCTGGCGGCGGTGGGACCGGATCCGCC
>JAYTTT010000443.1:0-3959 GCA_043744895.1 Gemmatimonadota bacterium | reverse complement strand
TGCGCGGCAATTGACGCAGGGCAAGGTTCGCGATCGCCTCGATCGCGAAACGCTGGAGTTCCACCGCCGGGTTCGCTCCGCCTATCACGAGGCGACCGGACCCGGCGTGGTCCACCTGGACGCCACGATTTCTCCCGAGATCCTGACGGCTTCGGTGTGGAAACTGTTAGGCACCGCACGGCCCGATCTGTTTGGCCGAGAAGAGGCGTAGGGATGCGGCTCAAATGGGTGGTGATGGTGGCGGTGGCGCTCGGGGCCTTCTTTGCAGGCGGATGGCTCCTTCGGCGGGGGATGACCACCATGGCGGGGGCCGCCGGCACGGCTGGAACGCCGGTTCCGGCGCTGGCGCCGACCCGGCTCTTTTCGGCCGTGCTCGCCACCGTGCGCGGAAGCGCGGTCGATTCGATGGACGAGTCCACGATCTACCGCCTGGCGACGACGGGGATGCTGGGCGAGCTGCAGGATCCGTATGCAACGCTGGTGTCGGCCGCCGATACCACGACGGCGGACCGGATCGGGGCGGCGCCGGTTCAGGGGGTCTATCTGGATCGGGTGGAGGATTTCGTCGAGGTGGTGGCCATAGTGCCGGGATCGCCGGGAGCCGCCGCCGGCATTCGTCCCGGGGATGCGGTACTCCGGGTCGGCCGAGTGTCAATTGAGCTGCAGCGGGCTGAAGCCGTCGCCGCACTGATCGGCGGCGACTCCGGGACCTCGGTCCGGGTTCGGCTCGGTCGCGAGGGCCAGACGGCTCCGCTCTGGGTGACCATTGAGCGGGGCGTGGTCCCCAAGCTGCCCGACGCGAGCGTGGTGGTGGACGGAGCCGTCGCCCAACTCCGGCTTCACCGAGTGGACCCCGCCGGGACAGCGATGATTCGGAGGGTGGTCGATTCGGTGGCGGCGACCGGGGGTCACGGCGTGGTGATCGATCTTCGTGGGGTCGTCGAAGGCTCGTTGGCCGATGCCGTGGCGCTCGCTGACGGGCTACTCGACCGGGGCCAGCTGATCGTGACGGTGCGGGGGCGACTAGGGACCGACTCGGTTCTGTTCCGGGATCAGGGCCCGACCGGGTCGGGTGAACTCCCGATGGTGGTGCTGGTCGATCGGGGAACCGCCGGAGCGGCCGAGGTCGTGGCGGCGGCGCTGCAGGACCACGACCGGGCGGTGATCGTCGGCGAGACGACGTTCGGGCGGGGCGGCCATCAATCCTATTTTCCGTTAGGCAACGGGTCGATTCTCCGGTTGACGACGGCGGTCTGGGTCTCACCGAGCGGCCGGGTCATCCAGAGGTTCCCGCTCCGACCGATCGGGCAGGGATCGCGGGACAGCGTGCCACCGCGGCCCAAGTTCAAAACCGAAGCCGGGCGAACGGTCCTTGGCGGCGGCGGGGTCGTTCCCGATCGCGAGATCGTGGTCGGGGTCGAGCCCAGCCGGGCCACCGATCCTGCGCTGGAGTTGGCGAGGCGGCTGCTCTCCCGGGCCAAAACCCGTCGGGCTCTCATCGCGGCGCTCGACGTGAACTGAGGTGGCCGGCCTTCCCGCCATCGCGATCATCGGAGCCGGCCGGCTCGGCCGAACCGTCGGTGAGCGCCTGGCCGGGGCCGGGGTCCGAATCCGGTTCGTGGTTCGCCGGGCTGGAAACTCGCTGCCGGCGCCGGCGTTCCGGGTTGATGATCCCGCCGCGTACCGCGGGGTCCGCTGGGTTCTGGTCGCCACCCCGGACGATCAGATCTGGACCGCGGCGGGACAGCTTGCCGGTCTGGGCGTGGTGGGCCGCCACCATGTCGTGATGCACCTGTCCGGCGCTCTCGATCGGGCCGCTCTCAAGCCGCTGCGACTGACCGGCGCGGCGTTAGGCTCGATCCATCCGCTCCAGAGTGTGGCCCTGCCCGCGGCCGGCGTGACCCGCCTGACAGGCTCGTATGCCGGGCTCGAGGGCGATGCCCGGGCGATTCGGGCCGGCCGCCGCCTGGCGGCCGCCCTCGGGTTGATCCCGGTCGTGTTGCCCGCCGGGTCCAAGCCGGCGTACCACGCCGCCGCGACCTTCGTGTCGACCTTCCTCGTCGTGCTCTATGAGGCGGCGGTCAGCCAGGCCGAACGGGCCGGTATTCCTCCCAAATTTGCCCGGGCGATGTTCTTGCCGTTGGTTGAGGGGACCATCGAGAACCTCCGGCTGCTGCCCCCTCGCCACGCGATGACCGGAGCGATCCGGCGGGGCGATCTGGCCACGCTCAAGATTCATCTGGCGGCGCTGTCGAAACCGGATCGAGACCTGTACCTCTTGCTCGGCCGGCGAGCGGTGGGTTTGGCCCGCACGCTGGCCGTCCCGCCCGCCCGGCTCGCCGAAATGGAGCGCCTGTTGGGGGGGCGTTAGGCCGGCGGCGCGACGATCTTGACGCCCTTGGGCACCTCGAACTGGAAGGTGGCGCGGGCAATCGTGGCGTTCGGACGGAGGCGCGTCAGGACCAGAATTCGCCGAGCCCCGCCTCCCTCGTCGAGTTCGATCCGCCTCGGGAGGGCGTCGTCAATTCCCAGCCAGAGCCTGGCCTTCGTGAAGGGAACGCTTTCCGAGGTCGGGACCAGATCGATGACGTCCTGCGGACGGGCTCCGGTGTTGTCGCGCTCGACGTAGGTGGCCCGGTATCGCTCCTGGGGCCGGTCGAGCAGGATCGCGAGCAGGTTCACGCCGTAGACCGGATCATTGGGAAGCGGCGACCGGAACACCACGTCGGGCGAGGTGCTCGGCGTATAGGTCCAGATGTACTTCCCGTCGACGACGACGGCCTCCCCGGCAGGGTCAGAGAAACGCATGGCAAAGAAGTTGTTGCCCGACTGGGTTACCGTCCCGCGGCTCACAAGGGTGTCGCCCTGGGAACGGTCCTCGATGGTTTGGACGAACTCGGCCTGGAGCGACCCAAGGTTCCGGTAGATCCGGCCGGCCCGCCCGATGATGGCGACCGCATCTTGCGCCATCGTTTCGGTGACCAGCCCGGCGGTCAGGGCGGCCACGGCGGTCGCGGCCTGAATCCAGGGTCGCCACAAACTGGTGGTTCTTTCCACTGATTGCTCCCCGGCGAATGGGCCCGCAATGGCCCGGACATGGAGGATGACGACCGGAGCCCCGGGGGTCAACACGGAGCGCTGGATACGACGCTCCGGCCTCCGCTCTAGCGCGCCAGAGTGGCCGCGCCGGCCACCGTCCGGCCGAGCACGTGGGCGATGCCCCGAATCTCTTCCATCAGCAAATCGAATTGTTCCGGGTAGAGGCTCTGAGCCCCGTCCGAAAGGGCCTGATCGGGCTCAACATGGACCTCGATCAGGAGCCCATCTGCCCCCGCCGCGACGGCGGCCCGTGCCATCGGCCGGACCATGGCCCGCCGGCCGGTCCCGTGGCTCGGATCGGCCATGATGGGAAGATGGGAGAGCTGTTTGACGGCCGGGATGACGTTCAAGTCAAAGACGTTCCGGGCGGTGGAGTCGATTCCGCGGATGCCGCGCTCGCAGAGGACGACGTTCGGATTACCCTCCGCCATGAGATACTCGGCCGACATCAACCATTCGGTGACGGTGGCGGAGGGGCCGCGTTTGAGGAGGACCGGTTTCCCGCAGCGGCCGGCGCGCTTGAGGAGGCTGAAGTTCTGCATGTTCCGAGCGCCAATCTGGACGATGTCGGCGGTCGCGGCGACGGTATCAAGTCCCTCGTCGTCCATGGCCTCGGTCACGATCAGGAGGCCGGTTTCGGCCCGGACCTGTCGGAGGAGATCGAGCCCGGCGTTGCCGAGCCCCTGAAACGCGTACGGAGAGGTCCGGGGTTTGAACGCGCCCGCTCGCAGGGCCACGGCACCAGCGCGCCGAACGGCTTCGGCGGTCCGGATGATTTGGGCTTCGCTTTCGACCGAACACGGCCCCGCAGCGACAAAGAGCTCCGACCCGCCGATCGAGAGGCCGTTGGGGAGCTGGAT
>JAYTTT010000442.1:0-4009 GCA_043744895.1 Gemmatimonadota bacterium | reverse complement strand
CTGGCTCCATCCGACGGTGCTCGCCGCCGCCGGCCTCAGGTTCGGCGTGAGCGACCCGCTGCTCCATGCCGACCTCGGCGTGTTTGCCGCGCAGCTGCCCCTCTGGGAACTGCTGTACGACCGGGTTGCCGCCATGATCCTCCCCGCGCTGGTGGCGATTGTTTTCCTCAACACGTTCGGCGGCACCCTTCGGATCATCGATCGCCGACTCTGGCTCGCGCCCCAGTCCCGGCTCCAACTCGGCCTCCTCCTCGTCGGCGTGGCCGGACTGATCGGTTGGCACTTTGCTCTGGAGCCTTACCGGTTGGCTGCCGCTTGGAGCGCCGCCATCGCGCCGTCCGAGTTCCTCCTCCGCACCACCGTCGCCGACCTGACCGTCATCTTTGCCGCGTCCGCGGCCGTCCTCACCCTCCTATGGGCCTTCCGGGCTCGCCTGGTCGTGGCCCTGGCCGGCTGGGTCGGTCTCGGCCTTGCGGTCCTCGGGGGCACCATTGTGGTCCAGTCCCGGGTGACCGATACCCCGATCGGTCCGGCCGAACTCGCGATGCTGCGAGGAGTCGATGCCGTCGCCTTCCAGATTTCGCTGGCCGCCGGCACGCCCCACTTGAGCGACTCGCTCGGGCCATCGCTCTGGGACGCCGATGCGTTGGCCCGGCTGGCCGCGGGCGACAGCAATCGAGTGCTCGACGTGGTCCCCGGGTTGGTCCAGATGGGCGGCAACCCGGCCCGAGTCTGGTTCGTCCTCCGCAGCCGGCCTCAGGGCGATCCCTCGCTGGTCGCCGTGGCCGACCACCAGTCGGGGCCGGCCGGCGGCATCACCTCGCTCCGCTGGAGCGACGACGGTTTCTCTCCCGGGATCGTTCCGTATGTGACCCTGTCGCGCCACCAGGCAACGCCTGGAGCCCCCGAATTCGATCTCGATCCCGCGGCCGCCGGGGTGGCGCTGTCGAGCACCCCGCGACGAATCGCGATAGCCTGGGCCCTCCAGCACGGACCAGTGCTTCGGGCAGAGACGAATGAACGGTTGGCGTGGCGGCTCGATCCGGTCAGCCGCCTTGCCGGGATCGCGCCCTTCGCCGAGTCGGGCCGGCCTCGCCCCACCGTGATCGACCGCGACGTCTACTGGGTGTCCGACGGCTACCTCGCCGTGGATCGGTTTCCGTCCAGCCGAACCGTGGCCTGGCGAGGGCGCGAAGTCGGTTCAGTCCGGGCCGGCTTCATCGGCGTCGTTCGGGCGCGCGGCGGCGAGGCCCGGGTGTTTGTCCGGCCCGATGCCGACTCGCTGGCCACCGCCTGGGCCCGAATCGCAGCCCCGCTCATCGAACCCGCCGCCAATCTGATGCCCGCCATTGCTGCCGAGGTCGGCGTTGCCGCGGAGCTCCTCGAGATCCAGGCCCAGGTTCTTCAGGGATCCGGATGGCTCGGCCGTTCCGTGGCGTTGCTCGGGCGACAGCCCCGTCCCACCAGCGAGGTTCCCCATATCGGCATCGCGATCGATCCCGATCGAGTCCCGTTTGCCGACCAAGAGGGCACCCGAGTCACCAGCCTGTTGATTGCCCCGACCGGCCCCCAGACCATCGGGTTGTTGACGGTCACCGACACCGCCAGGTCCGTGGCCACCCCCCGAGAGCTCCAGCAGCGGTGGGACCGATTTCCTTTCTTTCAGCAACTGCGCGACTCAATTCGGGCCGGCGGAGCGGAGTACCTCGCCGGGGCGATTCGGTTTTCCGTCCTCAGCGACACCCTGGTTGCCTATCAGCCGAACTACTCGCTCGGCCTGGGCGGCCAGGGTGCCTTGGTCCTCGTCAATGTGGCCGTCGGCAACCGGCTCGGAGCGGGGAGAACGTACCAAGAAGCGTGGCAAAACCTCCGAGGCGTCGCGGCCCCGGCGGCGGTCGGGTCGGCCAGCGGGCCCCGGCTGGAGCAAGCCCGGGAGTGGCTCGACCGGGCCGATGCCGCGCTCAAGCGGGGTGACCTTCAGGAATTCGGCCGTGCCTTCGGCTACCTCCGGGCCCTGCTTCGGCCGGCCGGACTGCCTGCCCAGGAGCCAAAACCGTAAGTCGCCGCATTGTTTAGGCTTAAGGCCGCGGCTACCTTTGCGGCGCAGCTTCGGCGACTCCCAACCAACGCTTCATTCCCTGGGGGGAATGTGAACCTCCACGAGTACCAGGCCCGCGAGCTCCTCAAGGCTCACGGAGTCCCCATGTTCGACGGCGGCGTGGCCTCCACACCCGACGAGGCCGAGGCGATTGCCCGCCGGCTCGGGGGCACCGTGGTGGTCAAGGCGCAAGTCCACGCCGGTGGCCGCGGCAAAGCCGGCGGCGTCAAGTTGGCCAAGACCCCTGGAGAGACGAAGGACCACGCCACCCGGATTCTGGGGATGACCATCAAAGGTCTGGTGGTCCAACGGGTCCTCGTCGTCCCCGCGGCCGACATCGTCACCGAGTGCTACGTCGGCCTGATCATGGACCGGGAATCGCAACGCCCCTTGTTCATGGTCAGTCCGGCCGGCGGGGTCGATATCGAGGAAGTGGCCGCCAAGACCCCCGAGCAGATTCACCGGCTGGCCGTTGACCCCCGGTATGGCCTGCTCCCGCATCAGTCGTTAGGCCTCGCCCTCAAGCTCTATCAAAACTTCGATCAGGTCCGCGCCGCCGCCAAGATCATGGAGCAGCTCTACGCGGCGTTCATGGCCAATGGCGCCTCGCTGGCGGAGATCAACCCCCTGGCGACCACCCCGGACGGCAAGGTCCTGGCGCTCGACGCCAAGATCTCGGTCGATGACAACGAACTCGACCGTCGGCCGGACCTGGCCCGGCTCCGCGATGAGACGGCCGAGGCCCCGAGCGAGGTGGCGGCTCGCAAAGCCAACCTCACGTTCATCAAGCTCGACGGCAATGTCGGCTGCGTCGTGAACGGGGCCGGCCTGGCCATGGCCACGATGGACCTGGTCAAGTACTACGGCGGCGACCCGGCAAACTTTCTCGACATCGGAGGCAGTTCGAACCCCGAGAAAGTTGTCAACGCACTCAAGATCATTACCGCCGACCCCGCCGTGAAGGTCATTCTGTTCAATATCTTCGGCGGCATTACCCGGACCGACGACGTCGCCAACGGCATTGTCGCGGCCACCCGGCAGTTCAAAGTCGAGGTTCCGATCGTGATCCGGCTGACCGGCACGAACGAAAAGGAAGCCATCAAGATCCTCGAGAGCGTCGGGATGAAAGCACTCAACGATATGGACGAAGCGGTCGAGCAGGCCGTCGCGCTCGCCAAGGGGACCAAGTGAGCATTTTCGTCAACGCCTCGACCCGCTTGGTCGTGCAGGGCATTACCGGGCGCGATGGCTCGTTTCACTCGAAGCAAATGCTGGCCTATAGCGCCAACTTGGTCGCGGGCGTCACCCCGGGCAAAGGTGGCCAGCGGTTCGATGACAAGGTGCCGGTATTCAACACCGTGGCCGAGGCCGTCAAGGAAACCGGGGCCAACACGTCGGTCATCTACGTCCCGCCGTTCTTCGCGGCGGCCGCGATCGCGGAAGCCGCCGATGCCGGCATCGCCTTCATTGTCTGCATCACCGAGGGCATCCCGGTCCTCGACATGACCAAGGTCCTGCCGTTCGTTCGGGAAAAGGGTGCCCGCTTGCTCGGTCCGAATTGTCCGGGACTCATCACCCCCGGCGTCGCCAAGGTCGGAATCATCCCAGCCCAGATTTGCGCCCCTGGCCGGGTCGGTTTGGTGTCCCGGAGCGGAACCCTGACCTACGAGGTTGTCAACCAGCTGACCAAGAACGGCATTGGCCAGAGCACTTGCGTCGGGATCGGTGGCGACCCGGTCATCGGCACCAACTTTATCGACATCCTCGGCGCCTTCCAGGCCGATCCGGACACCGACGCCATCGTGATGATGGGCGAGATCGGTGGAACCGACGAACAGCAGGCCGCCCAGTTCATCGCCCAGCATGTCACCAAACCCGTGTTCGGCTTCATTGCCGGGCAGACCGCGCCAC
>JAYTTT010000441.1:0-15838 GCA_043744895.1 Gemmatimonadota bacterium | reverse complement strand
ACCGGGAGAAGCGATCCATGGGCACTCCTTGGGGGGCGAGGGGCGATTCTGCGGACGCTCGGAAGGATAATCTTGCGACGCCGTAAATCGGATCATGGTCGCGTGAATTGGGTTACCGCGCCGTGCGCCGGATCCGCCAGCTTGGGGGATGCCGAGTTGCCATCCTCCAGCCGCCGAGACGACATTATGGCCATGCCCATCAGTGTCCGCCGCTACACCGTCGCCGAGATCGAATCATGGCCGGACGACGGCAATCGTTACGAACTGCTGGACGGGTTCCTGCTCGTGACCCCGTCACCGGGCTCCCCCCATCAAATCGTGGCGACCCGCATCGCCGGCTTTCTCATGGATTGCCTTCAGGATCACCCGGACCTCCGCGTCGCCGCGCCTGGAGTCATCATTGTCCGACCCAAGACGGAGCTGCAGCCGGATGTGTTGGTGTTTCGGGCGCCGGGCCGAATTCCGAAATGGGAGAAGGTCCAAGACCACCTGCTGGCCGTGGAGGTCCAGAGCCCATCAACCAGAGTCTACGATCAGGAGCACAAACGGCCGGCATACCTAACGCTCGGCGTGGCCGAGGTGTGGCGGGTCTCGCCGGACGAGCGGGCGATCTACGTCGCGAGGAAAAGGACCCCGGAACGGAGGCACCTGAAGCCATTCGCCTGGCGCCCAGCCGGCCTCAATCGGGCCTTCTCAGTGCCGGTCAGCGATTTCTTCCGCGACATCGACTGAAACCACCGCAAGCCAAGCGCCGAGTGCCGAGCGCCGAGCGCCGAGTGCCGAGCCCTAGATCTCCCGCCGATGGAGCAGGTCCACCGCGTGGGCCACCGCCCGCGCCGTCAACGCCATGTAGGTGATCGAGGGATTCTGATTGCCGGACGACGCCATGCAAGCGCCGTCGGTTACCAGGAGGTTGGGAACGTCGTGGGCCTGATTCCAGCCATTCAGCACCGAGGTCTTCCGGTCGCGGCCCATCCGAGCCGTCCCCATTTCGTGAATGCAAAGCCCCGGCGGCAGCTGGCTGTTATAGGTCGAGATATTCTTGGCGCCGGCTGCCTCGAGCATCTCGGCCGCGGTCTCTTGCACATCGGCGAGAATGGCTCGCTCGTTGTCGCCGAAGGTGCAGTTGACCCGGAGCGCCGGAATGCCCCATTTGTCCTTCACCGTCGGGTCAAGGTCAACGACGTTGTCAGCCCGCGGCAGCATCTCGCCCCACCCGCCCAGGCTCATTTCCCAAGGACCCCGGGCCTTGATCAACGCGGCCTTATGAGCCGCGCCGAATCCGAGCCCGCCTCGGCCCCAGCCGCCCCGCCACGCCCCGCCCTGAAACCCATAGCCGCGGAGGAACTTGGGATGCGCCTCCTTCACATTCCGAAACCGCGGCACGTAGACCCCGTTCGGGCGGTTGCCGAAAGAATCCTGATCCTCCATTCCGGGCATCGTGCCCCGGGCGCCGGAGCCGAAGCAATGGTCCATGACGTTCCGGCCCAGCACGCCGCTGGCATTGGCCAAACCGTCGGGCCAATCCTTGCTCTTCGAGTTGAGCAGAATCCGGGTCGATTCGAGCGCCGAGGCACACAGGAACACCAGCCGGGCCCGATACTCGACCGGCTGCATCGTGACCGCATCGATGACCCGAACCCCGCTCGCTCGTCCAGTGGCGGCGTCGTAGAGAACACTCTCGACCACACTGTTCGGATGGAGCGTCATCCGACCGGTCTTCCGGGCGGCCGGTAAGGTCGAGCCGAGGCTGCTGAAGTAGGAGTGGGTGACGCAGCCCCGCTCACAGGGCCCGCAATAGTGGCAGGCGGCCCGCCCGTTATGGTTCTCAGTCAAGATCGCGGCCCGTCCAATCGTCAAGACCCGATCCCGGCCCCACTTCTTCTCGGCGGCTTCCCGAACTTTGAGCTCGGCACACTTAAAAGCCATCGCCGGCAAGAACTCGCCGTCCGGCAACTGCGGCAGGCCCTCGGCCAACCCGGTGATCCCGATGAACCGCTCGACGTAGGAGTACCACGGCGCGATGTCGGCATAGCGGATCGGCCAGTCAACCCCGTGGCCGTCGCGAGCATTGGCTTCAAAATCGAGGTCGCTCCACCGGTAGACCTGGCGGCCCCAGGTGATCGACCGGCCGCCGACATGCCGCCCCCGAATCCAGTGGAACGGCTTCTTCTCGTCGAAGGTGTACGGGTTCTCGAGGTCGTTGACGAAAAACTTGGAGCCCCACTCGTCGCAGGCGTAGCAGTTTTTCTGGATCGGTTGTTCGCGGGCCATCCGGGCGGTATCGCCGTAGCCCCGGAACGGGAGCTGCCAGGCCTGGATGTGCTCGGTGTAGTCGCGGGTCGGCTCGATCGACCGGCCCGCCTCCAAGACCAAGGTCGTGAGGCCGCGTTCGGTGAGTTCCTTGGCCGCCCAGCCCCCGGTAATTCCGGACCCCACCACGATCGCGTCGAACCGCGCCGACCGTCCCCGGATCATCGCACGCACCCGTCAACCCGGCCGGGAATGATCACCGTCTTGAGGACTTCCTTTTGGACCCGTTCGGAGGTGAAGTACCCGTAGATCGTGAGTCCCTTGAGGGTCGCGAACGCCGCTTCGGCGGAGCCCTTGGGTCCCGGCTTCCCGTCGAGCGCCGTCAGCAACGCGATTTGCACGGCCTCAGCTTGGGCCATGAATCCGCCCGCCCCGGCCCGGCGGCCGATGGCCGTTAGGCCGGTCGTGAAATCGGAGCGTTCCGCGGCAGAGTACCAAGTGGCCATCATCCGGTCGACGAAGGCCGGAACCTTCACGTCGAGCGCGCCGGGCGTGTCGGTGGCCGGCATCACGAGGCCGGCGATGCTGGTCACCAACGTCATCTCGGCCGCCGAGAGCGCAGCCCCCTGAACGCCGAGGCCGCCGTGAATGGCGCGGCCTGCATCAAACAGTTCCGACGCCGACAACGGCGCCAGCAGCGACGCCGAGACGCCGGTGCCGATCAGGGCGAGCAGGTCACGACGCTGCATGAAGGCTTGCCTGGTGGATGGCATCTTCTCCGAGGATCCGATCGAACCCCGCCACCAAGGCGTCGGCGTCGTCGGGCGAGAAGCAAAGCGGTGGCTTGATCTTGATGACGTTGTGGTCGGGGCCGTCGGTGCTGACCAAAAACCCTCGGTCCCGCATCCGGTTTGCCAGATAGCTTGCCGCGGCGGCGTCCGGCGTCCGGGCGTCTCGGTCCTTGACCAGCTCGAGCCCCACGAACAGCCCGAGTCCCCGGGCGTCTCCAGCCGCAGGGTGGCGGGCGACCAGCCCCTCAAGCCCGGCCAGCAGCCGTGCGCCCGTGGCCAGCGCCCGGGCCTGCAGATCCTCGTCGAAGATTACGTCCAGCACTTCGAGCCCTATGGCGCAGGACACCGGGTTGCCACCGAAGGTGCTGAAGAACTCCATCCCGTTGGCAAAGGACCGGGCGATCTCGGGTGTGGTGACGACGACGCCTAACGGGTGGCCGTTGCCCGCCGGCTTGCCCATCACCACGATGTCGGGCACCACGCCCTGGGTCTCGAACCCCCAGAAATGGCTCCCAACCCGGCCAAATCCGACCTGGACCTCGTCGGCAATCGCGACGCCACCCGCCCGCCGGACCCGCCGGTACACGCCCTGCAAATACCCCGGCGGCAACACGATCTGGCCCCCGCAGCTCAAAATCGACTCGGCGAGGAACGCCGCCACGGGCTGGCCGGCCCGTTCTAAGTCGGCGATCTCCGCGTCCACCAGAGCCGCGTAGCGGTCGCCTAACGATGGGTCCTGGCCCCGAAACTGACCCCGGTATCGATCCGGCAGCGCCACCTTCCTCACGAACGGGGCCAGCCCGCAGCCGCCCGGGCCGTCGCACTTGTAGGGACTCACGCTGACCAGGGTCGGGGTGTTGCCGTGGTACGCGCTCTCGACCACGATCGTGCCCCGCCGCTTGGTATGGGTCCACGCCAGCCGGAGAGCCAACTCGTTGGCTTCGCTGCCTGAGTTGACGAAGTAGCAGACCCGGAGCGGCTCGGGCAGCAGTTGGCCAAGCCGGTCGGCGTACCGCACCACGGTTTCGTGGAGGTACCGGGTGTTGGTATTGAGGACCGCCATTTGCCGCTGTCCCGCTTGAACCACCCGCGGGTGCGAATGCCCGACATGGGGTACGTTGTTGACCGCGTCGAGGTACCGCCGTCCATCGGCGTCGTAGAGATGTTGCATCCAGCCGCGGACGATATGGAGCGGGCGTCGATAGGCCACGCTCACATTGCCGCCCATGACGCGGCGCCGGCGATCCTCGATCGCCGCCAAATCGAGCCCCGGCTTGGTTCGGGTGGTGGGCACGCCCGCCAGCGCGTGGGGCGCCGGAGACAGACTGGTCCAGACCGCCCGCTCGCTCGGCCGGGCCACCCCCGGGAACTCGCCCTCCCGGTCGAGCAGGTCGACCACGAGCTGAAAGTGGACGTGGGGCGCCCACCCGCCATTGACCGCCGCGGTGCCTAACCGTCCCACCGTGGCACCGGCCGCGAGCGGCAGGCCCGGATGCACGGCGGTCAGGGTCTCCACGTCGAGGTGGCCGTACAAGGTGAAGAAGGTGAGCGGCAAACCATCGTCGCCGGTCACGGTGTGCTCAACCACTACCGTTGGACCGTAGTCGCGCGGCCCCGCGTTGTGACGCACGCTCTTGATCCACCCGGCCAACGGGACGCGCACCGGACAGCCCGCGTCGGCAAAGAGGTCGAGCCCAATGTGGACCGTCCGCCACTCGGGTCCGTCGAAGCCCTCGGTTCGAAACAGTTCGCTGGTGTAGAGCAAACGGGCTTCGTCGTACTCCCCGATCGCGACCCGGGCGCCGACCGAACGGCGAAGCCAATCGATGCGCCGGGTCATGGCCGGTTCGTCGTGGATCAGCCGAAAATCGGCGAGGAACTCGCTCCCGATCGACAGGTCCACCCGGGGCGGCAAGATTCCGGGGTCGGTCCCGATCACCGGCACGAAAGCGTCCTGGTGCCGCGCGATCCACCGGCTCACCCGGGCACTGCCCGGGCACGGCTCGACGCCGGCCGCCGCTCGAAGCCGATACCAGGCCAGCCGCGGATGAATCGACCCCAGCCGCTCGAGCAGCCGCCACACCGGCACTTCGCTGACGAAGAGATACCCGTGGTCCGGGGTCGTCGCCCGCTGGAGGGCGGAGTTCACCACACTGACCACCAGCCGGGCCAAGATCGCGGGGTAGAGCGCCTCGAGTTCCCGGTCAGTGAGCGGACGGATGGCCGCATATCCTTCGACCACCGCCCCGGCTGCCGCCAACGGGTCTTCGACCTCGAGCATCGCGTACGCGGCCGCGATCGCCACATCGGCAATGGCCGCCGACCACACCATGTCGCCAAAGTCGATCAGCCCCACGGTGCCGTCGCCGATCAAGACGTTATGATCGTTGGCGTCCCCGGAAATGACCCGCGCCGGCAACTCCCCCCACCGCGGCAACACCTGCTCCTTGAACGGCCGGTAGAGTCGCTCCGCCAGCCCGCGCCGACTGGCCTCGAGGAGCCCGAAATGCCCTTCGATCCAATCGGCCCGCCCCAAATCCCACTTGAGCGCCCGCCGCGCGGAAGGATGATCGAACCCATCGAGCCCCCGGTGGATCCGCGCCAGCAACTCCCCGAGCCCCCGAGCCTGCTCCAACGTCCTCGGCCGGACCGCCGCCAGCGGAACCCCGGGCACCCAGGTCAGTACCCGCACCAGCCAGGGCCCCCCCTCACCCTCGAGCGTCACCACCGACTTCCCGTCGAGCGCCATCACCACGGTGGGCAACCCGAGCCCCGGCTCCTCCTCAGCAATCCGAATCAGCGCCGCGTTCTGCAGGTCCAGTACCCCAGGATCCTCAAGCCGGTTCGCCACCTTGACGACAAACCGCCCCCCCTCCAAACTGTCGAGCCGAAAGTTCCGATCCCGCTCCCCCGCCAACTCCGAGAAAACTCCAGCCACCCCAAACCGAACCGCGACGCACTCCCGGACCGCTTCCACCCCCACCCCCGGCACCTCAAAACTCAACGCCGCCTTCATGGCCGAGTGCCGAGCGCCGAGCGCCGAGCGCCGAGAACCGTCGACGGCCCGAACCGCCACAAACAGCTCGCCTCAAGGCCCGCCGCCGTCATCGCCCCGAGCTCCTCCTCGAGCGAAAAATACCGATCTTCGCCCGACCATTCCTCGAAGTGCCGCCACGCTTGGCGCTCCTCGATCCCGGCCGCCACCAATTGGTCGGCCCAGAACCGGTAGGTCGCCGCATTGACCGGCGCTTCCCGCGGAATCGTAATGTCCGCGGTGACCAGGACCCCGCCGGGCCGGAGCGCCGCCGCGGCCCGGCCGTAGAGTTGGGTCTTTGCCTCGAGGCTCCGAATGTGATGCAGGGATAGCGACCCCATGATGGCATCGCACGGCGGGAACGGCTCGTCGAAGGACCGATGCACCAGCTCGGCTCGTGCGCCGAACCGCGCCAGCCGGGTCCGCGCCACCGCCAGCATGGTGTCATCGACGTCCCACAGTTCGACGATCGTTGTCGAGGTCCGGTCGAGCACCCGCTCGCTCAAGCTGCCGGTACCCGCGCCCAAATCGATGACCCGCTCCGCCGTGATGGCAATCGCGGCCGCGGCCGTGTCGAGCATCTCGTCGTAGTGCGGCAGGAATCGCCGGATCGTCTCGTCGTACGCCCCGATCTCGATCCGCAGGTGTTGCTGGACTGAATGAGTCATGACGAAGTGGCCGGCGCCGCTTGCAGAAGGATCGGAAGAACGTACACTTCGGATCGGATTCCCGGCACCCCCGAACCCCTACCCCGAGTTCTGACATGAGCCCTGCCATCCATTTGGCCACCGCCCTGCCCGGTCCCAAGAGCCTGGCCCTCGCCGCTCGCCGGGCCGCCGCCGTCCCGAAGGGGGTTTCGATCTCGAGCGGCCTGGCCGTGGTCCGGGCCGAAAACGCCGTCATCGAGGATGCCGACGGCAACCGGCTCATCGACTTTGCCGGCGGGATCGGGGTCATGAACGCGGGCCACCGCCATCCCGCGGTGGTCGAGGCCATCCGGGCCCAACTCGACCAACTGACGCACGCCTGTTTTGCCGTCTCGAGCTACCAGGGCTACGTCGACGTGGCCGAGCGGCTCAACCAGCTTACGCCCGGCAGTCACGCCAAACGCACACTGCTCGTCAATACCGGGGCCGAGGCGATCGAAAACGCGGTCAAGATTGCCCGGTACGCAACCGGGCGCGGCGCGGTCGTGGCCTTCGAGCATGCCTTTCACGGTCGAACCAATCTCGGCATGGCTCTCACCGCCAAGCCGATGCCCTATAAGAAAGGGTTCGGCCCCTTTGCGCCGGAGGTCTACCGGATTCCCTATCCCTACTGCTATCGCTGTGACCGGGGCCCCGCCGCGGGGGGTTGCTGTCAGGCCGCCACGGGGTACTGGGACCGGATCTTTGCCGGGCTGGTCGACCCCTCATCGGTGGCGGCCATCGTGATGGAATTGCAGGCCGGCGAAGGGGGGTTCATTCCCGCCGCACCCGATGCCGTGAGTGCCCTGGCCGCGTTTGCCAAGCAGCATGGCATCCTGCTCATCATCGACGAAATCCAGACCGGGTTCGGCCGGACCGGTAAGATGTTCGCGTGCGAGCACTACGGCGTCGTGCCCGACCTGATTGCCACCGCCAAATCGCTCGCGGGCGGGCTGCCACTCGCAGCCGTGACCGGCCGGGCCGAGATCATGGATCTGGTCCACGCCGGCGGACTGGGCGGCACCTACGGCGGCAATCCGCTCGCCTGCGCCGCGGCCATGGCGGTCATGGACGTCATGGGCCGGGAACACCTTGCCGTCCGCGCCGTGGCGGTCGGCGACGTCGTCCGGTCGCGGTTCCGTCAAATGGCCGGCCGCTTCGACGTCATCGGGGATGTTCGCGGACTTGGCGCCATGATGGCCCTCGAGCTGGTAAAGGACCGGGTCACCAAGGAACCCGACAAGGACCGGACCATCCGGATCCAGGCCGAGGCGCTGAAACGGGGGCTGTTGCTGCTGACCGCGGGGACCTTTGGCAACGTGGTGCGGGTCCTGGTGCCCTTGACGGTCGATGACGCCACGCTGGCGGAAGGCCTAACGGTGCTGGAACAGGCCTTCGAGGCGACTCAGTAGTGGCAGCGACCCGGGCGGCGGTCGAACTCGATGCCGTCACCAAGAGCTTTGGATCGGCCAAAGCCGTCGACCGGGTTTCGCTCGAGATTCAGGAGGGAGAATTCTTCTCGCTCCTCGGCCCCTCGGGGTGCGGCAAGACCACCACGCTCCGGCTGATCGCCGGGTTCGAAACGCCTGATCCGGGCGGAGGGGAGGTTCGGATCGGCGGTGTTCGGGTCAACGATAAACGCCCGTATGATCGGGGCGTCGGGATGGTCTTTCAAAGCTACGCCCTCTTTCCTCACCTCGACGTCCGGCGCAACGTGGCCTTTGGCCTTCACCAACGCGATACCCCCAAGCCGGAAATCACCAGCCGGGTCGGCCGGGCTCTCGAATTGGTCCGTCTCGATCCCGCGACCTATGCCGCCCGAATGCCGGCCGAGCTGTCGGGTGGCCAGCGTCAGCGAGTGGCCCTGGCCCGGGCGCTGGTACTCGAGCCCAAGATCCTTCTCCTCGACGAGCCGTTAGGCGCCCTCGACCTCAAGCTCCGGAAGGAAATGCAGCTCGAATTGAAGGCGCTCAACCGGAGCCTCGGGATCACCTTCATCTATGTGACCCATGATCAGGAAGAGGCGCTGACCATGTCCGACCGGATTGCCGTCATGGATCTGGCCCGGGTGGCCCAGCTCGGCACCCCGGCCGATGTCTACGAGAACCCGCGGACCGCGTTCGTCGCGTCGTTCATCGGGGAATCCAATTTTCTGGAGGGGCGGGCCGGCGCGGTCGTCGATGGCCTGGTCGAGGTGGCCGGCGACCGGGCCACCTACCGGGTCAGGCCGGAACATCCGGTCGAGCCGGGCCAGCTCATCACGATCGCCATTCGCCCCGAATGGATGGATCTCTTCCCGCCCGAGCAGGTCCCCGACGGGGAGAACGCCCTGGCCGGCACCGTTGACGAGGTGATCTACCTCGGCGAGACGATCCATGTCATCGTGGCGCTCGATCGGGGCTCCAACGTCACCGTCGCGCTCCGGAACGAAGGCCAGTTGATCAAGCCGGTCCCCTGGGTCCGGGGCGCTCGGGTCGCGGCGGCTTGGCGCCCCGAGGACGCCCAAGTGCTCGAGGCCGGCCGGTGACCCTGCGGCGCCGAGTGTTGGCGTGGTTTGCGCAGCGCCCGACGGCGGCCGCCGCGGCGCTCCTCAGTCCGGGCCTGGCCTGGCTCGGGCTCTTCTTCTTGGTCCCGATTGGCTTGATGCTCGCCTACAGCATGATGCATCGGGGGCTCTACGGAGGCGTCACCCCGGGCCTGACGCTCGAGAACTATCGCCGATTCTTCGATCCGCTCTATCTCGGGGTCCTTCGCCGCACGGTGGTCTGGTCCCTGGGATGCACGGTGGTCTGTCTGGTCGTCGGATACCCGGTGGCGTACGTGATTGCCCGGGCCAGGCGGTGGCGGCAGTTGCTCCTCTTTCTCGTCGTGCTGCCGTTTTGGACCAGTTTTCTGGTCCGGACCTTCGCGATGATCTTCCTGCTCCGGGACACCGGGCTCGTGAACGGTATTTTGGTGTGGGTCGGCCTGATCGATCAGCCGCTCGCGCTCCTCTACACGCCCTTTGCCGTCATGCTTGGCCTCGTCTACGGCTTCCTGCCCCTGATGATCCTGCCGATTTATGCCTCGCTCGAGAAACTGGACGATACCCTCCTCGAGGCGGCGGAAGTTCTCGGCGCCCGTCCTCGGGCCCGGTTCTTCCAGGTCATTCTCCCGCTGTCCCTGCCGGGAGTGGTGGCGGGCTGTCTCTTGACTCTGATCCCGGCGTTAGGCTCGTTCGTCACGTCTGATCTCCTCGGCGGCGCCAAGCAGGTCATGGTCGGCAATCTGATCCAGAACCAGTTCACCGTGGCCCGGAACTGGCCGTTCGGATCGGCGGCGGCTTTTGTCGTGATGGGGCTCGTCCTCGTGGCGGTGTTGGGGTATCTCCGCCGCCGCGACACCGGGACCTTGGCCCGGTGATGCGCCGGCCTCCCCGCTGGGTTATGGTGGCGGCCGGCCTGGTGTACCTCTTTCTCCACGCGCCGCTCGTGGCGCTGATGGTGTTTTCCTTCAACGATTCCAAATTCTCGGCCACCTGGACCGGGTTCACCCTCGAGTGGTACCAACGACTCCTCGAGCGCGACGATATTCTTGACGGGCTTCGCCGAAGTCTCGTGGTTGGGCTCATTGCCACCGCCATGTCCACGGTCCTCGGAACGCTGATCGCGTTGGCGCTCGACCGCCACCGGTTTCGGGGCCGGGGCACCGTCGAAGGCCTGCTCTACCTCCCGCTGGTGACACCCGAAATCATCATGGGGATCTCGCTCCTGAGCCTCTTCGTGCTGGTCGGGTTTCCGCTCGGTCTCGTGTCCGTCACCGTGGCGCATGTCGCGTTCTGTATTTCGTTCGTGACCGTGGTGGTCGGCGCCCGGCTCCGTGGCATGGACCAGCATCTTGAGGAGGCGGCCATGATGCTCGGGGCCGACGAATGGTCGGCGTTCTGGAGCGTGACGGTGCCGCAGCTCGCTCCGGGCATCCTCGCCGGGGCCTTGCTCGCCTTTACGATGTCCTTCGATGACTACGTGATTACGTCGTTTGTTTCCGGGACCGGATCGTCCACGCTGCCGGTCGTCGTGTACGGGATGGTCCGCCGGAACATCGAGCCCTCGATCAACGCCATCAGCACGATCATCGTCGTCGTGACTTCGCTCCTGATCTACCTCGCCGACCGACTTCAGTCGGGAAACAAACGAGCCTGACGGCAACCGACACCGCCAGGCTCGCGACCCACCAAGCCATTCAGGCTACTGAACGGGCGGGGTACAGTTGTCCGGCAGGCTCCGCGCCAAACATTCTGCCGTGGGAATCGGCATTCGGGCAAAGACTTGATCACCGGTCCGGTCGACGGGCAGGGAAGCCAAACGGCCATACCGTCTGGCGTCGAGCCATCGGTTCCCACCCTCCCACATCAGCGAATAGGTCCGATTGTAGAGCAACTCCGTGATCAGGTCGGCCTTGAGGCTCGCCGGCGTCAGCGCGGTCGCGGCGGAGCAGGATCAGTTCCTCGTTCTTGAGAATCGGAAATCCCTTGGCCAAGTCGGGGCTTCCCGACGTGAAATAGACCGAGAACTTGTACCGTCCGGTCAGCCCGTCGAGGGTTCGACTTCCTCCGTCACCGGTGTAGGCGACGATCTTGCTTTGACGCCGAAGATCTGGCGACCCATCGCTCCGGGTCTGGGCCCCGGCGACCAGCGAAGGGTGAGCAAAGAAGTTGAGGCTGCTCGCCGACACCGCGAGGGGGTTGGTGACGTCTCCACCGGCGGTCGAGTAGGTGTGGTAAACCCCCAGCCCAAGGCTGCCCGGCAAGCCACTCGTGGTCAGGAACGACTCGTTCAAAGCCGTCAACGCCGCCGTATAGCAGGGGTTGCCACAGCCAGCCATCGAAGCCTGGAACACTAAGACCTTGGCCAAGAGTCCCCGGTTGAACTTGACGAACGTTGCGGGGGTCGAAAATCCAGTCATCCCCGTCGGGGTCGCGAATGGGAACGAACCGCCGCCGCCGGCTAGGTCGGTCTTCGCCGCATCGAGCAAATCGACCAGGTGCTGATAGACCTTGGCCTCGCTCAGAAAGGGTGGCGGGTCCGCGTTGACCGGCTGACTGGCGTCGATCGGTGCCCCAAGCGCGCCGTTTCGCAAGATCGCCCTGAACAGCAGGTAGGCTTTGATGGTTTTTCCAAACCCGTTTGACGCCGCCTTTTCCGACGCCGTTATGTCAGCCGCGCCGGGAATCGCCTTCAGATAGGTGTCAACGGTACGCAGTGCCTGGTACTTTCCGGCCAGTTGACCCCCGCCGAACGACCCGCCATCGAGTGGGCCTCGAATCAGCTCGCCGGTATTGCGGTTGTCATTCCCTTGGAGGTTGAAACCCTCCCGGCCGAAGGTGCCCCAGATCCAGGGGACACGGCGTTTCGGTTGAAGAGCTCCGCCCAATGATCGTGGGCCTCCGGGATCTTTCCCCCCGCGAAATAGGGTGCGGCCCGGCTCCCGGCGGGCGGGCAACCGATCGCCGAGGCGGCGGTATCGGGGGCCGCGGGTGACGGCTGAACGCGTGAAACCGGATCGGTGGATTGCCCGTCGGGAATTAGAGCAGAAGATCCCAGAGCGACTGGCGGAACCGGCGGCTTAATCGCAAGCACTGTCCTCCCGCCAGCACGATGGTGCCGTCGCCGTTGATGCCGGCCCGAAGGCCGACGACACGGGAGACGTTCACGACCGTCGATCGATGAACCTGCCGGAACATCGTCCGGTCGAGTCGCGAGGAAAACCCCCGGAGCGTGGCTCGCACCGTTTTCGGACAACCGTCGATGTAAAGGTGAACGTAGTTCCCGTCCGATTCCAGCCACTCAATGTCTATCACCGGAATGATCTCGAGCCCCCCCGCGACCGGAATCGCGATCCGCCCCGCGCTGACCTCGAGTTTCGGCATGGTCCCACCAATCGCAGTCGTCATTCCCCGTCCCGTCGGTGTCCTACCACTCCCGACGAGCCCGACCAACGTTTCGTTCCCCCCCCCCGAGTGCCGAGCGCCGAGCGCCGAGCGCCGATACCTTCTTCCCATGACCCAACCCCCGAGCCCGTGGCCCCGGCGCGAATTTGTCCGCCGCACCCTCGCCGTCGGCGCTGGCCTAGCGGCCCACAACCTCGCCGCCGCCTGCGGGCGGTCATCCTCCGATCAGCCCGTTGCTGCAGATGGCGATCTCGGACCGATCGAGGGGGAACTCAATCTCTATCTCTGGTCCGATTACCTCGCCGACAACACCATCCGGAACTTCGAAAAGGAGTTCGGGGTCAAGGTCACCCTCGATACCTACGAGAGCAACGAGGAGATGATCGCCAAACTCCTCGCCGGCGCGAGCGGATACGACCTGATCCTGCCCACCAGCAATCTCTTCGCGGCGCTATTTGCCAACGATTTGGTGGCCCCGCTCAATCGTCGCTACCTGACCAATTGGAGTAACGTGGCGCCGATCTTCGTCGATCCACGGTGGGATCCCGGCAATGCTCACTCGGTCCCGTGGGCCTGGGGCACCACCGGTATCGCCTATCGGAGGGACAAGATCAAAGGCCCGCCCGACAGCTGGTCGGTGTTCTTCGACCCGGCCTACCGGGGCAAGATGACCATGCTCGACGATATCAGGGACGTCATCGGCACCTTTCTGAAGTACCGCGGCAAGTCACTCAACTCGACGGCTCCGGCCGACTTGGCCCAGGCCAAGGTCGACGCCCTGGCCGCCAAGGCCTATCTCAAGGCCTACGTTTCGGCCCCGGTGAAAGCGCAGTTGATTACCGGTGATGTGTGGCTGGCGCAGTTGTGGAGCGGCGATGCCGCGCAAGCCATGGCTGAGCAGCCCGAATTGGCCTTCGTGATTCCGAAGGAGGGCAGCATGATCTTCACCGACGGGCTCGCCATGCCGAGGACCGCTCGGCACCGCCGGGCGGCCCACGAGTTCATGAACTACGTGTTGCGTCCCGAGGTCGCGGCTGCGATTGCCGATAAGACCGGCTACGGTACCCCCAATCAGGCGGCCCTTTCGCTGACCCGGGCAAAAGTTCCCTATCCGACCGCCGAGGAACTGGCCCGGCTCGAATACCAAACCGACCTCGGCGCCGCCGCTCAGGATTGGGACCGGCTCTGGACCGAGATCAAATCAGCCTGATCCCGCCCGGCGCTCTTCCTTCCTAAGGGCCTTCGTCGGGCGTCGTCGGCGTCCGACCGAACCGGAGGAACAAGGCCGGCATCACGAACAAGTTGAGCACCGTCGAGGTGATCAATCCGCCCAGGATCACCACCGCCATCGGGTGCTCGATCTCGTGCCCCGGCTGGCTCCCGGCCACGATCAGCGGCACCAGGGCCAGGCCGGTCGCCAGCGCGGTCATCAGGATCGGGCTCAGCCGCTCCTCGGCCCCCCGCAGCACCAACTCGCGCCCGAAAGGCATCCCCTCCTCGCGCTCGAGATGCCGGTAGTGACTTACCAGCATGATCCCGTTCCGAGCCGCGATCCCGATCACCGTGATGAACCCCACCAAGGAGCCGAGGGAGAGGCTTCCACCAGTCAGGATCACCGCGCCGACCCCGCCGATCAGGGCAAACGGGAGCGATCCAAACACCAGCGAAGCGGTTCGGGCGTTGCCAAAATCGAGATGCAGTATGAGGTAGATGCCGATCAGGGCGAGCCCAGCCCACCAGAGAAGCGCGCGACTTGCCTCCCGGCGGGCCGCGTACTCGCCGAGGAACTCGGGATGGGTTCCGGCCGGGAACGCCAGCCGGCCGACGGCTCGTTCGACGTCGCGCGCCACGCTGCCGAGGTCACGGTCGCGGACGTTGGCGGTGACGTCGAGCTTCCGGGAGGCACCTTCCCGGGTGATTTCGTTAGGCGTCGGCTCAATGGCGACATCGGCCACTTGGGCCAGCGGGACCAAGCCGCCGGCCGGCGTCGCGAGTCGGAGGTCGCGAATCGTGGCGAGATCGCGCCGGACGTCCGCTTGGCCCCATACCACCACGTCGAAGACCTGCTGGCGGTCATAGATCTCGCCCACCTTGGTGCCGCGAACCAGCGTCCCGATCTGGCGCCGGGCGTCACCGGCGGTGAGGCCATACCTCTCCGCCCGATCAGACCGGAACCGGATCGCGATATGGGGCACCATCACTTGCTGCTGGACCTTGAGGTCGGCGATCCCCGCAATCGGCGTCATCGCCTTCGCGACGGAGGCGGCTGCGGTCCGGAGCGAATCGAGATCGGGACCGTAGAGCCGGACGACGAGCGTGGCGCTAGTGCCCGAGAGGACTTCCTTGATCCGTTCGCGAAGGTAGGTCAACAGATCCCGGACCAGCCCCGGGTAGCCGTCGACCGCCGCCTGGACCCGGCCCACCGTCGCGTCGTAGTCGACGGCTGGGTCGAGGCTGATCCACAATTCGGTGAAATTGGGGCCGACGACCTCGTCGGCCACCTCCGCCCGGCCCAGATGGGCGCCGAAGTTGCGAACACCGGGAATCGCCCGAAGCTCACGGCTGGCTCGAATGGTGATTCGCCGCATCGCGTCGAGCGAGGTGCCCGGCTTTTCGACGAAGTGCATCAGGAAGTCGTACTCCTTGAACTTCGGGAGGAACTCCTGGCCCAGGAACGGGACGGCGGTCAGCGCCACCACCAGGAGCACCCCCACCGCCGGGATCAGCCGGGGCGAGCGGTCGAGCATGGCGGGGAGGGCACCCCGATACCGAGCCCGAAGCCAGTGAACGAAACGGGTCTCCCGCGGGGTGGCATCGGCCCGGCGCAGGAGGAGAAGACAAAACACCGGGGTCACGATCAGCGCCACGAGCAGCGAGCTCGCGATCGCGAGACCGTACGAGAGCGCCAGCGGTCGGAAGAAGGTCCCGGCCAGGCCATCGAGGAAATAGACCGGCAGGAAGACGAGGAGCACGATCAGGCTCGCGTAGACCACGGCGCTCCGGACTTCGAGCGAGGCCTGGAGCACCACCGTGCCCGACGAAGCCGGCGTGGGGAGGCCGCGGTTGAGTCGGAGCCGCCGGGCAATGTTCTCGACGTCGATGATCGCGTCATCGACGATCTCGCCGAGCGCGATGACCAGCCCGG
>JAYTTT010000440.1:0-4017 GCA_043744895.1 Gemmatimonadota bacterium | reverse complement strand
GGGCACGTTCCGGCCATTCCGGCCAAACCCGTTAATCGCCACTCGAATCGTCATTGGGTCATTCCCCTGAGGTTTCGTCTAGTGTGAAGGCGTCCGATTGACCGCCGCGAGCGGCACCTCGGCCCGGGCAAAGGTGACGGCGGTGACCGCCCGGGCCCCGCCGTCTAGCAACGCGCGTGCCGCCGACACCAGGGTCGCCCCGGTCGTGAACACGTCGTCGACCAAGATGACCCGTCCCGGAACCGCCCCGGTGACGCCGAACGCGTCCCGCAGATTGGCTTCCCGTTCCTCCGGGGTCAGGGTCGTCTGGGTTCGAGTTTCCCGGCCCCGAAACAGCGTCGTTTCGTCAACCCGAAGTCCCCGCTTCCCGCCGATGGCCTGGGCGAGTTTGCCGCTTTGATTATAACCCCGGATTTGGAGCCGTGCGGCGCCGAGCGGAATCGGGATCACGACGCCCCCCCCGGCGAGGGGCGCGAGTTGGCCGACCGGGTCGGCCATCGCTTGGGCAACCCGGTGCCAGCCTTCATACTTGAGCAGATGGACCGTTTTCCGGGCGGAGGCGTCGAGCCACACGGCGCTGGCGACTCCGCTGAGCCCGGCGGGCCACTCGCGACAGACCCGGCATTCGGTATCGGCGTCGACCGGCTGGCCGCAGCGGGGGCATTGGGGAAACGGAAGCTGGATCCACCGGCTCCGGCAAACGGCACATACCAGCGGGTCGTGAGCCACCCGGCCGACCCGCTGGTGGCACACCAGGCACTGGCCCGGCAAGAGCCACCGTTCGGCGGCCCCGAAGGCCTCAGCCCGCTCGGCCAGCCACCGCCGCACGCATCACCTCGATCGGGGCCGTGGATCGCGGAAACCACCGTGCGAACGCCGCCGCGCCCTGGGCGACCAGTACCTCGCGCCCATCGACCGCCCGGTGCCCCGCCGCTTTGGTCCGGCGGACCCAGTCGGTATCCGCCAGCCCGTACACCAGGTCGAGGACGGCGGCCCCCGCCGGGATCTGATCGACCGGCATCGGCGCCGGGTCGCCCGGACCGAGCCCAAGGGGGGTGCAGTTGATCACCATCCCGGTCTCGCGCTCCAATCCCTCGGTAACGCCTAACGTCAGGAGCTGATCGGCCAGCGCGGCCCGCCGATCGGCCGATCGCGACCGGATCGCCACCGGGATGCCGAGGTCGCGGGCCGCCAGGGCCGTGGCGATGGCGCTCCCACCGGTGCCGAGGATGAGCCAGGTGCCGGCCGGACGGCCGAGTTGCTCGAACCCGGCCTGAATCCCGATGCCGTCGGTGTCGTCACCCAACAGGCGGCCGGCGTCACCCCAGAAGGTATTGCAGCTGGCCAGCGGTACCGCGGTACCCGAGTTGACGATGGCCGCGGCGGCGCGCTTGTGGGGAATGGTGACATTGCCACCACCGCCGCTGTCCGCCAAGGCTCGCATCAGCGGAGCCACCAGCGACTCCTCGCACGGAACGGCGACATACACGGCGTCGAGTCCCAAGGCATTGAAGGCGGCGTTGTGCATGGCCGGTGAGAGGGAATGCCCCACCGGGTTACCAAGCAGCGCGAAGACCCGGGTCCGCCCTGAAATCATGACGGCGCCGCACCGGGAATCTGCGCCGCCACTAGAGGAACGATCCCCTCCAGGGTTCGGAACGTGGCCCGATACTCATCGAGGTCGCCCCCGAACGGATCGTCGATTTCGGCCCGGGATGCGGTGAAGCCGGCGAATTCGCCGAGCAGGTGGGCGCGACCAGCGCCGCCCAACTCGCGGACCCGGGCCAGATGGGTCCGCGACATCGTCAGGATCAGATGGCTCTCGTCCACCTCGGCCCGAGTCAGGAGCCGAGCCCGATGGCCCGACAGATCGAGCCCGTGCTCGAGCCCGACCAGATACGACCCCTCGGACGCAGGCGCTCCCTCCCACGCCCCGGTCCCCGCGGAGGTGACGACCACGTCGGTGCGCCCCGTGCTTTCCAAGGCCCGGGCAAGCAATGCCTCCGCCAGAGGGCTTCGACAGGTATTGCCGGTGCAGACGACCAATACCCGAATCACGGTGAGAGCCTCCCCACCGCCCGCCGCAACTCCTCCCGAGGGATCGCCCCTTCGCGAATGATCGCGGGAACGGCCGTGGTGCAATCAATGAGGGTCGATGGGGGCACATTGCCAAGCACCCCCCCGTCCAGGATCACCAGCAACCCGGCGGCCACCGCCGCCGGAAACAGGTCCTCGATCATCGGGGCGCCGGGCGCGGTCGGGCCGCCGGGTCGATTGGCGGAGGTCGAGGTAATCGGGGTATCGAGGGCGGCAATCAACGACGCCATGCCCCGATGCGAGGTGTGACGCACCGCGACCCCGCCCTCGGCGCCCCGGAGGCGGCTCGGAAGCCGGCCCTCGCCGCCGGGCAGGACCAGCGTCAGAGGTCCGGGCCAGAACGCCTCGGCCATGGCGCGGGGGGCCGCGCTAAACACCAGCCCGACCCGCTCGGCCATGACCCGGCCGGAGATCAGGAGCAGAAACGGTTTTCGAGGCGGCCGTCCCTTGAGGGCGGCCAAGGCGTCGAGCCCGGCATCGTTAGGCAGCGATCCGAGCCCGTACACCGTTTCGGTCGGATAGCCAAGGACGCCGCCATGGGCCAGGTGGTCCCGGACCGTCGGCGTGGCCGCGAGGACGTCGGCCTCGGTCTGAAACGGGACGATCATCGAATGTCCTTAGCGATGGCGTCGGCCAGGACGAAGTCGGCGGCGGAGGTGACCTTGAAGTTGGTGGTCCGGTCCTCGATCAGGGTGACCGTCGCGCCGATCGCCTCGCACAGCGCCGCGTCGTCGGTCGCGACCCGGCCGTCCCGGCGTGCCGCCGCCAGGGCCGACACCAGCATCGGCCGAGGGAACCCCTGGGGCGTCTGGGCTCGCCAGAGTCCCTCGCGAGGCACCGTCCCGACTACCCGAATCGCACCGAGTCCGGCGGTGGCCGTCTTGAGGGTATCGCTCAGGGGAACGGCGGCAATCGCTCCCCGACCCGCCCGGGCCTCGGCAATGACCGCATCGATCACTCCAGCGTCGACGAAGGGCCGGGCCCCATCGTGCACCAGGATGATCCCAAGTTCGGGATCGCATGCCGCGATCCCGGCCTCGACCGAGTCCATCCGTTCCGCGCCGCCCGCGACCACCCGGAGGCGTTCGCCCGTCAGCGGCGCGAGCCAGTCCGGCGGTGAGGCCACCGTCTCGGCGGGCAGTACCACCACGACCGTCCCGACGTCGGGGTGGGTCAGAAACGGACGTACCGCCCGCAACAGCATCGGGACGCCCCCAATCGGCCGAAATTGCTTCGGGAAACCTCCCCCCGCTCGAAGCCCCCGCCCCGCGGCGACGACGACGACGCCGACGTCAGGCCGCGAGGGCACGAACGAGTTCATCGACATGATCGAGGGCGATCGTCTGAATACCGCTGACCGGCGCATGGCGCCCCGAGCCGAAGGCCCGGAGGAACCCAAGGCGACCCGCTTCCGCCAACCGCCGGTCCACCCCGCCGACCGGGCGAACCTCCCCCGCCAACCCAACCTCGCCCATAAAGAGGGCATCGGCCGGGGTCGGGCGGTTGGTCAGACTCGACACCAGGGCCGCCGCCACCGCCAGGTCGGCACCGGGCTCGTTCAACCGAACCCCGGCGGTGACCTGCACGAAGACGTCGAGGTTGGCGAAGCTCTGCCCAGCCCGGCGCTCCAACACCGCCAACAGCACGGCCAGCCGCTTCGGATCGAGCCCGGTCGCGACCCGCTGCGGCGTACCGTAGCCCGAGGGCGCGGCCAGCGCCTGGACCTCGACCAGCACCGGCCGGGTGCCCTCCATCAGGGCGGTGACGGCGCTGCCGCTGATCCCCGCGGAGCGGGCGGCCAGGAACACCGCCGAGGGGTTGGGAACTCCGAGGAGGCCCCGTTCGGACATCGAGAACACCCCGAGCTCGTCGACCGACCCAAATCGATTCTTGGTGGCCCGTAGCAACCGATAGTTGAGC
>JAYTTT010000439.1:0-4038 GCA_043744895.1 Gemmatimonadota bacterium | reverse complement strand
CCGGAGACGGTCATCGGGCTCCTCCGGGTTGGTGCGACCCTTCGGTTCACGGTGCCGGCGTATCCGGTCGACACGTTCCTGGCGCGCCTAACCGTGATCGGCGCCGGCCTCGATCCGGATACCCGGACCCTGCCGCTCCGGGCGGTGGTAACCAACCAGGCCGGGCGGCTCAAACCGGCCATGCTCGCGGCCGTGTTGGTCCAGGCGACCACGACCAAACCGTCGGCCCAGGGCCTTGGCGGCACTCCCGTGGTGCTCCCGGCCGACGCGGTGCAACTCGTCGGCGGAGCGCCGATGGTTTTTGTCGCGATGCCGGACGGCAAAGGCGGCGCCCACTTCAGGGGTCGTCCGGTTCAGGTCGGCGCTCGGTCGGCCGAACGGGTGACCATCACCTCCGGCATTGCCGCCGGCGATGTCGTGGTGGTCGCGGGCGCGTTCGCGGTCAGGGCGGCGATCGAGAAGCGCGCGATGCCGAAAATGGAGATGTGACATGGGTACCCTGATTGATCGGCTGATCGTCGCCGCCCTTCGTCACCGCGCCGTTGTGCTCGGCGCCACCGTGCTGCTCGCGGTGGCCGGCCTGCAGGCATTCGCAACCCTGAACACCGACGCATTTCCCGATCTCACCCCGAACCAGGTTCTGGTCATGACGACCGTGCCCGGGTTCTCGCCGGTGGAAGTGGAGCAGCAGGTCACCTATCCCATCGAAGTGGCCATGCTCGGGCTTCCCCGCACGACGGACGTGCGCTCGATTTCCAAGGCCGGGCTGTCGGTTGTCACCGTGGCTTTCGAAGACGATGTCGACCTTTACTTCGCCCGGGCCCAGGTCCAGCAACGAGTGCAGGACGCCCGGAGCGCGTTACCACCGACCGCCGAGGCCATGCTCGGGCCGCCGGCCACCGCCATGGGTGAGGTGTTCCAGTACTTGGTGGAGTCGACCGATTCAACCGAGGGCGACCGGCCCGGAGCGCCGCCTGATACCGCCGCGCTGATCGGGTTGACCAACGTGCAGCAGTACATCATCCGGCCGCTCCTCCGGACGGTGCCGGGGGTCGCTGACGTGAATACCTGGGGTGGAATGGTCCAGCAATTCGGGATCCTCGCCGACCCGACCAAGCTGGCGGGTTACGGCGTCACGCTGCGCGATCTCGAGACCGCCGTTGCCAACAACAATGCCAACTTCGGCGGCGGCTACATCGAGGATCGGGGTGACCGGCTCACCCTCAGGGGCCTGGGCAGGGTATCCGACACCGCGGACATCGGGCTCGTAGTCGTGGCGACCCGGGGCGGGATCCCCGTTCACATCCGCGATGTCGCCCGAGTCGCCGTCGGTCCCCAACTCCGCTATGGCGCGGTGACTCGGGACGGCCGGGGCGAGGCCCTTTCCGCCACCGTCCTCATGCTCAAGGGCGAGAACGGGCGAGAGGTCGTCGGCCGAATCGAGAAGAAGCTGGCGGAGATCGAACCGGTGCTGCCCAAAGGGGTTCGGATCAGGCCGTTCTACAACCAAGGTGACGTCGTCGCCCGAACGACCCGAACGGTGTTCAGAAATCTCACCGAGGGCGCCTTGCTCGTCATTGCGATTCTCTTTCTCTTCCTGCGGGACATCCGGGCCTCGCTTCTCACCGCGTCGGTGATCCCGCTGGCCCTACTGGGTGCCTTTATCGCGATGCAGCGTTTCGGAGTCACCGCAAACCTGATGAGCCTCGGGGCCCTCGACTTCGGGCTCCTGGTCGACGCGTCCGTCGTCATCGTGGAGAACGCGGTCCGCCGGTTGCGAGCCCTCGCGGTCAGCGGCGATTCGGCCACCGACCGGAGCGAGGTGCGGCGAGTCGTGGCCGAGGCCACGGTCGAAGTCGGTCGTCCGGTCGGGTTCGGCGTTGCCATCATCATCGCGGTCTATGCGCCGGTCGCCGGGCTGCTGGGGCTCGAGCGAAAGATGTTCGCGCCGATGGCCTTCACGGTCTGCGCGGCGGTCCTGGTGTCCCTGGCCCTCGCCCTTACCTACGTCCCCGCCGCGGCGTCGTATTTGTTCGTCGGCCGGGACCCGGCGGCCAAGCCGGGTTCGGGCCCCGAGGCCCGCTGGTTCGAACGGCTTCGCAGCGGCTACGACCGGCTCCTGCACCTGGCCCTGGCCCACCCGAAACGGGTGTCACTCGCCGCCGCCTCCCTGCTGGCCCTTGCCCTTGCCTCAGTTCCGTTTCTCGGCTCCGAGTTCATGCCCAAGCTGGACGAAGGGTACCTGCTGATCGAGACCCGGCGGATCCCGAGCACCTCGCTTCCGCAGGGCATCGCCGTCTCGGCCGAAGTCGAGCGAACGTTGCTGGGGTTCCCTGAGGTCCGGAGTGTCGTGACGAATCTCGGCCGGCCCCATGAGGCGACCGAGACGATGGCCCTCAACGAGGCGGATGTCTACGTGCAGTTCCACCCCAAGGCGGATTGGCGGGCCGGTTCCCTCGACGACCTGATCGCGCAAATGGATTCGGCATTGGGCGAGATTCCCGGATTGAACTACGAGTTCAGCGCCCCGATGCGAATGCGGCTCGACGAAGTGGTATCGGGGGTAAAAACCGATCTCGGCGTCAAGATCTTCGGTGACAGCCTCCCCCTGCTTCAGGCGAAGGCAGAGGAGTTGCGGAACGTCGTGGCGGCCATTCCCGGCGCGGAGGACGTCTCCGTCGGCGTCAGCGCCGGAGCGTTGCAGCTCGAGGTCGAGCTCAATCGTCCGGCGATCGCCCGCTATGGCCTCAGTGTGAGCGACGTCCGGGAGGCGGTCGAGACGGGCATCGGCGGCATGCCTGCCTCGGAGGTGATCGCCGGACGGCGGCGCTACCCAATCGTAGTCCGGCTCGATGCGCCCTACCGCTCGACCCCCGAGGCGGTCGGCCAAATCCTGCTCCGCACCGCCGCGGGCGGGACCGTGACGCTGGCGCAGCTCGCCCGAATTCGGATCATCGAGGGACCGGAAGTCATCAACCATGAGGGCAGCCAGCGATTCGTTTTGGTGAAGGCCAATGTTCGGGGGCGGGATCTGGGCAGCCTTGCCGCGGCCGTGCAGCGGGCCGTCCGGACCCGGCTAGCCCTGCCGCCGGGCTACTACGTAACCTACGGCGGCCAATTCGAGAATCAGGAGCGCGCGGCTAAGCGGCTGGCCGTGATTCTGCCGGCTGTTTTGGTGCTCATCGCCGGCCTCTTGTACGCTGGGTTCGGCGTCATCCGGCACGCCCTCGTGGTGATGCTCAACGTGCCGTTCGCGCTGGTGGGCGGGATCGCGGCCCTGTGGCTGCGGGGTCTCCACCTCAACCTGAGCGCGGCGGTCGGGATGATCGCGGTGTTCGGCGTTGCGATCCTCAACGGCTTGGTGCTCCTCACCTACGTCAACCAGCTCCGCGCGGCGGGCCGTTCGTTAGGGGACGCCATTCGGGAAGGCGCCCTGATTCGGCTCCGGCCGGTGCTCGCGACGGCCACCGTGGCGTCGGTCGGATTCCTTCCCATGGCGCTCTCGACCAGTGCGGGCGCCGAGGTCCAGCGACCGCTTGCCACCGTCGTGATCGGGGGGATCATCTCATCGACGATCCTGACGTTGCTGGTGCTCCCGACCGTGTATGGGTGGGTCGAACTGGTCCGTTCACGCAGGCGGGCGTCGTGATCCTCCCCGACTCGCTCCCGCGGCGGCTAGGAGCTTCCAGGCGCCGTCCCGCTTGACCCACACCATGGTCGCATTGCCTCGCGCGTCAATCGGGCGCCCCTTCATGGTGGCCCGAATCCGGTATGATCATGGATGTCCTCTTCGTTCCGGGACTGGGAGGGGAGCGCCGGGATCAATCGTCATGTTCTTTGCCGGGTGCGTGGCTGTGGGTGCGGGGTTTGGCTGCGGGCTTGGTCGTGTCGCGGGCCGCGCTCGCCGCGGCCGTGTCTCGGGAAGTTGTCGCCGCCGGGTTCATCTGCTCTTCGTCATACCCGACCCGCTCGCCTCTCACTTGCCTGAGCATTTCGGATGGAATCCCGAGCGCATGGCGGAAGACCAGTTCGCCGCCC
>JAYTTT010000438.1:0-15952 GCA_043744895.1 Gemmatimonadota bacterium | reverse complement strand
GAGTGGAGCAGGTGAAGGAGGAAACGCGAGACGTCCGCGGCACCCGGTGGGTGGAGGACTTTGCCGCCGACGTCCGGTTCGCCGTTCGGACCCTCCGGAAGTCGCCGGTGTTTACGCTGGCGGCTGTGCTGACGCTGGCTGTCGGGATCGGTGCCAACACGGCCGTCTTCAGCGTGGCCGATGCGCTCTTCTTCCGCTCGTTGCCGGTCGACCGGCCCGGCGAGCTGTTCTATCTGCAGCGGGTGGGGTCCGAGGGTCCGGATCGGCGGTTCTCGGGGCCGGCACTCGAACGGTTCCGGCCGGCGCTGCCGGCCGGAACTCGGCTGGCCGCGATGAGCAGCACGATCGGGATGAATTTCATCGCCGACCAGGCGGCCGCTGAACAGGCCTCGGCCCAACTGGTATCGGGCGATTGGTTTTCGTTGCTCGGGACCAAAGCGGCGCTTGGTCGCTTGCTTGGGCCCGCCGACACCCGGACGGCCGGCAGCGAGCCGGTCGTCGTGTTGAGCCACCCGTTCTGGACCCGGCGGTTCGGGGCCGACCCCTCCGTCGTCGGCCGGACGATTCGGCTGAATGGTGCGGTGTTGACGGTCGTCGGAGTGGCCGAGCCGGGCTTTACCGGAGTCGGAATGGAACGAACCACCGAGGTGTGGGCGCCGATCACGATGCAGGTCGAGGTCCAATACTTCGCCAACGCCAACATCAATGACGCCGAGGCGGACAAGCCCTGGCTCAGTCAGGATGGGATCTCCTGGCTGACCCTGATGGGGCGAATTCCAGAGGGACAGGCGGTTGGCGGGGTCGCGGCCCGGCTCGAGACGGTGTTTCGAAGCAATCTGGCGGAGCGCCTCAGCGCCGCCGACTCCGCCACCCGGGCCTTTCGCTCGAAGGAGCGGTTGGAAGTTCAATCGGCGGCCCGGGGGTTTTCCGATCTTCGCGACGGTCTGGGCGACCCGCTCAAGCTCCTCACGATCACGGTCGGGCTGGTCCTGTTGGTGGCCTGCGCGAACCTGGCGGGGCTCCTGCTGGCGCGGAACGCGGCCCGGGGCCATGAGGTCGCCGTCCGAATTTCGTTAGGCGCCGGGGGCGGGCGGTTGCTGCGGCAGGTGCTCACCGAGAGCATGACGCTGTCGCTGTTGGGCGGGGTTGCCAGCCTCGGGGTCGCTTGGGTCGGAGCCTCGGCGTTGCTGCGGGCGGCCTGGAATTCGACCACTCCGGGGCTGCCGGTCGCGTTGGCGTTCGACGGGAAGTTGCTCGCGGTGGCGGGCGGAATTTCGATGCTGACCGGAGTCCTGTTCGGGCTGCCGCCGGCGCTCAATATCTCCCGGACCGAGTTGTTCGATGCCTTCCGGTCAACCGGCCGGGTCGTGGGGGGCCGCCCGGGACAATCGTCAGTGGGCCGGCTTCTTGTCGTCGGGCAGATCGGATTGTCGCTCGCGTTGGTGGTGATGGCCGGGGTGTTGGTGCGAAGCGTCCAGGCGTTGCTAGCCGTCGACCCGGGCTACGATCAGGAGCAAGTTCTGTCGGCACGAATCGACGTTCGCGGCGCGGGGTACCGGCTGGAAGATCTTCCCGGGCTCTACCGCCGGGTTCTGGACATCGTGGCGGCCGTCCCGGGGGTCAAGTCGGCGGCCCTGTCGTCGTTGGGCCTGGCGGGAAGCGCGAGGCGGACCAGCTCGATCGCGGTGCCGGGCAAAGTTCGGCCTCCGGGCTGGGACGACGACGTCCAAGTCAACGAGGTTTCGGTCGGGTTCCTCGCAACCACCGGGATTCACCGCCTCCGGGGGCGGGACTTCGCGGTAACCGACGGACCCAAGGCGCCGATGGTGGCGATCATCTCCGAATCGATGGCCCGGCGGTTCTTCGATACCGAGAATGCGGTTGGCCTCCGGTTTGGCTTCGATTCCATTCCGGTCTTCGAAATCATCGGCGTCGTCAAAGATCTTCGGCCCAACGAACTCAAGGAACCTCCGGTGCCGATGCTGTTCGTTAGCTTGGAGCAGCAGGAGGGCGCTTTCATCTACAACATTATGGCCCGGACGCTCCCTTCCTCGCCGTCCGTGGCGCCGGCGTTGCGCCAGGCCCTGGCCGCCGCCGAGCCGGGACTGCCGGTTCGAGACGTCGTCACTCTCGGGACGCTGCTGGTTCGGGGGGCCCGTCAGGACCTCGTGGTATCCAAGGTTACCGGGATCTTCGGAATCCTGGCCGCTCTGCTCGCGGCGATCGGCCTCTACGGCGTGATGGCCTACTCGGTGTCCCGCCGGAGCAACGAGCTGGGCGTTCGGTTGGCGTTAGGCGCGGCCCCGGCCCAACTCCGCTGGCTCGTGATCGGCGATTCGATGGGGCTCGTCGTGGCGGGGATCGTGGTCGGCCTCGGCGTGACGCTGTTGTCGCTGCGGGCCGTGGAAGGGCTGGTGTTCGGTGTTTCGCCGCGGGATCCGGTGTCGATCGGAGTGGCGGTTGTGATGCTGCTGGCGGTGGGGCTCGCGGCGGCCGCGGTGCCGGCCTGGCGGGCGTCGCGAGTCGATCCGGTGGTGGCGCTTCGGCGGGACTAATCCGCCCATCCAAGCGAATCCTGGCCGGGCGTCGCGGCGGATTTATCGGCGAGCCCGGAGTGCCAGTATCTGTGTCTCCGATGAATCGAGCACGAAGAGGTCGAGAACGCGGCGACGCTGATCTGGAAAACGCTCATGGTCGTCGAGCAGCACTTCCGGAAACTGAACGCTCCCCACCTCTGAAGCAGCGTGTACGACGGCGTGGTCTACCGCGACGGCGTCCGCGTCACCCGTCCGTCCCGAGAACTGCGCGCCGCCTTCTGCTTATTTCCACCCCTTATGACAATAGCTCGACGGGAGTACCCACATGGCTACTGCACAGTCACGTTCGCGTAACCGACGACGGCGGTATCGATTGTTGGCCTGACAGTAACTTGCGTGCTACCTCGACCCGTCGCGGTGACAAGACCGCTGGCGTTCACCAGGGCGACCCGTTGGTCGAGCGTACGCCAAACAAACCCCTGATTGCCTGGCAGATTGATCGCCTCGGCGGACAACTGATTAGTTCCACCAACTGCTATCGTGGTCGCTGACGGCGAGACCCGTACGACTGGATCAGGAAGCACCGGCGGCGGGGGGGGCGGCGTAGATTTCATAGTCGAGTCGCCGCCGCAGCCTTGAAGGGCCACGACAACAAGGAGAAGCGTCAACTGGTTTCCGCCCACCGAGAGCCAGCGACTAGCAGAAGCCAACCCCAACACAGGTGTAGTAGACAACGTAACCTCCGTTTGCATCGTAGCCAGAATCCCACGAGAAGCCGCTCGCCGGAGATACCACCGTGGAAAATCCAGATCCCCCGCCGACCAGCAAACCCTCAACTGATGTCGCGAGTCGATCCGGTGGTGGCGCTTCGGCGGGACTAGTCCGCCCATCCAGGCGAATCCTGGCCGGGCGTCGCGGCAGACCTATCGGCGGGCCCGGAGTGCCAATATTTGGGTCTCCGATGAATCGAGCACGAACACGAGGCCGTTGCCCGCGGCAAACTCCGTCGTCTTGAAGGGTAGGCGGTAGCTGTCAAGGTACCTCCCCGACGCCCCGTTGAACCGGTCAATCAGGCGACCCCTGTCAATCGTCCTTCCGGCAAAGAGAATCAATGCGGTGTCTGCTACAAACTCGGCATCAACGGTTGCCCAGAACTGGAGTTCGCGTTCGTCCTTGCGTTCACCCATCCCAAACGCGTCGAATGTCTCGACGTACCGAGCGACGATCGGTTCTTGGTCCGGGGAAAGAAGAGCGAAGCCACGACCCGAAAGCAGGGTAACGAGGCATCGGCTCCCGGCCTCGTCATTCCAAAGCAGTACTTGCCTCGAGTCATTGCTCGTGGCCGCCGCCAGATCCGGCCAGAGAGGCCTGAGCCGGTTGATCAGTGCCCCCGTTGAATCCACCAGCAGGAGAGGCAGCTGAACAACATCGGCGGCCACGAATCGGTTGTCGCCGAAAGCGCAGACCTGATTCGGTTGCTGTCCGCTGGTGAGCGGCACCCGGCCCGAGACCTGGCCGAGTGCCGTCACCCGAGTGATCCGGCGATTCTGAATGTCCACCACGCCTACGCCACCAGCCCGGTCGCGGAATAGCGCGGCGACGCCCGCAAATTCCTCCGGCCCTGTCACCGCCCGGCCGAGCGTCCACAACAACCCGCCGCTCTCAGGATCAATCGCGGCAAGGTGGGCCATCGCACCGTCATAGACGAACAGCGTGCCTCGGTTGAACGTCATGAGGCTGGGGCTCGGAAGCACCGAATCCATGAGGGTGCGGCTGATTTGCCACCCGGTGTCCCACTGGACGTTGGCGATCTTCCGCCCCGGCCCCGCCTCGGCGGTGCATCCGGACCCAAGCCCCAAGCCGATGGCAAGCAGAATTGCTTTGCCCACCGCTATGATGACGGCGTTCCTTCGGCCGCCATCGTCACTTGCCGGCGCCCGAGCCAGAGCCCGACCAGGAGCCACAAGCCAGCGAGCGGCGCCGCCACCAAGGCCACGCCCGCCATCCCGAGGCCGAGCGAGCTGAGCAGCCGATCGCCCCAGGCTCCGACTTGATCGCCGAACCGGTACACGAAGGTATCGATGAACGACTTGGCCTTGTACTTGTCCTCGCGACTCACCACCGTATAGAGCACCTCTCGCGACGGCCGGGCGACGGCGAAATTGCCGGCCCGCCGGAGGACCAAGAAGCCGATCAGGACCGCCACCGTCGGCACCAGCGCCACGCCGAGGAATCCGGCGACGGAAATGGCCGGCACGATCGTCAGCATCGCCGCCACGCCCAGCCGTTTCATCAGCCGCCCGGTCAGCAGGGCCTGGACGACCACCGTGAGGATGTTGACGACCAAATCGATCTGGGCGAACAGGGCGGTGCGCGCGGCCCGATCCTGGTAGGCTCCCTCGACGATATGAGCTTGCTGGAAATAGAGAAACGTCGACCCGATGGTATAGAGCAGCATGTAGCCGCAGATGCCGAGCAGATAGGGCGACTTGAAGACGTGGCTGATCCCGGTCAGGACGCCGCCGCCGATCGCCGCTTCATCGGGCACCGCCTGCCGGCCGTCACCCCCTTCGCGGAACAGCCGAGCCAGCCGCCCGACGCACTGGACCGCCACCTCGAGGAGCACGGCCGAGATCAGCAACAGCCCGGCGGTGCCGACCACCTTCACCAGCGAGGCGGTGATGGCCGCCCCCACGATGCTGCCGAGGGTCCCGCCCACGCCGATGAAGCCGAAGAGGCGCTTGCCCTGTTCGGACCGAAAGGCGTCGGCCATGAATCCCCAGAACACCGACACCACGAACAAGTTGAAGACGCTGGTCCAGATGTAGAATGCCCGGCCGACCCAGACCTGCTGGTCCGCGGGCAACTGGGTGAAGAGCCCGTAGAACACGAGCAGGTTGACCAGGAAGAACCGATAGGCGATCGGGATGAACTTTTTCCGGGGCAGCCGGGCCACCAGTGCCGCGAACGACGGGCTCACCACCAGCATGGCGATCATCGTGCCGGTAAAGAGCCAGGGGAGGTTCTTGATGCCGCCCGCGATGCCGGCCTCGTCGCGAATCGGCCGGAGAATGAAATAGCTCGCCAGGATGCAGAAGAAATAGGCTGAGGCCCAGAGGACCGGGCCGAGCTCGCCGGGTTTGGTGTCGATCAGGCGACCGGCAAGGCTTCGGTTCTCAATCGTATTTGAGGTGGTCATCGCGGCCGGGTCTCCCTGGGTGAGTTGAAGCCAAAGTTTTACGTTGGAGAGTATACGTCAAATCCGGCCCGCTGGTCAGCCGTGTTTCCGGTTGCCGGGCCCCCGGTCGAGCGCGGTCCGGAGGCCGTCGCCCAGGAAATTCACGGTCAGGATGACGATCAGAATCGCTGCGCCGGGAAAGATCGTCAGCCACGGCTTCGAGGCCATCGTCGCCTGGGCATCCATCAGCATGTTGCCCCAGGTTGGGGTCGGCGGCTGAACGCCGAGCCCCAAGAAACTGAGCGACGACTCGATCATGATCGCGTTCCCGACGCCGAGGGTGGCGCCGACGATCAGCGAGCCGGTGGCATGGGGCAAGAGGTGGCGACCGATCATCCGGACGTTGGTGGCGCCGAGGCACCGGGCCGCCTCGAGGAAGGGCATTTCCTTGACGGTCAGGACCTCGGCCCGGACCACCCGGGCGGTGGCCATCCAACTGAGACCTGCGATGATCAGGACCATCGAGGCCGCCGCGGCATTGAAATAGGCCGACAGGACGATCAGCAACGGAAGGGAGGGAATCGCGTAGGCCACGTCGGTCAGCCGCATCAAGGCGTTGTCGATGCCTCGGCCGTAGAACCCCGCGGCGGCTCCGACGATTGCGCCCACGGTAGTACCGAGCAACGCCGCGACCAGCCCGATCAGGATCGAGATTCGTCCCCCGAACAGCATCCGCGAGAACACATCGCGGCCTAAGTCATCGGTCCCCAACCAATGGGCGGCGCTCGGGGCCTCCTTCAGATGGGCCAGATCGATGGCGTCAGCGGCGTAGGGCGCGAGCCGCGGGGCCGCGAGGCACCCAGCCGCGATGCCGGCAAACAGGAGGCCCGCCAGGATCGTCCGTCGCCTATTCATACCGGATCCGGGGATCGAGCAGCCCGTAGAGCAGGTCGGCCACCAGGTTGAACAGGATGACGGTGGCGGCACCCATCAGGAGAATCCCCATCAAGAGCGGATAGTCCCGCGCGAACATGGCCTGAACGAAGAGCCGCCCGATCCCGGGCCAGGCAAAGACGGTTTCGGTGATGACCGCGCCCGAGAAGAGGTCGGCCAAGTTGAGGGCCATGATTGAGATCACGGGGATCAGGCCGTTCCGAACGGTGTGGACCCGTTCGATTCGGGCCTCGGTGATGCCCTTGGCCCGGGCGGTGCGAACGAAAGGTGCCGTCGCCAAGCCGAGCAAGGTCGAGCGGAAATAGCGGGACCACCCGGCGATGTACCGGGTCGACAGGACGAAGCCGGGGAGGATCAGGTGTTTGAGATGATCTCCGAACGAGCTCGCGCCGATGGTGCCGGTGCCGGCCACAGGCAGCCACCCGAGGCGCACTGAGAACACCAGCTGGAGAATCAGCCCGAACCAGAACACCGGCATTGCCAAGCCGAGAAACGAGGTTCCGGTCCCGATGGTATCGAGCAGGCCGCCCGGTTTCCGGGAGCTCACCAGACCTAACGGGAGGGCAACCAGGGCCGCGAAGACAAAGGCCACGCCCATCAATTCGAGGGTGGCCGGGAGCCGCTCGGCGATCAGGGCCCCGACCGGGCGGCTGGTCGAAAAACTGGTGCCCAGGTCGCCCCGAATCGTGGCGCCGAGCCAGTTCGCATATTGGATGTGAACCGGCTGGTCGACGCCGAGCCGCCGGCGGTAGCTCTCAATCACGGCGGGGTCGACGAACTTGCCGGCGGCAAGCAGGCTTCCCTCGGGACCACCGGGGGCGGCCTGAATCACGCCGAAGATCACGATCGAGACGCCGAACAAAAGCGGCACCATCTGGATCAACCGACGGCGGAGGTACCCGTTCATCAGGGTGCCAGGGTCCAGTCGTAGAGGTTCCAGAAGCTTCCGAAGTTGGTGCCGCTGCCCCGGTAGTTGCCGACCTTGGTGCTCACCAGCTCCGGAATCACGTTGTAGTACAGCGGCAACGTGCGGGCCGACTGGGCCAGGTAGACCTGGACCGAGTCGAGGTCGCGCTTCCGGTCGCCGAACGAGAGGGTCCGGTCCGATCGCTTGAGCAGGGGATCGAGCACGGGATCGCAAAAGCCCGTCATGTTGTTGGCGCCGTCGCAGGCGTAGAGCCCGGTCAGGCTCGGATCGGCGGGCAGGAACCAGGCACTGACGACCGCCTCCCACCGGCTGCTCCGCCACCGTTCGGTCCAGGCGGCGCTTTCCAGGGTTTCGAACCTGACCTCGATTCCGATCGCCTTCAACTCCGCTTGAATGACCTGGGCCACGGCGATCCGGTCGGTAGCGCCGGCCCGGTTCAGGATCGTGAATGAGAACCGGGTTCCGTCCTTGGTCCGGACGCCATCGGCGCCGATGGCCCATCCGGCTTGGTCGAGCAGCCGCTTGGCTTCGTCGGGATTGACCGGGTGGACCGGCACGGCGGGATTGTAAAATCGGCTGTTGGTGTTGATCGGGCTGTTAGCGACGGGGACCGTGCCTTCCATCAGCTGACCGGCAATTGCCTGCTTGTCGATGACCTGAAACAGGGCCCGCCGGACGTTCGGGTCCGCAAACAGGGCCTTACCGTTAGGCGTCTTGACCGAAAGATCGAGGTGCATCACGGAGTTTGACGGGATCAAGTACGTCTGGTACCCGGGCAAGGCGGCCACGTCTTTGACTTGGATCGGGAGGATCCGGCCGAAGTGGTATTGGCCCGACTTGAGCGCGTTCATCCGAGTGTTGGCGTCGGGAATGAAGGCCCAGACGATCTCGTCGATCTTGGGGTAGTCCTTGCCGCGCCAGTAGTGGTCGTTCCGGACCACCCGGATGTACTCGCCCGCCTTCCATTCGCTGAACTTGAAGGGTCCGGTGCCGATTGTCTTCGAACCGCGGTTATAGGGCTCGAACTTGACGATCTGCTCGGCGGTCATCTGCCCCAGGAGGTGCTCGGGGAGAATGGCTTCGAAGAGGCCATCGTAGTAGGCGTATTCGCCGTCCCAGCGGAAGATGACCGTAGTGTCGTCGGGGGTCCGGCAGTCTTTGATGCCGAGATACTGTTCCCGGTTGTAGGTCTCGGAGGCCGGGTTGGTGACGAATGTCCAGGTAAAGCAGACGTCCCGGCTCGTGAACGGCCGGCCGTCGTGCCACGAGACGTTGGCGTGGAGCGGCCACGTCATGTCGAGGGTCCCGTCGCGATTGGTCACCACGAGGCCGTTCTCCTTGGTCGGAATCATCTTGGCCAAGACCGGCACGAACCGGTTGTGCTCGTCGGTGGTGACGAGGCCCTCGATCATGCTGAAGCTGATGTCGACCAGGTTCTGGCTGGTGAACGGATTCAGAAGGTCGATCTCGCGCTCGTAGGCCACCCGGAGGATCTTCGTGCCGTCGGCCGGCTTGCCGTCCGCACCGCCGCACCCAGTCAGGAGTGCGACCGCGACCACCTGCAGGCCGGCGATGGGCCGGTTCACTGGAACATCCCCACGGAGGCGTTGGAGTGCATTCGGCCGTAGAGGAACTCGAGAAACTCAGGGCGGCGCGAAGGGGCCACTCGATGCCAGGCCGCCGCGACGGCCGGTTCGCCCCACCAGTACGACCAGATCAAGACAGCCCGGGCCGGGGCGGCGAGGAAGCTCATTCGGTTGGCAATCCAGCCCTCGCCGCCGGTCAGGGCCACGGTCCGGAGCCAATCCGCCACGGTTGCCGGGGGCTGGCCTAACGCATGGAGCCGCCACGCCGCCCCGGTGCCGATGCCGGAGCGATAGCGGGTCATCAGCGACTGGAGCCGGTCGTCGTCGCCCTCGAGCCAATCGAGCATCGCCATTCCGTGGTCGGCAATGCCTTCGAACACCGCCGAGCTGGCGGTATTGACCACCGAGAGCAGTCCGTCCGCAGGGGAGGTGCCGTTCAGGTACCCGTGATGGCGGAGCTTGAACTGGACGTAGTGGCCCGGGTAACCCTCGTGGACCGCCAGGTGTTTGAGCCCCGGTTTGGTCAGGATCGGATCGGTGTTGATCTCGACTTGGCGGTGGCGATAGTTGCACCGGGCGTTGAAGGCCACGCCCGTCACGGCGGCGATCTGCATCCCGTCGGACTTGGGCGCTGGAATCGAGAGCAATCGCGCCTCGGTCCGGTCCCACGCCTCCGACATCAACTCCGTCAGCACGGCCGGCACATCGGCGGCCGGCACCCGGTGGCGCTCTTCCCAGTCCGCGCATTGGACGGTAAGGTCGCCGTGGTATCCGAGCCGGCCCAGGAGAGTTCGCATCTCGTCCCGAAGCTGATCGAGCTCGGGTTCCGAAGCCGGCTCGGCCACGACGTGGAGGAAATCAGCGAGTTGCGCGGTGAAGGGGAGCGCGGTGCTCCGCCAGGTAATGAAGGCCAGGGTCGAATGGCAGACCTGGTGGTAGTAGGTCCGCCGGTCGGGCTCGGGGAGCTTCGCCGCTCGCCAGGTGAGATCCTCGAAACGGAGGCGAGCCTCCTGGTACGAACTGAACGGCTCGGGCTCGAACTCACCCGCCTCGTCGAGGTTCAGCACCGCGAGGCCGTCTTCGTCGCCGCTTTCCCGGCGGTAGGTCGCGTCGACGCCGAGCAAGGCGGTGGTCAGGTCGCGGCCAAACTGCATGGTGTCGTTACTGAGCTGCATCGGCCCGCTGCATCATGTCGGAAGCGATCAGGGTGACGGGAATCGAACCATACGACAGAAACTGGTCGTGAAACGCCCGGAGATTGAATCGGGAGCCAAGTCGGGTGGACAGCGCGCGACGGAGGCCGTGGATCTCGTCTCGGCCCGTGAGGTACATCACCGCCCCGCCCGGAAACATGCTGTTCTTTACCGCCTCGCTCATCGCGGCGCCGGCCGGCATTCCCGCCTCCCGTTGATAATACTCCACCGCCTCCGCGAGCGTGAACTGGCCTTGGTGAAGCCGGACGTCGACCACGGCCCGGGCGCACATCCGGCACCGGGTCGCCAGCTCGTCATACTGCTCCGCGGGTGTCAGAAACCCGATCTCGCCCATCAGGTCGGTGGCGTAGCAGGCCCAGCCTTCGGCCATGGTGCCGCCGCAGAGCATCGCGATCCGCGAGGCGCAGTCCACCGCGGCGATCCGCCCGATGACCGACGGCGCTCGCGCGGCGTGCCAGTTCTGGACGTGGTGGCCGATCCCGCCGTGATGCACCACGTGGTTCAACTTGATGGCGCTTTCACTCGGCAGCTCGGGGGGCACCAGGTACTCATGCACCGCCGGCCGGTTGAAGGCCGCGGGAGAGCGGTAGTAGAGAAAGTAGAGGTCCGGAGCGGCGGCCCGAGCCCACGCGGGGCGGTCGGCGTAGCGAATCGGGAAGTTGGGCCAGGTCAGCAACTCATGAGTGTCGTTCAGACGGCGAACTTCGTCCCAGAGAGCCTGATAGCGGTCTCGCGATGCAGCGGGCTCCGCCGCCGCCGGCGCGATTTGAGCCAAAGCCTCCTTGGCCACGTCGAGCTCGGCTTCGGCATACGCCGCGACCTCGTTGCCCGACATCGTTAGACAGTGCCCTTCGCGAAGGTTGAGCTCCAGGGCCTCCGGGCCCGCGGCGCACTCGGCTCGGGGCCGATGTCGGAGCTCCGTGTCGAGGTAGCGGCGAAACTCCGCGACGGCCGCCAGGGCATTTGCCGCTGGACCGGCCAGAGCGGTCGGCCCCGGGGGCGGTAGGTGCGACACCCCGTCGGTCAGGAAGGACGCGAGGCCGGTGCACTCTCTCTGGGCCCGTTCGGTCCAGCCGATCGGCGCGTCGCGGACATTGCTCCGGCCTTGGTCCAGGAGCTTCGGGATCTGGGCCATCCGGGCTGCGGCGGAGTCGATCCGGTCGGCCAGGGGCGCAAAATCGGTGAGGAGCAGCGACATGACGCCAAACGCCGCCTCGCCGGTGTACAGGCTCGGGTTGCCGCGGTGGAAGTGGACCGACTGAAACTCCGTGATCTGGCTCCGGAGATACCCGGTGGCCAGCCGGTGGTCGACCGAAGTGCCCTCGACGCTGTCGAGGAGACTCCGCATTTCCGCCAGCGTATCACCCGCACCGTTCTCGGAGAAATCGGGGAGGTCCCGATCGTGGTCGTGGACGCCGATGAACGTGGCGTTGACCGGTCGCCGCCGATAGTAGGCCTCGAGGAATCGGTCGAGCCAGCTCCGGTTCATCGTACGGCTCTCCTCTGAGGGCTCGCGATCAGGAACCCAGGCCTCGTTGGCATCCTTCAATGTACTGTCGGCTCGTGCGCCCTCCACATCACCCGCGGCGCTGCCGCCACACGATGACCAGGCAGCCGGCCCGAAGCCGATGTACGCGGCCGGGGATCCGACCCCCACCTTCGTCGCATGCGCGCCGCTGCCGTTTGACGGCGGGGCGCAGATCGTCGGGCCGGCGGGCGGCGTCTTCCACTTTGGCCCCCACGAGCTGACGGTTCCCGCCGGCGCGCTGGCGTCGAATGTGTCGATCGCGGTCATGGTCGTCACGGCCCTGCGTACCGACGTCCAGCTCCTGCCCCACGGAACCCAGTTCGCGGTTCCGGTCTCATTGAAGCTGGCTTACTCTCAGTGTGATCCCGCGGCCAGCCACCGGGTCGCGTATATCGATAGCAACGGGACTCTGCTGGAATGGACCGCCGCCGTGGACTACCCGTCGGCCGGGTACGTCGAAGCGATCCTGAACCACTTCTCCGAGTACGCGGTGGCTTACTAAGTCCACCCAACCAACGGAGACCACTACCATGATCGATACGATGTCACCCGAATCCACCCAGTCGCTCGCCGTCGAGCTGCGACTCCTGGTGGACACGGGCCGACCCGACGAGGCGCTCGCGAAGGTCGAGCAACTCACGGATGCCGAACTCCGTGAGGCGCCCGAGATCGAAATTGAGATGGCCCGGGCTCTGGCGCGGACCGGCCGGTTTGAGCGGGCCACCGCCCGAGCGACCACCGCCCTCTGGAGTGCCCGGGTTCAGCGCGACCTCCGCAGTCAGATGCGGGCCAACCTGGTGTTAGGCGGGATCGCCTTCGAGCAGGGCCACCCCCGCGCCGCCGAGCACCACTTCGGCTTGGTCCGGGTCCTGGCCACGTCCCTCGGCGACCGTCAGATCCAGCAGAAAGTCACCAATAACCTCTCGCTCCTCGCCCTCCAGCGGCTGGACTTCGAAGCCGCCGAGGCGCTGCTCCAGGCCGCGTTGCGACTGGCCGAAGAGCTGGCCGATATTCGGGCCCAGGCCGAAGTGCTCCACAACTTGAACATCACCAACCGCAACCTTGGGCAATTCGAGGTCGGCGCCAACGCCGGCAAGCGGGCCGCCCAATTGGCCGAGCATCTGAACGACTGGTCGATGGTCGCGATGGCCTTGGGCGGGTTGGTCGAGACCAGCCTCTGGATCGAGGCAAGCGACGATCTCGATCCGCTGATCGACCGGGCGATCGATTCCGCCCGCCGAGCCAATGACCCGGTGCGGGAGGCGAACGCCGGGCGAATCCGCGCGGTGCTCGCTCTCAAGCGAAAACAGTTGACGGCGGCCTACGACCAGGCCGACGCCGCCCGGCAGGTCGCCCTCAACCACCAGGCCGACCTGTTGGCTGCCGAATGCACCGCGGTCATGGCCGTGGCGAAGAAACGCGCCCACGGCGAGGGTTCCGCGATCCAGCTCCAGCAGGATGCGACGGCTCAGCTCGACCGGCACCAAGCGTTCCTTGAGATGGAGTGGTTCGAACGGGCATGGGCCGCCCCGGTCTGATCTCAACGGGCCGCTTTCCTCCACGTGCCGACCTCGTGGAGCCAGGAGAACGGATCAATCGTCACCCCGCTCATCCCCTTGGCCGCCACCGCCACGTTGGTTGGGGTGTAGAGGAAAATTGACGCGGCGTCCGTGTTGAGGACGTCGAGCGCCCGATGCCAGTCGCCCCTCGCCGCTGCCGCCGTGGGTGCTGAAACGCCGGCCTGGAAGAGCGAGTCGAACGCCGGATTGAGGTAGCGGCCATAGTTCCGCTCCCCGATACCCTTGGCGGTCCACTGGCTGGCCAGGCTTCGCGGGCTCGGGTCATCGAGCCACGCGCCCACCATCGTGTCGAACTTGCCCTGTTGGAGCCGCTCCTGGAAAACGCCGAAGTCGACGGCGGTGATGTCGGCGGCAACCCCCACCGCCTTCCACATCTGCTGAATCCCCTCGGCCAGTTGCTTCCGCGCCAAGCTGGTCGAGGGGACCAGGATCGCGAGTTGGAGCCTTCGGCCGCTCTTGACGCGGATGCCCGAGGGGCCGGCCTTCCACCCGGCGGAGTCGAGCAATTGGCGGGCTCGCTCGGGGTCGAATCCGGTGGCGGCAAGGCTGTCGCTGTAAATCCAGATCGCTCGCGACACCGGACCCGGCGGAACGGCCGCATCGGGCCCGATGACGGCGTGAACGAGAGTCGGCCGGTCGACGGCCAGAGTGAGGGCCTGTCGCACCGTGCGGTTCCCGAGGATCGGGTGTGGCCCCCGGGCGTCGGCATGCTGGAATCCAAGGAACCCATACACCGCCGACGAATACGGCATGGCCGTGACCCTCGGGTCGGCGGCGACTCGGGCCCTGGCGGCAGGGCTCGTCACCGTCTCCATCAGATCGGCTTCTCCCGACAGGACCAGGTTGAGGGCCGCGTCCTGGTTTTCCGCGAAGCGCCACACGATCCGGCGGAAGCCGGGGCCCGCGGAATCGATCCGTTCGGTCGTGAGCGACTGGCGGCGAGTCCAGTTTGCGATTCGGTACCGGCCTGAGCCGACCAAGTGGGCGACTCCGGAATCGGCGCCCCACGCCGAGCGTGGCTTCGGATCCCAGAGGTGGCGGGGCAGAATCCGGACGTGCGCGGTCGCGTCGAACAGCTGTTCAGCATAACTCCGGGGGAATGCGATCCGGACGGCATCGGGCCCGTCTGCCGATACCGACACCCCTTCGAGCAGGGTGCCGGCCGATGCGCCGAGCGCAGTGTCGGTGGCGGCGGCGAAGGAGAAGATTACGTCGGCCGGCAGGACCGGCGTTCCGTCGTGCCAGCGAGCGCCTGGGCGAAGGGTGAACCGCCAGGTCAGGGAATCGAGCCGCCGCCACGAGGCGGCCAAGCCCGGCTCGAAGCCGGCGGTGTCGATCGGTGGGGCACCCCGCCGCAACACCGCCAGCCGTTCGAACACCAGATCGGTGATGTCGCGGCCGACCGATTCGCGGATCATGGGAGGGACCAACGTCGACGGCTCCCCGGCGGCGGCGATGACCAGGGTATCGCACGCCGTGCAGGCGGGTTCGACCTTGCGGCATGCACCGGTCAATCCGAGGCCGGACAGCAGCCAGAGACCGGCTCGGCGAAACGGGAGGAACGACTCAGCCCGGACTGGGGTTCGGTGCGCGTCGGTCATCGTCGGCATGGTCCTTGTCAGAGCAAAATCAACGTGGGCTTGAACGGTCGCTGCGGCAAGATATCAGGTCCGCCGATAAACGTGGCGTTGCCCCCGCCACCTACGGTTCCCCCGTCCTGCTCCAAATCAGAACCGCCCCACAGGCCGATCCGGTCGCCTGATACTGGGTCGGCAATTCGGACGGCCCTCGATAGAGTTCGATAGCCTGAAGGGAAACAACGGGGAAATCGTCCACGTTCGGCGGTTCTCTGCTTCCGGCGGACCACACCCTGATGCCATCGAGATAGACGGACACGTAGCAGGCCAACTCGAACGGATAACCTCCATGGCAGACCATCCGGTTGCCAGAAGACCGCGCCCCCACGGCCAGTCGCCAGCGCGTATCCACCGCCGCAGTCCTGCGGCCGCCGGACCAGCTTGAGGCCGGCCGTCATCCGGAGCACATCGCTTAGCGCTGAGTGCTCCCGCTTTCGAAGGTCTGCCGAGGTCAGGAAGCGCCCAAGGCCGGCCGCCCGGCGCTCCTCGAAGGCGCGCATGCCCGGGCTGACTGTGGTCTCGGTTCCTCTCACGACCAGCGAATCGAGCCGCTGGGCCGAGGCCTTGAGCCGGAACTCCGCCAAGATCGTATCGCGGCCGGAGAATCGAAATTCCCGGACCATCGGTTCAAAGCCGATCGCCCGAGCGAGCACCGAGAACTTTCCCGAGGGAATAGTCGTGAAGCTGAAGTCGCCGACGTGACCGACCGCCGTTTGGAGTTGGAGCTTGCCGATGGTGACTTGCGCGTCCCGGATCGGGTCACCGCCTTCGGTCAGGACGATTCCCCTTAACACCGATTGCGCCGCGACC
>JAYTTT010000437.1:0-47838 GCA_043744895.1 Gemmatimonadota bacterium | reverse complement strand
TCCTTTTCGTAGCCGGGAATTCTCCCGGGGGTGATTGGTCTCACCCGAGAAGGTGTCACCGCCTTCTGCTTATTTCCACACCTTTTAACAATAGCTCTGGCGGTCACTGCTCTTGTTGTCGTAGGTTTGAGCCGCCTCAACTCAGAGCAAGAGACTATGACTTCCCAGGTCAAGCCCGAGGACCAATGCCTTCTATGTGGCAGCTCCGCACTGAAGGCGCTTCGGCCCTATCGAACAAAGACCGCTCATGGCCGCGCCCTTTTTGGTCAGTCCTGGCTTTTCTGGTGTCAGGGCTGCGAATTAGTCCAAGTCCTTCCGAGTCCGACACTCCAGCGGCTGACGGACTACTATGCGGTTGACTATCGGAATGGCTGTTTTGCAGGCGCCGACGTCGCTGATGTGACCAAGTTCCCCCTGGACAACTTGTATTACTACAACCGCGGTCAGTCGATCGCTGATTTGGTCGCCCCATATCTGACCGCGCCATCCCGGACCGGCAAAGCACCGCGGGTTTTGGACATTGGTGCGGGGTATGGACACATTCTGTACGCGTTGGGTGAGCGCTTCCCGACCGCGCCGCGCTCAGCGATCGAATTCTCCGACGTCTGTGTGGCGCATTTGCGCTCGATCGGCATTACCGTCCATGCGGGCGCCGCCGAACAGGTTCTCCCGACACTGGAGGAGCAATTCGACGTCATCATCTTGTCGCATGTGCTCGAGCATCTCCTCACGCCCGGTGATATGCTGCAGATGATCCGTGCCAGGCTGGCACCCGGCGGGCTGCTCTATATCGAGGTACCTCATATTCCCGCTGGCTCGGAAAAGCACTACATCGACAGCGTCTGGGCACCCCGCTTCGATGAGCCACACATTACGTTCTTCTCCCCGTCGCCACTGAAACGGATGCTGCAAACCAACGGCTTCGAGGTGGCGTTCTGTGATACGGCAGGCCTGATTTACAAGAATGTTTCCGCCCTGACATTTCACCTTCCGCACTGGCGATGGTTTCTGCAACGGCTGATTCCCGCACCGGTGTTCCGTTTTCTTCGCCGTCAACTGATTGCCCCGTCGCTCAAAGTGCAACAACGCGAAGAGTCGTTCTACGAGTACGGGGGTCTGCGAATCTGGATTCGGAGCGTTTCCCGGAAACCGTGAGGGGGCCGGATGGCGCGGTCAGGCGCAGAAGTCATCGCGTTTACCGATGCGGTGTCCCCACGCGCTCCCGGTACCACGCCACCGTGGCCTGGAGGCCATCCTCGAAAGTATGCCGTGGCCGCCATGCCATGCGCTCGCGGGCTTTGGCGCAATCGAGATACTGTTTCGGAATCTCGTGCGACGCTTCGTTCAGGATGGTTGGTACCAGCTCGGTCTGCCCCATGGTCGCCAGCACCCGCCGGACCACCTCGACCACCGAGAGTGGCGTCTCGGTGCCGAAGTTGAAGGCTTCCCCAGAGAAGCCCTGACCGGGGAGACGCTCCGCTAACTGGAGATAGGCCTCGACGGCATCTTTCACGTAGAAATAGTCACGGACGAAGGTGCCGTCACTGCGGATGATTGGCCGCTCGCCGAGCAGGGCGGAGCGAATGGTGCCAGGAATCAATCGGTTGAAGTTCAAGTCGCCGGCGCCGAAGAGATTGCCGCAGCGGGTTACCCCCACTGGGAGGCCGTAGGTTGCGGCGTAGCTGAAGCTGATCAGGTCGGTGCACGATTTTGACACGTCGTAGGGAAACCGTCCCTGCAGCGGGGCGTCCTCGGTGTACGGCAGCGTGTCGTGGGCGCCGTAGGCCTTGTCGCTTGACGCCACGATCACTCGCTGGATGAGTTTCGGACACTGCCTGGCCGCCTCGAGCAGGCACCAGGTTCCGCGGATGTTCGACTCAAAGGTGGACATCGCGCTTCGCGCTGCCGTCCCGACGATTGTCTGGGCGCCGAGGTGAAAGACGGTGTCGATCTCGTATTCGTTCAGCACCCGCAGCAGCGTGGCATGGTCTTCGAGTTCGCCTCGCACCACCTGGCACCGTTGGAAAGTCCCATCTGTTACGGCCCGGCTGTCCGGCACCCAGTCGCGCACCAGGATCGTGACCCTCGCGCCACGAGCCAAAAGCTCCTCGGTCAGATGCGAGCCGAGCAGCCCGGTGGCGCCAGTGACGAACACATTCTTCTCCGACCAGAAAGTCATATCGTCATCTGACGTTTTCGGGTTTCTGTGCGACGTGCATTGCCGGGTGGTATGCAGCGGCCCAGCATCAACACGCCCGAAACGCCGGCCAGAGCTCCGGTAGCAAATGTCCCGGTCGTCATTCGGCCGTCCTCGCCCGGATATTCCACGGCGCCGCGCCGGACGCCCAGAGTTCTTCCAGGAGCAGCTTCTCTCGCAGAGTGTCCATCGGTTGCCAGAACCCGTGGTGGCGATAGGCCATCAGCTGGCTCGCGGCAGCGAGCTGCTCCAGTGGCTCCCGCTCCAGGCTGGTTTCGTCGCTCTCGATGTAGTCAAGCACGCCGGGTTCGAATACGAAGAAACCGCCGTTGATCCAGCCTTCGCCGGTCTGCGGTTTCTCGGCGAACGTGCGCACCTGGTCGCCCTCAAGTCCGAGATCCCCGAATCGGGCCGGGGGACGGACCGCGGTGACCGTCGCCAACCGACCATGAGCTCGGTGGAACTTCAGCAGGGCGGTGACATCGACATCGCCAAGGCCGTCGCCATAGGTAGCCATGAAGGTCTCGCGGCCGATCATTGACTTCAGTCGTCGAAGGCGCCCGCCGGTCATTGTGTCGAGGCCGGTATCGACCACACTGACTCGCCAATCGACGTGAGGGGTGTTGAGGAAGCGCAGTTCTCGGCTCTTGAGGTCGACTACGAAATCACTGTGGTGCACCGCGTAGTTATGGAAGAACTCCTTGATGATTTCGCCTTTGTATCCGCAGGCGACCAGGAAATCCTGGAAACCGTGGTGCGCGTAGACACCCATCAGGTGCCATAACAAGGGCATCCCGCCAATTTCCACCATTGGCTTAGGCCGCGCCCCAGTCTCCTCGGCCAAGCGGGTACCGCGGCCCCCGGCCAAGATGGCGACCTTCATGGCGATTTCCTCATGCGGCGGGCATCCCGGCTTCCGATGAACTCGACGCGATCTGCCGACGCCAGCCCTGCAACTGGTTCGAGAAGCGGAAGGCGACCAAGTACTTGAAGAACTCCCAACAGGTCGTCATTCGGACGTGCGAGAGACCGTTGCCACGCATCCTCGCGAAGACGTTCAACTCGAGGACCCGAAGCCCCATGTAGTGCGCCTTGATCAACATCTCCGGATCGAGCAGCCAGTTAGTCGCCTGGAGATCCATCGTCGCGACCGCGTCCGCCCGGATCATCCGGGGCTGGCCGTTCACGTCCCAGGAGCCCAGGCGGGGCCACAGTAGGCGCACGAAACCGTTGTAGCCAACGGAAATCACCTTGCGGAGGAACCCGTCCATCCGATAACGGCGCCGGACCTTGCCGAGCACGCGGCCGTCAGTAGCCGAACACGCCTCGTACAACCGGACGACATCTTCCGCGTCAACTTGCCCGTCTGCCGCCACGGTCCCGATCCAGAGGCCGGTGGCGTTTCGAATGCCTTGGAGGATGCCGTTGCCAAAACCGATGTTGTGCTCCACGCGTACTGGTCGGACGATACCTGGATATTTGGTGGCCAGCTCGCCGAGCCTGTCCCAGGTGGCATCGCGGGAGCCGTTGTCGACCGCGACAATCTCGTACCGGCACTCAATCTGGGAGAACGCTCGGACCAGCCGCGGCACCACGTGCGGCACGTTCTCCGCCTCGTTGTAGCACGGCATGACGATGCTCAAGTCGATGCCGCGGCCTGCGTCGGGGTTCACCGGGTTCCCCGGTTCAGACCGCTGCGGCGGCGAGCCGCGCAGCCAGGTGGTCGAAACCCGCCAGCTCGGGGGCGCCTGGTTCGAGCGCCAGGAGCCGGTCACGGACGCCGGCCAGGACCGCAGCATGCACCGGGCGGTCATGGAACTTTGGCGTGTAGGCTTCCGGTCCGTCCACGCCGAGCGTCTCGTGAACGAAGCGCACCATGTGGGGCAGGGCCAGCGCGGCATCGCCGTGCAAGAGGACGCTCAGGTAGTTGGGCCAATTGAGGATCGAATGCGGGGGCACCGAGCGATTGAGCACGTCCTGGCCCAGAAAGGCCAGCACCTCGAGCAGCGGCGAGCGCAAGGTCTCACTCTCGGTCCTAGCCAACTGGGTGCGCAGCGCCATCAGCGGCTTGGTGCCAAGGATATGGGGGGTCGAAGGGAGAAACCCGCAGAGCGGGAAGAACCGGATGTCGCAGCTGACGCGGCGGCGGGGTCCGGGATTGCTGCTTGAGTGGAGCAGCAATGAGTTGAAGATCACCGCTGTTCCCGCCTTCGCCTGGATGTCGATCGGGGGGCGGAAGGACGCCAGCCGGGGGTCCTCCAGCTTCAGCCACTGATTGCAAAGCAACCCGTATCGGTGGGTGCCTGGGTAGATCCGCAGATTCCAGTCCGGACACGAGTTTAATGGGGTCCACAACGTGATGCCTGCCGGGCTGGTCGGGATGGCCGCCCCGCTGAAATCCTGGTGGATTAAATACTGGCCCTGGACTTCGAGGTATTGGGCCTTCGGGTCGTAGCCGCCATGATCGACCGGCTTGACCTCGCCGCCCTTGAACTGGCCATGAAAGTTGCTGCTGACATGGACGATCGGGCCGATGATCCGTTGGATGACCGGATCCAGCGTCGTCAGGAGCGACTGGGCCAACTCCGCCGACGTGTCCACCCGCGACATCCGTTGCCGGACCTCGACCGGCAAGATCATCGGGGGACTGTTCGGGTCGAGAATCGCGTCCATCTCGGTCAGGCTGACGCCGAGTCGCTCGGCGATGATCGGCCGGAATTGGTTCGTGATCCGCTCGGTCACCCCCTCGAGCATGAAGTAGCCGTCGTTCTCGAACTGCCGGGCCGCGGCATCCAGGCTCTCTGCGTTGAGGGCATCGAGTCGAATCGTCATGGAAGGCTCCTCATCTTTGGTTTAGAAACCGCCGGGTACGTGCTACGCCATCGTCGATGGCGGTCTCAGGCACCCACCTCAACACTGCGCGCAGCTGATCCACCGCCACGGCATCGTGGGCCATCTCTTCGGCTCGTGCCGGCAAGGCTCCAAAATCAAGCTGTTGTGCCGGAATGCGCAAGACGCGGGCCGCGGCCTCAACGAAATCCCGGACGGTGTGCAGCTTGCCGGTCGCCAAGTTCAGGGTCCGGCCGGCCGCCGCCCGAGTCAAACCGAGCCGGAGCAGCCCCTCGGCGACGTCTTCGACGAACGTGAAATCACGGCGCTGCCGGCCATCGGACAGCGGCACCATCGCGGACGTTCGGGTCGCCTCCATGAGGCTCGGCAACAGGCGGCCGTCGTGTTCTCCCGGCCCGTACACGGTGAACAGCCGGGCCGTGACGGCTGCTGGGTGCCCAGCCAGCCGGCGGGTCCCGGCCAGCTTGGTACGGCCGTATAAGGTCGTGGGGTTGGGCTCGGCATCCTCGGTCAGATGACCGCCGATGGCTCCGTACTCGAGAGCCGAGCCGGTGTGCACCAGTCGGAGCCCCGGCCATGCCGGGTCCGAGTAACGTTCGACGAGTTCAGCGACCTCGTCTACTAAGGCAACGTTGATTCGCTGAAAGGGGCCTTCCTCCCGCTCGGATCGATCAACCCCGTAACCGGCCAAGTTGAATGTGATGGCTGGGCGAGCCGCGGCGAAGAGCCGCGCCACTGCCGGCCGCTCGCCGAGCTCGACCTTCACGATATCGGGTGCTATCCCGTACGCGGCGAATACTTCTCGCGCGCGCGCGGGATCGCGCACTCCGGAGGTGACCAGGGCCCCGGCGTAAGAAAGGTGCCTTGCGACCCAGCGCCCGATGAATCCGGAAGCGCCAAGCACCAGGACCGGCACGCCCGCGTAGGGTTGATCGACGGCGTTCACTGCTGACCGTTCAGCATTCGCAGCGCATCCGCCCCCGCGAGCGGCCCGGCGCGGACGAGATATCCATCTCCAGTGACCGTGGGTCCGTCGACGAGCCACACGGGACGATTCGGGAACGCAGCCACGAGCGCGCCGTCGGTTGGCCGGTCGCGGTGATGGGCGTAGATCGGCGCATTGGCGCCAAGGTCGAGGGGATTGTAGGTCGCCGCCGAGGCATAATCCGGCACCGCGGGTCCGCGAACAATCACCAGACCGTTCTCGAACCGGTGATCGCGGGCCAGGGATCGAACGTCGGGCCGCATGCCGGCGTAGCGATAGTACTTGGTGGCCGATCGCCAGGGGATGAACGTCACACTTGCGGTGGTGACGAGAAGCACCACGGCGGCCAGCAGGAGTGGTGGCCCTCGGATCGGATCCGCCATCGGCTGGCCGAGTGTCAGCACGGCGCGCGCCGTGAGCGCCGCGGCAGGCACGATCATCAGGAACCAGTAGCGCGCGCCGAAATCCGGACCGCCGGCAAAGTAGTTGAGGAAGTAGGCGGCGAAGGTGAGTGCGATCACGCCGAGCATCAACCGGTCCGCAGGCGCGAGGCGTCCGGCCAGCACAAAGGCATACGCCAGCAGCAAGGAGCCCACGCTCCAGCCGAAAAGCTCGACTTGGGTGGCCGTCGTATTCAGGTTGGCGTTGATGGTACCATCGATGGGGTCGTGACCCGGGTTGGGGTCGGTTGGCCAGCCCAGCCCGCGGTTTTTGCCGAAGCCGTAGTCATTCGCCCCTTTGACGAACATCGCGTCGTTGTACGCCATGATCGGGAACGTCGTAGCCCGGCCCGTGAAGTACTGGTTGTAGGCGAGCAGCGGTGCGGCAACGGCCATCGAGCCGAGCACCAGGGCGGCGGTGCCGGTAAAACGCAACCGTCGTCCGCCGAGTCCGATGGCCCAGAGCCCCAGCGCGGCGGCCATGACCATCGCATCGAGTTGGCGGATCGAGGCGATGAGGCCAAGGGCTGCGCCGCCCAGCCATGCCCACCGCGCTTGGCCGGTTCGCCGCGCCGCAATGACGCCCAGGCCCGCCGCCAAAGCACAGCAGAGCGTGATCGCATGCGGCATGAGGCTCATGCCCAGGAACAGATTCCACGGCGACACGGCCAGCAGGAGCGTGGCCAAGCGCGCCGTACGGCGTCCATACAAACACTGGAGCACCAGATAGCACAGGATGATGTTCGCCCCGGTCAGGAGCGGGTTGACCATCCAGGCGAGGCCGAACGGGACGCCGAGGGCCAGGATCAGCCCCCACCCGGGCGGTACTGGCGAATACCAGCCCGTAGGCCCGGTGTCGATCAGGTAGAGTTCGAAGGCGCGCGGTACCGGCGGCATGGGAAGCGCGATCCGCCCGGAGGCAAACGTTCGGGCCTGGAACAGATACGCCACTTCGTCCTGCAAATGCGGATGCCGGCCGTACACCACGACGCTGAGCAGGGCGCAGAGGGCCGTAACCGCCATGGCGACAACCACCGCGAACCGATCGACGCGGGGACGAACGTCTTCGCCGCCGGCGACCTCGTCGCCGAGCAGGCGATCGAACCGGCCCCGCAAGGTGCCGAGTGCCGAATCGGGGATCGCTCGGACCGCGAGCACGATCGTCGCGAGGCCAACCAACTGGATCAGCGACGAGACGAACAGCTCGCCGATGTATCTCGGAAGCTCTCGGCCCACGGTGGCGCTGGACAGAAACATCGCGAGCGTGAACGCCCCCAGACGCCAGCCCGGAAGGACCCGGCGCGCCGACATCAGCAGCGAGCGCAACGCGCCGTGCAGCCCCCACGCCACCGCGACGCCCTGGAGTACGATCAGGGCAACGCCGACGGGGTGTGACAGGAGTTCCGAGACCGGGAGGTAGTGCTGGTAGCCAACCCCGCCGACGGCGATGAGGGACAGTGCCCCCGCCTGCCCGACGACGGCGAGGGCCCCCCAGAGCGCCGCCGCCGGCCAGCCGGATGGTCGGGTCACACCAGGGTCGGCATTGGGATCGGCACGATGAACTGACCGCCCGCGTTCCGGTAGTGCTGCTGCTGACGGATGATCTCGTCGGCAAAATTCCAGGCCAGGATCAGCACGTAGTCGGGCTGGCGTTCGAAGAGCGTGTCGACCGGAAGCACCGGGAGATGCATTCCCGGGGTGTAGGTTCCCACCTTGAGCGGGTTGCGGTCGACGGTGTAGGGCACCAGGTCGGTTCCGATGCCGCAGTAGTTGAGGAGTGTGTTTCCCTTGGCCGGCGCGCCGTATCCGGCGACGGTCTTCCCCTCACCTCGCAATCGGATGAGCAGGGTCCGAAGGGCCACCCGTTGAGCCTCGACATCCCGGGCGAACTGTTGCCACCGCGTCAGACTCGCGAGTCCGAGCGACCGCTCGGTCTTCGCCATCGACAGCACGCCGGCTCCATGGGCGCCATAGTGCCCCGGCAGACCGGCGTAGCAGCGGATCGATCCGCCGTGGACGCTGACCTCGTCGACCCGCACCAGCGTGAGGCCGACGGCGTCGCACAGCCGGAGGAGCGCCGTTACGCTGAAGTAGCAGAGGTGCTCGTGGTACACGGTGTCGTACTCGAGTCGCTCGAGCATTTCACGGGCGTATGGGACCTCCACGATGACCAGGCCGTCTCCGTCGATGAGTGCCTTCGCGCCGCGGAGGAAATCCTGGGTGTCATCCACATGGGCCAGGACGTTGTTGCCGATGACGGCCCGGGCCGGTCCCCGCTCTTCCCGGAGCCGGCGGCCGGTCGGGCCGTCGAAGAATTCGCTCACCGTGTCGATGCCCTTTTCGCGCGCGATCTTGGCGATGTTCGCGGCGGGTTCGATACCGAGCGTTCGCACCCCGAGGTCGCGAAAGCAGGAGAGCAGGCTGCCGTCATTGCTGGCAACTTCGACGACCAAGTCGCTGGTCCCCACTCGCAGCAAGTCGGTCACGGTCCTGGCGTAGGCCTGGTTGTGGTGGGCGATCGTCTCCGACGTTCCCGTAACATAGAGGTAGTGACGGAACAGGGTCTCAGGGTCAATCACGTCCGCGAGCTGAACCAGCGAACAACTTTCACAAAAGTAAACATCTAGCGGGAACGTCAGCTCACCCGCCACCTCGGATAGGCCACGCAGGTTAGCGTTGGCCAGCGGCTGAGGACCGAGGACGAGGAAGCGGACCAGACGGGCCTCGCCGCAAGCGCGGCAAAGTCCCCGAACCCGGTGGACCTCCCGGGTCGCTTGATGTGGAGTGGGATCGCTCACAGGCTCCTTGAATGGGTCGGGTCCGCCCCTCGGCTGGGAGCAATCCTGGTGCCCTCGGCCCTGGCCTCGGGTGTGGGACGCCTAACCTATTGCCTGTTCGGGGGATTTGGCTAATAAAATGACCACCCTGGTGGGCTCGACGCAAATCCGTATGCCTGGTGTGGTACGAACACCACATCAAATTTGGGGTGACCGTCCCGGCCGGTCAGTTCCGGAGGTACTGGATCTCGACGAGGGCGGTAGGCTTGGCTGGGGCGACCGACCGAGGCGGGGTTGCCGAGGTAAGCCATACCCTCGCGAGCGATCCTTGGGCTTTCAGCTGTCCAGCACGCCGACGACCCCATGCCCGGGCGAGCTCGGTGACCAAGGCGCGGTTCTCGGTCGCCACGCTCACTACCACCTGAACCGTCGCGTGAACCACCGCCGACTGCTGGCCGACCCCCAGTCGAGGCGTGATCGCCACCAGAAGCCCAATCGCGCCGACCCACCAGCCAATCACCGCTCTTGCCACGTGCCGCTCAGGTTCCCGCATAGCTCCGTCGCTCCGGATGGAGACGAGCATCGGCGACCGAGACGATTGGCTTGAGTCACAGGCTCGGAGCTGCGCAACCGCCCGAAACGCCCGATCCAAGCCGATGGAAACGCCGCGAAACCCCTTACCGCCGGTGGTAGGGAGCAATTTATTGCAGTTGAGGTAGACCACCGGCCCCACGTCACCCAAACCTCTACTGCTCAACACTTAACGCCATCCAAACCGGGGCTATCACGGCCCCTGAAAGGGCCATCCGGCCCTGGCATATGCTTTGCCCCTGCACTCCCCAGCACACGAAACCATGGGTTGGCTACCACTTCACGACAGGAGCGAAGGGCAAATGCGCGTCTTCACCAGAGTATCGGCCGCTGTGGCCGTCAGCTTGAGCCTCGCCGCCACGGCCGCTCAGGCGCAAACCGCCAGCGCGAACATCAACGCCCGGGCCGACGTCCGCCAGCAGATCACCGTCACTGGCGTCCGGGACCTCGATTTTGGGGTAGCGATCCAGGGCGTCAACAAGACGGTGGGCGTGACCTCGACCAGTTCCGGCCAATACAGCTCGACCGGGACGGCGGCCTCCAACGTCGCGATCACCTTCGCCCTCCCGACCAATCTTGCGAGCGGCGCCAACCTCTTGGCGATCAACACTTGGACCGGCTGCTTCAACGGGGCCGCGGCTAACGCGTCGGTCGGCTGCACCGCCTTCACCCCGGCGGCGGCGGCCACCAACACCACGTTTGGTGCGGCCGGCCTGTTCGTCTTCGTCGGTGCGACGGTGGCGCCCACGGCTGCTCAGGCCGTCGGGATCTACATCAGCACGGTGACGATGACCCTGACGTACTTCTAAGCCCAACGTCACCGTCGGGCTCACGGAATCCGGATGACGAATCCCGTGGGCCCTTGGCCCGGACGCCCGCATGCGATGGACCCTCACCGCCCTTTCCCTGCTCCTGGTCGCGATGAGCCGTCGCGTCCAGGCGCAGGTGTCGGCGGTGGCGATTCGCGATCTCCAGTTCGGGATCGTGATCCGGGGCGTGCCGAACTCAGTTTCCCCCGCCGATCCGGTGAAGAGCGGACAATTCTATTTCTCGACGCCGGGCATTGGCAGCCGGGTCAGAATCCAGTTCACCCTCCCGACCCAACTGAACGGCCCTGCCGGAGCCACCATGCCGATCAGTTTCAGCACGACCGACGCCCGGCTCCGGGGTACCGCCGGCAGCAGCGCCTTCGTCACCCTCAATCCAAATACGACCACGACACTGACGGCCTCGACCAGCCGGGACGCCAATGTCTGGATCGGGGGGCGCGTCACGCCCGCGGCAAATCAGGTGACCGGAGCGTACAGCAATACGATCACCCTCACCATTACGGTGTTCTGATGCGGGGATGTGCTTTCCTGGTCGCGATCGCCCTGGCCCTTCCGCAGCTGCTGGCGGCCCAAGGCGTGCTCGTGGCCCCCCACGTTGTGTTCGTCGACCATCGGACCCGCAGTGCATCGATCACGCTCTACAATCCCGGCACTGAACCGGCCGAGGTGTCGATCGCGACGTTTTTCGGCTATCCGGTTACAGACTCCGCCGGCGACTTCGAGCTCGCCACACCCGCACCCGACCCGAGCCAGCCCTCGGCCGCAGGGTGGATCGAGGCCTTTCCCCGGCGGATCGTCGTGCAGCCCCTGCAGCGTCAGACGGTGAGGCTACTCGGCCGGCCGCCGGCCGGGCTTGCCGACGGCGAATACTGGAGCCGGCTGATCATCACGGCGAAGGGTGGCACCCTGCCCGTGGCCGGTGCCGACACGACCCAGGCGATCCAGGTCGGGCTCGCGCTCGAGGTCCGCACGATCATCCCGCTCCAGTACCGCAAAGGGACCCTCAAAACCGGGGTCCAGGTCGCCAACCTCCGGGCCATGAGGAACGGTGACTCGGTGGTGGTCCGAGCCCAATTGACCCGGGAAGGCAACGCTGCGTTCGTCGGAACCGCTCGGGGAACACTCACCAACGCCGCCGGAGCCGTCGTCGGCACGTTCGCGGTTCCGCTCGCGGTCTACTACGCGATCGATCCCCGGTTCTCGATTCCGGGGCGGGATCTTCCCGCCGGCCAGTATCACCTCGTGCTCGAACTGGTGAGCGAGCGAGCCGACATTGCGCCCGAGTCGATCCTCCACACCGCGACCGTTCGTTCGTCGATCGACCTCGCTCTGCCATGATGCTCCTGCTCGGTCACCTCCTCGGGCTTGTCACGGCCGTCCCGGTGCAACCGATTGCGCGAGACTCGATCGCTGAGGCGGTCATCGTCGAACTCCAGATCGGTCGCCTCAACACCCGGACCGTGCAGGCCTACCGCCTCGACGCCAATGCCTTGATTCCCCTCGGCACATTCTTCGACCTGGCGGAAATCAAGGTCGTGGCCGCGACCCGGAGCCGGATCGAGGTGGTCATCCAACCGGGGAACGTGCCGTTGGTGGTGGATGCGGCGCTGCACCTGATCAAACTGGGCAAGCGAACTCAGCGACTGCGAGACGAGGACACGTTCGCCGACGAGAGCGACCTCTACCTCCATAGCGCCGTCTTGGCCGAACTGCTCCGGATTGAGATCAACGTCAGCTGGTCCGAACTGGTCGTCGCGGTCATCGAGCCCAGCTCGCTGCCGATCGCCCGGCGGATCGTCCGAGAAAGCAGTCAGCGCGCCCGGCTCGGCGGTTCGCTCGAATTGGCCCCGGAACGAACGCTGCCCCGGGACCGGCGAGCGGTGGACGGGATGGTGCTCGACTACACCATGCTGGCGCCGGCCAACGGCGGACTCAAGAGCGGCGCCTATTCGGCCTCATTAGGCGCGGCTCTTCTCGGCGGCTCGCTCGCGGTCACCACCCAAAGCCGGGGCAGCTACGGCGCCGGCGCTCGGGTCGATGCGTCCTGGACCGGGGTCTGGCACGGTCACCCGGCCCTGGGCCAGCTCCGCATTGGCGACGGCTACAGCACCGGTCCCCGGACCCGCACGGTACGCGGATTTGCCTTCGGGAACAGTCCCTATGTCCGCCCCCAGCTCCTCGGCCAGGTTGCCTACAGCGGGGCGTTAGGCCCCGGCTGGCATGTCGAGGCCTATCGGGGCGGCCGCTTGATCGCGTTCGACTCGGTCAACGCGCTCGGCCAGTTCTCGATCGACGCCCCGATCCAGTACGGCGAGAACCCGATCGATTTCGTAGCCTACGGGCCGTTCGGGGAGATCCGCGAGTTCAACCAGACCTATCGGGTGGCCGGCAATCAGATCCGGTACCGGAAACTCGAATACGGAGTGTCGGCCGGCCAGTGCCGGACCCCGCTCTGCGCCGCCAGCGGCAATGTCGATCTGCGCTATGGGGTAACCCGGCGGTGGACCCTGCAAGCAGGCATGGACCAGTTCTGGCGTGACACGGTCTCGAATCTCGCCCATCCCTACCTGGGCGCGTCCGGCAGCATCGGGAACGCCGTCACGATGCAGGCCGAGGTGGTCGCGAACGCGGTGCTCCGGAGCGAAATCCGGTTCGAGCCGTCGACCAACCTGATCGTTTCGGCCGAAGCGAACCGGTTTGCCCGGGGCGTCGAGGCTCCCATCTTGACCCCCGCAGGACGGTCCTCGCAGCTGACCCTGACCGGCTTCTTTCGCCCGCGCGAGTCGAGTTCCTGGTATCTCGAAGGCAGTGTCGACCGGATCGAGGCCGAGCGGGGCCGCTCGACCAGCACCCGCCTGGGCGGCTCGTTCCAGCGGGGCCAGCTTCGGCTCTTGCCGTCGGTGCGGGTCCAATCGGATGGCGGTCCGGGGGCAGGTCGCCGGGGCTTCGTGGGGCTCACCAGCTACTTGTTGCCGCTTCAGCGCTTGGGACCGGTGTTAGGCAGAGCAACCGGGCGGACGATGTTCGAGATGGAAACCAACCTCCGGCCGTCGATTGCCTCGGCATTTATCGGGCTGCCGGTGGCGCGCTGGCTTCGGACCGAAACGGGATTCGGCTGGAGCCGGGGCAGCGGGGTCTCCTTCTCGCTGTTGCTCGGCATCGAACTGGCGACGGTGCGGGCTTATAGCAACGTCGCGGTCCCGACCCGCGGGGCCGCCAGTGCCAATCAGTACGTCCAGGGGTCGGTGCTGCTCGACCGGGCCAACCGCCAGGTGCTGTTCACCGCGGGCCCCTCGATCGAGCGAGGTGGCGTCGCGGGCCGGGTCTTCCTCGATGCCAACGGCAACGACCGGTACGACCTCGGCGAGCAACTGCTGCCGAATGTTCGGGTCAGCGCGGGAATGAGCACGAGGGAGTCGAACGCGGAGGGCCAGTATCATGTCTGGGACATGGTGCCGTTCGAACCGACGGTGCTGCAGATCGACTCGACCAGCCTCGCCTCGCCGCTTTGGGTTCCATCGTTTAGCAGCGCGACGCTGGAATCGGGGCCGAATCGGTTCCGGATCGTGGATATTCCGGTGGCGCCGGGCGGCTTGATTGAGGGCCGGGTGGAGTGGGCGGGCGACTCGGTGAGGAGTGTGGCCGGCCTGGCTTTGGTGCTCAAGAACCTCAAGACCGGGACCGAGCGGACCATCGTGACCTTTACGGACGGGGCGTTCTACGCGATGGGTATCCGGCCCGGCGACTATGAACTCACCCTCGACCCGAGAGTGGCCGAGCGTCGTGGCATCGTCAGCGAGCCGGTGAGGGCGACCGTCGTCGCCGAGGTCGATGGGGCGTCGGTGAGCGGCTTGATCGTTCGTCTCAGCCGAAGGCCGGTGCCCTGACGCATCTCGCTTTGCCGCCCCCTGCCGGTGGTCGTATGTTTAGGCACTCGACCGCCAAAGTTGTCGCCACCCCGAGGTGATTCCATGCCGAGCCGCTCCGTGACGTTTACCGGCATCAGGTTCGAGAATCCCTTCCTGCTCTCTTCGGCCCCTCCGACTGAATCGGAGAGCAACATCATGCGGGCCTTCGACGCCGGGTGGGGCGGAGTGGTGACCAAGACCATCGGATTGCACCCCGTGGTGAACGTGGCCGGCGCCAAGACCAAGTTCATGCGCACCTCGCCCGAGGATACCCGAGTCTCGATGCAGAAACGCGACGGCGCGGTGCTGCACTCGTCCTGGAACTGGGAGCTGATCTCCGATAAACCCCTCGACTGGTGGATTCCGCGAATTCGGCGGATCAAGGACGCCCACCCGACCAAGGTTCTGATTGCGTCGATCATGGCGGGCTCGGGCAACGACAAGGAGCTTAGGGCGTGGCAAACGCTGGCTACGGCTTGCCAGGAGAACGGGGCCGACGGGTTGGAGCTCAACTTCTCCTGTCCCCACATGGACCGAAAAGACATGGGCTCCAACATCGGCCGGGACGAGGGCCTCTGCTCAGTGGTCACCGAAGCGGTCAAGGAGGTGGCGACGATTCCGGTCTGGACCAAGTTGACGCCGAGCACCTCCGACATCGTGATCGAGGCCGGAGCCTGCCTTCGGGGCGGGGCCGATGCGATCGTCTCATCGAACACCTTCCCCTCGCTCCCGGTGATCGATCCGGAGACGCTCGAGTTCGAGATCAACGTGGACGGGTTGGTGTCGAGCGGTGGGTTGGGCGGCCCGGCGATTCTCCCGATTTCGCTGGCCAAGATGGCCGCCATGACGGAGGCGTTTCCGAGCGCGAACTTTTCCGGAATCGGCGGGGTATCCGACTTCAACCAGGCGGCCAGTTACTTCCTGCTCGGCTGCGGCACGGTCCAAGTCTGCACCGCCGCGATGCTCGACCACGCGGTGGGCCCCAACGTGATCCAGCGTCTCCTTGCCGGGCTCGACCACTTTTTCGAACGGCACGCCGACCAAGGCTGGACGTCGATCGAGGACTTCCGCGGAATCCGGCGTGATCGGGTGGTCTTGCAATCCCAGATCCGCCGGCCGAGCGACGCTGACTACCACGAGGAGTAACGATGCGATTCGACAAGGTGGTCAAGGGCGGTAACGTCGTAACGCCCGGCGGGGTGGTGGCCGCCGACATCGGGATTGCGGGGGAACGGATCGCCGCGGTTGGACCGGAGCTCGATGTCACCGGAGCGACGATCATCGACGCCGTTGGGCACCACGTCATTCCCGGGGTACTCGACGTGCACGTGCATCTTGCCCTGCCGTTCATGGGCGCCGTGTCGGCCGACGACTATCGCACCGGCACTCGGGCGGGGGCGCGCGGGGGGGTGACGACGCTGATCGACTTCGCCATCCCGTACCAGGGCGATTCGCTGTCCGCGGCCGCCGACAACTGGCACCAGCGGGCCGAGGGCAAAGCGCTCATCGACTACACCTTTCACATCTGTGTGACCCGCTGGGACGAACACCGAGACCAGATCAAGGGAATGGTGGACCGGGGTTTCTCGACCTTCAAAGAGTTCATGATCTACCAGTCCGAAGGGTGGCAGTCGGACGACCGCGCCATGTTCGGCACCCTGGAAAAGATGAAGGAGTACGGCTCGATGCTCTTGGTCCACGCCGAGAGTTCCCGAGTGCTCGACGAATTGATCGCCCGGCACCACACGCCCGAGCTGATGCGGCAGTACGGAGCCCGGCTCCACCGGATGACCCGCCCCAACTTCATCGAGGCCGAGGCAATCCAGCGGGCGGTGATGTGGAGCGAGGTGACCGGCGGCCAGCTCTACATCGTGCACATGAGCACCGCCGAGGGCGCCGCCATCATTCGGGCGGCGCAGGGGCGCGGGGTCCCGGTGCTCGCGGAAACCTGCGTCCAGTATCTCGTGCTCGACGACTCGGTGTTCGATCGGGCCGACGGCCATCTCTTTGCCTGCTGCCCCCAGCTCAAGAAGCCGGCCGACATCGAGCGCCTGTGGACGGGACTGAACGCCGGCGACGTCTCGGTCATTTCGACCGATACCTGCACCTTTACCCGGGAACAGAAAGCGCTGTGGCAGGGGGACTGGACCAAGATCCCGATGGGAATGCCGGGTCTCGAAACGCTACTGCCGCTTACGTACACGAAGGGTGTCCTGGGCGGCCGCATCACCCTTGAGGAAATGAGTCGAAAACTCAGTACCAACCCGGCGGCGATCATGGGCCTCGCCCCGAAAAAAGGTGCGATCCAGGTCGGCGCCGACGCGGACCTGGCCATCATCCACCCCACCAAGACCATGAAGGTCGACCCGGCGACGATGGAGACCAACGCGGATTGGTCGCCCTACGACGGGTGGGAGCTAGCCGGCTTCTCCCGGACCACGCTGTCGCGGGGCGACGTGATCGTCGACGACTACCGGGTGGTCGGGAAAGAGGGGCGCGGGCAATGGCTGCCGCGGAAGGCAGCGGGGCTTGCCGCCGCCGGTGCCGCGTGACGATAACCGAGAGCCGGCTCTGGAACGAGGATCTCGCGCCGACCACGCCTGAGCAGCGGACCTGGAGCACCTACAACATCGCGGCGCTTTGGATCGGGATGAGCGTGGTGATCACCACGTACACCCTCGCCTCGGGGTTGATGTCCCAGGGCATGGCCTGGTGGCAGGCGATGGGCACCATTCTCCTCGGCAACGTCATCGTCCTGATTCCGATGATCCTCAATGCCCACGCCGGAACCAAGTACGGGGTGAGCTTTCCGGTGCTGTGCCGAGCCAGCTTTGGGGTCCGCGGGGCGAACGTACCGGCGCTGCTCCGAGCCGTGGTCGCCTGCGGATGGTTCGGGATCCAGACTTGGATCGGGGCCCTCGCGCTCGACCAGCTGGTTGCCGCGGTATGGAGCGGCTGGAGCGGGATTGGGATCCATGCCGGGCTCGCGTTCGCGGCGTTCTGGGGCATCCAGGTGGTCATCATCCTGAAGGGCACCGAGGGTATCAAAGTGCTCGAGAGCTGGTCAGCCCCGCTCCTGCTCGGCGGGGGGGCGTTGCTCCTCATCTGGGCGGTGCGAAATGGCGGCGGACTCGGCAACGTGCTCGAGCAATCGCAGAAGCTCCAGACCGGCACCGCCAATTTCTGGAAGATCTTCCCGGCGGCGCTGACCGCGAACGTGGGGTACTGGGCCACCCTCAGTCTCAATATTCCCGATTTTACCCGCTACGCCAAAAGCCAGCGCTCGCAAATGCTCGGCCAGGCGATCGGGCTCCCGACGACCATGACGGCGTTCGCCTTCATCGGCGTTGCCGTCACTAGTGCGACGATCGTGATTTTCGGCGAGCCGATCTGGGATCCGGTGGTCCTGGTGACCAAGATCGGCGGCGCGGGGGTGATCGTCTTCGCGATGCTGGTGGTGCTGGCGGCGCAACTGACCACCAACATGGCCGCGAATGTGGTGTCGCCGTCGAACGATTTCTCGAACCTGAGCCCACGGCGGATCAGCTATGTGACCGGCGGACTGATTACCGCGGTCGTCGGGGTGCTGATGATGCCCTGGCGGCTCTACTCCGACGCGGCCGCATACATCTTTACCTGGCTCCTCGGCTATTCGAGCCTGATGGGCGCACTCGGCGGGATCCTGATTGTGGACTACTGGATCATTCGACGCCAGCACCTCGAGGTCGACGACCTCTTTCTGGAACAGGGTGCGTATCGGTACCGGCGCGGCGTGAATCCCTGCGCCATCATTGCCCTGGTGGCTTCGGCGCTTCCGGTGGTGCCGGGGTTCATCCGCGCGGCCGCGACGCCGGGAGGCGTGGTGGCAAACCCGGGGTTCTTCGATGGGCTTTATTCGTACGCCTGGTTCGTGACCTTTGCGCTCAGTTCCCTGATCTACTTCGCCCTGATGCGTGGCAGCAGCACCGCCGGCTCGGCGCCTAACCAGTAACCTACCCGAGGGTTCCGATGCCCCGACTCGTCAAATGCGGCCTGATTCAAGCCACCCACGCCTGCGACACCAGCGAGAGGCTCGAGATCATTCGGGAGGCCAACGTCAACAAGCACCTCGCGATCATCGAGCAGGCCGGTGCGGAAGGGGTCCAGATCCTCTGCATGCAAGAGATTTTCACCGGTCCGTATTTCTGTGCTGAGCAAACGACTCGCTGGTACGACGCCACCGAGCAGATTCCGGACGGTCCGACGACGAGGTTGATGCAGCAATTGGCCAAGAAGCACCAGATGGTGATCGTGGTGCCGCTGTTCGAGGTTGACGGCACCGGGGTGTACTACAATACCGCCGCCGTGATCGATGCCGACGGCAGCTACCTCGGCAAATACCGGAAGAACCACATTCCGCACGCGGCCCCGGGTTTCTGGGAAAAATTCTACTTCAAGCCCGGGAACCTCGGATATCCGGTATTCCGGACCAAGTACGCGACGATTGGGGTCTACATCTGCTACGACCGTCATTTTCCGGAGGGGGCCCGCGCCCTCGGACTGAGTGGTGCGGAAATCGTGTTCAACCCGTCGGCGACCGTGGCGGGGCTTTCGGAGTACCTCTGGAAGCTTGAGCAGCCGGCCCATGCGGTGGCGAATGCCTATTTCGTCGGAGCGATCAATCGAGTCGGGGTCGAAGGCCCCTGGAACATCGGGGAGTTCTACGGTCAGAGCTATTTTTGCGATCCGCGGGGGCAATTCGTGGCGCAAGGGAGCCGAGACAAGACCGAATTGGTGACGGCCGAACTCGATCTCGATCAGATCCGGGAGGTCCGGAATGTCTGGCAGTTCTTTCGAGACCGGCGGCCCGAGACGTATGGGCAGTTAACGGGGTTTTAGGGCTCGGCACTCGGCGCTCGGCACTCGGCACTCGGTAGAGGGAGCGGGCTCGGACCAGTTCGGTTCGCTTCGTTTGGAGAGGTGAGCGCCGCGACACCAAGGAGTCCGAATGTCCGCAAAGGATGCGACGCCCGGCCAGGCCCCCAAGTTAAGGAGCCCAGCCTTACGACGACGCCCCTGGCTCCTCGGCCTCGTGGTCGCAGCGTCCGGGTGCCGACTCTTTGGGTTGTCGGGCCCTTCGGTCAAGATCGAAACCATCGCCTCGGGGTTCCTGTCCACAGCCCTTCCGGATTCGACGACGGTTCGGGTTATGCCTGGAACCGTCGTCCTGGAATCGACGGTCACCTACGGAATGCCGGGCTCCGCAATCGACGCCGTCGCGACCGATGAGCGGGGTCAGTTGAGGGTCGACGTGGAGACAAGACAGCTTGACGTCGTCGTGGTTGTCGACTTTTGGTTTGCGAGGTACCGTCTCACGGTCACTGGAGTGGACGCCGGAGACTACCGCCTCCGCCTCCTCTGGCATGACATCCGCCGTCCGCCGTCGTATCAGTTGCGGGATCTCGTGGATTCTCTGATCACCGTCCCGTAGATTTTAGGCTTGACATCAAGATGTACCGATCGTACACTTTGATGTATGAAGCGAACCACCCTGAAGATTGACGATATCGTTCTCCGGCGCCTCAAACAGCGGGCGGCGGCCGAAGGCCGCAGCATGCAGGAGCTTGCCAACCAGCTGCTTCGCCGAGCGCTGGCCAGTCAGGACCGCGGGTCCTACTCGCTCGCTATGACGGGATGGGAGGCGAGCGAGCAACCTGGGGTTGACCTCCTCGATCGGGACAAGCTCTTCGAGCTGATGGGTGACCGCCGACCATGAGGGCGGTCGACACCAGTGTCCTGGTTTACGCCGAGATCCGGAACAGCCGGTTCCACGAGCGGGCCCGGGCGGTGCTGGGCGAGTGTGCGGAAGGGGCCGCCGCCTGGGCCATCCCATGGCCCTGCGTGTATGAGTTCCTCCGGGTCGTTACCCATCCTAAGGTCTACCACCCCCCAGTTCCGGCTGAGGTTGCGCTCGACGACTTGCGCTCGCTGCTCGCCTCGCCGTCATTGATCCTGTTGTCCGAGACGCCGAGGCACGGGGATGTCATGGACTCCGTGGTTCGGTCGGCCGGGGTCACCGGCAATCTGATTCACGATGCGCACATTGCGGCGCTCTGTGTCGAGCACGGCGTCACCGAGTTGATTACCGGCGATCGCGACTTTCACCGATTCCGAGAGTTGACGATCGTCGATCCGTTCCGGTGAAGTACCCTTCGAAAAGCGAGCAACCTACACTATGAATCGATCCTTGGCTGTTGTGGTGGTCCTTCTGGCGGCGTGTTCGACGTCCGGCCCCCGCGAAGCCGACTGGCCATCGTTAGGCCGGACCTTTCGGGGCGACCGATTTTCTCCTCTGACCCAGATCAACGCCGAGAACGCCGGCAGGGTGGGCTTCGCGTGGGAGTACGAGGCCCGGTCGCACCGAGGTCGGGTCGAGCATGGTCAGGAGGCCACCCCGGTCATGGTCGCCGGGGTCTTGTACGCCGCCGGGCCCTGGGGCAGTGTGTTTGCGGTCGATGCCAAGACGGGCAAGGAAAAGTGGCGCTACGATCCGGAGGTCGACGGGAGCTATAATCGTCGGGCCTGTTGCGACGTCGTCAACCGCGGGGTCCAGGTTTCCAAGGGCAGTGTCTACGTCGGAACCCTCGACGGCTATCTGGTGAAGCTCGACGCCGCCACCGGCAAGGAACTCTGGCGGGCCGACACCTTCATCGAGCGGGACACCCGGTTCTACACCATCACCGGCCCGCCCCAGGTGGCCAAGAACGTGGTGGTGATCGGCAACAGCGGTGCCGAGTTTGGGGTCCGCGGCTACGTCACGGCGTACGACCTCGAAACTGGCGCGGAAAAGTGGCGGTTCTTCACGGTGCCCGGCGACCCAGCCAAGGGACCGCCCGAGAATCCGGCCATGGAACAGGCCCTCAAGACCTGGGGGCCCAAAACTGATTGGGACTCCCGTCTCGGCGGGACGGTCTGGGGCGAGATGAACTACGATCCCGATCTCAACCTGCTCTATGTCGGCACCGGGAACAGCACGCCGTACTCTGGCTGGCACCGCGACCCGTCGGGCGGCGACAACCTCTATCTCGTGTCGATCCTGGCAATCAACCCCGACGACGGCACCCTCAAGTGGCACTATCAGCAGGTGCCCTGGGAACTGTGGGACTATACCGCGACGGCGAACATGATTCTGGCCGATTTGACGATTGACGGCCGGCTCCGCAAGGTGATCATGCAGGCCCCGAAGAACGGCTACTACTACGTCCTCGATCGGGAAACCGGCCAGTTCATTTCGGCCAAACCGTTCGTCTACACCAATTGGGCCACCGAGATCGATTCGACCGGCCGAGCCAAGATCAACCCGGCGGCCATCTACAAAGACAAGCCGGCGGTCGTTTTCCCAACCGAGGCCGGTGGGCACAACTGGCAGCCGATGGCCTTCAGCACGGCAACCGGCCTGGCCTACATCCCGGCGCGGGAGCAGGGCATGGTGATCGCCAATCAGCCCGTCTACAAATGGACCCCGGGCGACGTGAACGTCGGCTCGGTCGCGATGCTTGGTTTCATCCTGGATCTGGTGAGCCCCGCTGAACGGGCGATGTTCGAGCAAGTCATGGCTGCAACCCCCGGGCATCCCTCGCCAAAGACCAAGGAAGTCCTGATTGCCTACGACCCCGTTGCCCAGAAGGAGCGGTGGCGGGTGCCGGTGGGCGACGCCGACTGGGCCGGAGGCGGGGTGCTGACCACGGCCGGGAATCTGGTGATCCAGGGGACGTCCTCCGGGCATCTGCGGGTGTACCGGGCGGACAGCGGAGCGCAATTGGCCGATATCGACCTCGGAACGGCCATCATGGCGGCGCCGATCAGCTATGAGCTCGACGGTGAGCAGTACGTCGCGGTCTTGGCTGGGTTCGGCGGCGCGGTGGCGCCGGTCTATCCGTCGGAGATCGCCGCCTATCGATACCAGAACTACGGTCGGTTGTTGGCCTTCAAGCTGGGCGGGGCGGCAACGCCACTGCCGCCGGCCCGGGTCAAGCAGACGACTCCGGAACCGCCGGTCGTTGCCGGGATGACCGACGCAATGGCCGATCGGGGTGCCCCGATCTTCGGCGCCAAGTGCATCGTTTGCCACGGTGCCCGCGGTGAGGCGCGACTCTCCGCCTATCCTGACCTCCATCGGATCACGGTCGAGACCCACGCCATCTTCGACTCGATCGTGCTCGGTGGCCGGCTCAAGAACGTCGGGATGGCGAGCTTCGCCGATATCTTAAAGCCGGCGGATGTTGCCGCGGTGCATGCCTATCTCCTGCGCGAGCAGCGCAAACTCTGGAGCGAGGAGCAGGGCAAGCAATGAACGTCCGCCTGCTGGTTCTGACCCTCGCTACCGTTGGGCTGGTGGCTCCGGTATCGGCCCAAGGGCTCCTCGACTCGGCCAGGACTCGATTGGCCCAAATCGATGGCCAAATCGGCGTGGGCGGTCTCGACTCCGCCGTCGAGGTGCGGCGGGACCGGTGGGGCGTCCCCCACATCTATGCCAAGACGGTCCACGATCTGTTCTTTGCCCAGGGATTCGTGGCGGCGCAGGACCGGCTCTTCCAGATGGAAATGTGGCGGCGCCAGGGCGAGGGTCGAACGGCCGAGGTGCTGGGCCGGGGCTCGGTCGAGCGGGACAAATTTGCCCGGCTCTTCAAGTACCGGGGCGACATGGGCCGGGAGTGGAACAGCTACGCGCCCGATGCCCGGCAAATCGTCGTCGCGTTCGTCGACGGCGTGAATGCCTACATTCGCCACGTCCGCGATCATCCCCCGATCGAGTTCGCGTTACTCAACTTCAAGCCGGAACCGTGGGCGTACGATGTGCCGCTACAGCGGATGGCGGCGCTGTCGATGACCAGCAATGCGCTGACCGAGGTCGACCGGGCCAATCTGATCAACGTGTACGGGCGGGCCAAGGTCGAGAAGCTGTTTCCGATCGATCCGGTTCGGCCCTTCGATCCGGTGGCCGGGCTCGATCTCACAGGGGTCAGTGTCCAGTCGTTAGGCGCCGCCGCTCAGATGTATGCCGGGCTCGGCTACCCCCGGTTCGATGGCTCGAACAACTGGGTCATCAGCGGCAAGCGAACCGCTTCGGGCAAGCCGCTCTTAGCCAACGACCCGCACCGGGCCGTGACCCTGCCGTCACTGCGGTACCTGACCCATCTGGTGGGACCGGGGTGGAACGTGATCGGCGCCGGCGAGCCGGCGCTTCCGGGCGTGGCCGGTGGTCACAACGAACGGATTGCCTTCGGATTTACGATCGTCGGAATGGACCAGCAGGACGTCTACATCGAAAGGCTCGGCCCCTGCCCCGGAGCGGCCGCTAACCGGTGCTACTGGCACCGGGGTGCCTGGAAGCCGGTGACCGTCGTGCCGGACACGATCCCGGTCAAGGGCGAAGCGGCTCGTCCGGTCAGCCTTGAGTTCACCGAGCATGGCCCGATCGTCAACGTCGACTCGACCGGCACCAAGGGGTTCGTGATCCGGTTCGTCGGAACCGAACCGGGAACGGCCGGCTATCTGGCGCAGATTGCGGTCGATCGGGCTCGCGACTGGCCGACCTTCAAGGCCGCGGCGTATCGATGGCGCCTGCCGACGGAGAACATGATCTACGCCGACGTCGACGGAAATATTGGCTGGATTGCGGCGGGCCTCAATCCGAACCGAACCTGGAGCGGCCTGCTACCGGTGCCGGGCGACGGTCGGTTCGAATGGAAAGGCTTCTTACCTTTCTCCAAGTTGCCCCAATCGCTGAATCCAGCCGGCGGCATCATTGCGACCGCCAATCACAACATCATGCCCAAGGGGTACCCGCACCAGCTCAACTACGAGTGGGCGACGCCGTACCGGGTCAACCGGATCAAGGACCAGCTCGGCCGGCGGTCGGACTGGACTCGGGCCGACTTCGAGCGGCTGCAGCATGACGAGCTTTCACTCCCAGCCAAGGCGTTGGTGCCGGAACTACTGGCAGCGGCCAAGCGGCGGGGAACCACTGGGGCGGCCATCAGTCTGCTGGGGCAGTGGGACTTCGTGATGCGGAAAGACGCGGCCCAGCCGCTGATCTACGTGGCGTGGCTTCGAGCGTTGGGCCCGATGGTCTACCAGCCGCTCCTCGGAGACAAGGTCGGCAGGCAGCGAGGGCGCCAATGGGACCTGCCGTTGCTGATTCAACTGGTCAAGCATCCGCCCCGTCCCGAGACTCGCGATTCGATGGTCCTCGCGGCCCTCGACCTCGCGATGGCAAGTCTGACCAAGGAGTTCGGTGCCGATCCGGGGTCCTGGCGGTACGGGACGATTCACGTCGCCACCTTTTCGCACCCACTGTCGAACGCCTTCGATCTGGCGCCGGCCGGTCGAGGCGGCGACGACAATACCGTCAACATGACCGGTGGGCCGGGATGGCTGCAATCGAGCGGCGCGAGTTACCGGGGAATCTTCGACACCGCCGACTGGGACAATTCGGTGGCGACCAGCGTTCCCGGGCAATCCGGCCAGCCGGGCAGTCCGTTCTACGACAATTTGCTGCCGATGTGGGCCAACTATCAGTACTTTCCACTGGCCTACAGCCGGAGTGCCGTCGAACGGGAAACCAAACACGTGCTCATCTTGAATCCCACCTGGAAGGCCCAATGAAAGTCATGACGATGACGGCGGCTGCCGTTGTCCTCTTCGCCGCGATCGCCGCGGGGCAAACCGCGCCTCAGGCTACGGCGGATGGGGAGAAGGTCCACGGCGGTTGGTCCGGCGATGTCGCCGTCTTCAAGGGGGTGCCGTTTGCGGTGCCGCCGGTCGGGGCGCTGCGATGGAAACCACCGGTGCCCCGAGCAGTTGGGTCGGGGTCGCGGCAAGCCACTCAATTCGGGCCCTCCTGCATGCAGACCGATCGGCTGTCGGTGTGGAGCAAGGGGATCGCCGCGGTCTTCGGGACCGCCGACAAGGTTTCCGACGAGCCACTCAACCCGAGCGAAGACTGTCTCTATCTCAACATCTGGACCGCGGCTCCCGGCTCGAGCGCGAAGCCTGTCATGGTGTGGATCCACGGCGGATCCAACCTGAACGGGAGCGGCGCTTCCACCTGGTATGACGGCGCGGCGTTGGCCCGCCGGGGGGTGGTGGTCGTCTCGGTCAATTACCGGCTGGGGGTGTTCGGGTTCCTGGCCCACCCGGCCCTGGCAGCCGAGTCGCCTAACGGGGCGGCCGGCAACTACGGGCTGATGGACCAGCTCGAGGCCCTGCGGTGGGTCAAGCGGAACATCCGGTCATTCGGCGGCGATCCGTCGCGGGTCACCGTATTTGGGGAGTCGGCGGGTTCGATCGACATCATGCACCTGATGGCATCGCCGCAGGCCAAGGGCCTGATTCATCGGGCCATTGCCGAAAGTGGGGCGCCGATGGCGCCGATGCTCGACCTCAAGGCGAGCGGCCGGTTCGGGGTGGCGCTGGCTAAGTTGGTCGGCGTTGACACCGTGCCGGACCAACTGGCCGGGCTGCGGGCCAAACCGGCGGCCGATCTTCTGGCGGCGCAGGACCGGATGTTTGCCGGCGGGATGCTGGTCGGGCCGAACGTCGATGGCTGGGTGCTCCCCGACATGACGGTTCGGATCTTCGAGCGGGGTGAACAGCTCAAGGTCCCGTTGCTGGCGGGTACCAATGCCCTCGAGATGACGACGCTTCGGATCTACCTCCCCCGGTTCGAGCGGACGGCCGAAGGGTACCGGAAGTGGGTGACGCAAGCGTCGGGGGCAGGGGCGGCCAGGGTGCTGGAGTTGTATCCGGCCTCGACGGCCGAGGAGATCGAAGCCGCCAGTCTCGCGCTCTCGACCGATATGCTGTTTACTTGTCCGACCCGAATCGCGGCGCGGGCCATGGGGAAGGCGGGGCAGAAGACCTTTCTCTATCAGTTCACCAGGGTGGCGCCCGGTGGCGACAAACTGGGGGCGTTTCACGCGGCGGAGATCAGCTACGTATTCGGGAACCGGCTTCCGTGGCTCCCGCGAGAGCAGCCCGATGAGGCGCTGAGCCAGACCATGGGCGACTACTGGACCCGGTTCGCGGCGACCGGCGATCCGAACGGTGGCAAGGGCCCGGCCTGGCCGGCCTATGGCGCGGGTGGCGACCGGTATCTCGAACTCGGGACCACGATTGCGCCGCGGTCTGATCTCAAGCGCGATGTCTGTGATGCGTTGGAGCCGGCGATGCGGTCGGGGTGGGCAAAGCCGACCTCTTAGGGCGGCGAAGATCACAACACCATCCACCACGACGTTGCCAGGACATTCCGGGCGATCCAGGAGAGATACCTCTTCGACGTCCGCAAAAGCGGCAGAATCCTGGGTCAAATCAACCCACCTGGTGGGTCATTATGACCCACCTGTCGGGAGGGTCTCCGGCCGCCGGTCCACCTCACCCAATTCCCTGTTGGCTTCCCGGCCGCGCGCTAACTTGCTACGAGGTTCTGGAGTCCTGCGACCGAGGGGATGGATGGATGAGTAGCCGTTTCTCTTGGTTGGTGGCATTGCTCGTGGCATTTCCAACGGTCCTTCGCGCCCAAGACACGCTTCGCGTCGTGGCGGGGCGGGTTCGCGACCATAAGGCCAGAAAACTCGCCGGGGCCGAGATTCTGGATGCTGATCGCCGAATCCTCGGCACCAGTCCGTCTGCCGACCGCGGCTCCGAGTATCAGCTTCCGCCGGATCGGGTTCAAACCAGCCGGGTTCGTGTTTCCAAAGGGGTGGGGCCTCACTGACACGGTGACCGTGTTTCTTGACGTCGCGGCCCAGTCGCTCCCTGACCTCGAGGTCCTAGGTAAGGCATGGAAGCCGGTCCGGTATGCCGGCACGACCAAGTACGACGACTTCTTCCGTCGCCAACGACTCGGCCAGGGGACCTACCTGAGCCGCACGGAACTGGATCGAAGGCCCGTGATTCAGACCCTGGAGTTCCTCCAGGGAATTCCGGGTGTCCGGGTGACGATCGGACCACCGGGACTCGAATCCGGGAACAACCTCAAGATTACTCGCTGTAGCGGGTGGGGCTCGCAGGTGACCGTGTGGGTGGACGGGGTTCGCCTGATCGGCGGTGGGGCCGCCGCGGGGCCGCCGAACCCGACGAAAGGTCTGAATTTCGGGGCCAGCGAGGCCCCCCGCGACGCCATCGAAAAGCTCAACCGGATTCCGCCCAGCGACATCGAAATGATCGAAGTCTACCGCGGGGCCAGCCAGTTGCCGGCTGAACTCCACGACGATGGGTGCGCGGCGATCGCGGTGTGGACCCGCTGGAATGCACCGGTCGAGACCCGCGACAGCATTCGTTAGGCCCCCCGAGAACGGCGACTACGGTTTCAATGTGCGCCGGAAAAAGTCGGCCGCCGCCCCGCCCACCGTGAGCCAGTTGGCGTGACGCATGAAGTGATGGGTGTCGTCCACGATGACCAGGGTTTCCAGCGGCACGCCCTTGGCCTCAAGGCGGCGAACCAGGTCGGTGCTTTGACTGAACCGAACGTTCCGGTCGTCGTCGGCATGGATGATCAGCACTGGTGAGGTCCAGGTCTTGACTGCGGAGACCGGCGACGACGACCAGGCGACGGCGCTGGCCCGGTCGGCATCGGGCGCTCGCTCGTAGCGGTCGGGGTACAGCAGGTTTCGGGTCCGCTCGATCGTCTGGTCATGGACCCCATGAATGTCCACGCCCGCCGCAAAGAGTCGCGAGTCGCGGCCCAAGGCCAGGGCGACGAGGTACCCGCCGTACGACCCCCCGTAAATGCCGATCCGCTTCGGATCGACGTTAGGCTGCCGGGCCAGCCACTCGGCGGCGGCCTTGACGTCGGTGTACTCCGAGGCGCCCGCCGCGCCCGCGTGCGCCGGCCGGTGAAACTCGAAGCCATAGCCGATTCCCAGCCGGTAATTGACCGACAACACGACGTATCCCTGGCTGGCGAGGTACTGGTTCGTGGCATAGGCATTGGAGTAGTAGTCGGAGTAGTGCCAGCCGAGCAGCATTTGGCGGGGCGGGCCGCCGTGGACGTAAATGATTGCCGGACGCTTACCGGTTCCGGCCGACGGCTCGAACAGCTGATTGTGAACCGTGACCCCATCGGGGCTCCGGAAGACGACCTGCTTCGGGGTGACCAAGCGGCCGGTTGGGTAGTCGGCGGGAATCCGGTCTTCACCGAGCACCCGGCGGGCGCCGCCGTTCATCGGCATGACGGCTGGCAGTGGGGGCCGGTCGGCGGTGGCCGAAATGAACGCCAGGGTACCGTCGCCGGTGATGGCCGGACTCCACTCCAGGCCGGCGCCCGGAGTCATGACCTCAACCGCGGCCCGGTCGATCGGCACCTTCACCACGTGGCGTCGGTCAATATCGAGCGGGTCGGTGCCCGCGTTGGCGGTGAACACCATCCACCGGCCGTCAGGCGACATCTTGATATGCTCGGCCATGAACCGGCCCGGGGTGAGCAGCATCGCCTCGCCGCCGGTTTCGGCGACCGAATAGAGATGGGGCCAGCCGTCCTGATAGGAGAGGAACACGATCCGGCCGGCTCCCCAATGGAGATTGGTGCCGCCGTCGGTGCTCGGTACCGATCCCCGCAGAGTCGTCGGGGCGGTCCACAGCCGGGTGGCCGCCGCGGTCCCGACATCGGCGGTATAGATCGACCAGGGCGAGTGCCGCCGCGCGAGCAGCGAGTCGGGTGCGCCTCCGGCCCCCGGCGTCCGTACGAACACGATCCTCCGCCCATCGGGCGACCACTGCGGGGAGCGGTCCCGGGTGTACGATGGCGCCAGCCACGCGATCGGGGTGTCGGGCCCCTCGTAAACCCCGATGAACGAATGGTCGCCGCGGTTCGAGACGAACGCGAGCTTCGACCCGTCCGGAGACCAGACCTGCGATCCGTTGCTACCCCGCGAGTTGAACAGCGGCTTGGCCGCCGCCGATCCGTCGATCGGTGCCGAATAGAGCTGACCCCCGCGGACGAACGCCACCACGTCGCTTCGCGGCGACACGACTGGCTCATCGCCATCGGCGAGGAGTTTCGGGTCGCCGCCGGCCAAGGGAACCGCCCAGACTTGGACCTTGGGCGGCATCGGCGCGAAGGTTGGGTTGACCGGAAGGCCGTCGTCCCAGTTGGAGCCGTGATCGCCGCCCCGGACGTAAACCACCCATTGCCCATTGTCCGACACCGCGACGCTGGTGAGCTCCTGGCCGTCGTCGGTCTGGTAGTTGGTCAGCCGGCGGGCCGCGTAGGCCGGGCCCTCGGCGACGTAGACGTTGCGGAGGCCGCGCTCGTTGAAGGCCCAGGCAATCCGTCCGCCGGTGGCCGCCGCCGCCAGCTCATTCGGAAACGGATACGACCGGATCTGTTCGAGCGAATAGCCGGACTGAGCCGTCGCGGTCTGAGCTACCAGAGCGAGGACGGCGAAAGCGGAGCGCAGCGACCGCATGGAGATACCTCGGAGTTAGCTGACTCGAACGACCATCTTGCCAAGATTGGTGCCACTGAACAACCCGATGAAGGCTTCCGGCATCTTCTCGAACCCGTCCACGATCGTCTCGGTCCATTTCATCTTGCCGGCCTTGATCCAGCCGGTCATGTCCCGAATGAAATCGGGCTGACGTTTGGCGTGATCGGTGACGATGAAGCCCCGAACCATCAGCCGTTTCGTCAGGATGTCGCGGACGTTTCGAATGCCCGGACCGGCTTCGGTGGCGTTGTACTGCGAGATCAGGCCGCAGAGCGCCACGCGCCCGAAGGGCTTCGAGCACGCCAGTGCGGCTTCGAGGTGATCGCCGCCGACGTTCTCGAACGTCAGATCGATGCCATCGGGCGCGGCGGCCAGGATGGCCTTCCGAAGGCTCGGCGCGGTGCGGTAGTTGATGGTGGCATCGACCCCGGCGTTGGCTTTGAGCCAGGCGCCTTTCTCATCCGAGCCGACCATCCCGACGACGGTGCACCCCCGAGCCTTGGCGATTTGGCAGACCACCATGCCGACCGCGCCAGCCGCGCCCGACACCAAGACTGTGTCGCCATCCTTGAGGCCGCCGACATCGAAGAGCCCCGCGTAGGCCGTTAGGCCGGGCATGCCGAGCGTGCCGAGAAAAGCCTGGGGCGGGGCAACCGAGATGTCGAGTTTGGTGAGCCCTTTGCCGTCACTCACGAAGCCCTCGCGCCACCCCTCCATGCTGAGTACCATGGTGCCGACGGGCAGGTCGGGATGGGCCGATTCCTCGATCCGGCCGACCGCGCCGCCGGTCATCGCGGTATTGAGTTCGAACGGCGGGACGTAGCTCTTGGCGTCGGTCATCCGGCCCCGCATGTAGGGGTCAACCGACAAGAACTGGTTCTTGACTCGCACCTGCCCTGGTCCAACTGGGGGCAATTCCTTGGTGGCCAGGGTGAAGTCGGCCGCGGTGGGCATCCCGACCGGGCGCTGATTGAGCTGGAATTCGCGACTCATGGGCATTCGGTGATCTCCTGGCGGTCTAGGCGCCCTGGATAGCGGCGATTCGGTCGCGAACGTTAAGGGGAATGGAGCTTTTTGGCCCGTCGTATAGTTGAATGACACGACGGTCCCTTCGCCTTCGGCCGCCACGGCATCATGCTGGAGGCTGACGATCCGGAACTGAGTGGTTAGGCGGTCGGTGCCCACCCCAGATACTCGGGTGCCGACCAGGACCCGATCCGGGTAGGTCACCGGAATCCTGAATCGGCAGCTCACCGAATGAAGGATTGGCCCAACGCCCGGCTCCGACTGGCCCGGCCGAAACCCGACGGTCTGAAAGTAGGCGATCCGGCCGCTCTCCGCGTACCGGAAGTACACTGTGTTGTTCACATGCTGATAGGCGTCCATGTCACCCCAAGCCACTTCGACATGAATGACGACCGGATATCCGGCCAGGAGCGGATGGTGCGGCGGTTGGGTCAAGGTGTCAGCACCATCGGCGCGATCAACGAGATCACCAAGACCACCACGATCACCGCGAAGATGTCGAGCAGGAAGCCGGCCTTCGCCATGTCTCTGACTTTGATCAGCCCCGAGCCGAACACGATGGCGTTCGGTGGCGTGGCCACCGGCAGCATGAACCCGGTCGATGCCGCGAACCCGGCCACCAGCATCAAGACCATCGGGGGCTGGCCGAGCGACGTAGCGAGCGCCACCGTGATCGGCATCATCATGGCCGCGACCGCCAAATTCGACGCCAACTCGCTCAGGATCAGGACGGTGACTGCCAGGCCGAGATAGATCACGAAGGTCGGCAGCCCCGCGAGGCCTGAAAGTCCGCCGGCCATCCAGGTCGTCAGCCCGTGCTTCTCGATCGCCTCGGCCAGCGAGAGTCCGCCACCAAAGAAGAGTAGGACGTCCCACGGAATCGTCCGGGCCTCGCTCCAGGTAAGCAACGGCCGGCGCTGTCCCTCTTTGGTGGTCCCGCTGACCAAGAACATCAGGATGGCTGCCGCCACCCCGATGGCGGCATCGGACAACTTGGGGAAGAGATCGACGAGGCCGGGGATGGTGAAGCTCCCGAACTCCTTTCGTTCCCGTAAGAACCAGGCCAAAGCAGTGGCGGTGAAGATCGTCAGAACCCTGGCTTCGCCGCCCTGAATCGGCCCCAAGGCCGCGAGCCGGGTTTTCAGCATGTCGCTCGCGTTGGCGCCGAGATCGGCCTTACTCCGAAAACACCCGTAGACCAGCAAGACCCAACAGAGCGGGAGGAGAATCAGGGTGATCGGCAGGCCCATGGCCATGAACTGGACGAACGAGACCGAGGTTCCGGTCAGTTCCTTCAGGGCCCCAACGACGATCAGGTTCGGCGGACTCCCGATCATGGTCGCGTTGCCGCCCAAGGTGGCGGCGTACGCCACGCCCAGCATCAGCGCGGTCCGAATTTGGTCGCCATCGCGGTTCCGGGCGAACAAGGCCCCGACCGCGATCGCGATCGGATACATCATCGCGGCCGTGGCGGTGTTGGAAATCCACATCGAGATCAACCCGGTGGCCAACATGATGCCCAGGACGGCGCGCTTGCCGGTCAGGCCGATGGCCAGCACCAACTTGTAGGCCACCCGCACGTGGCTTTGCCAATACTCCAATGCGGTCGCGAGGAAGAACCCACCCATGAACAAGAAGACCAAATCGTTGCCGTACGGCGCCGCGGCCTCCCGGCTTGACGCGATCCCCAGAATTGGAAAGAGCACGATCGGCAGGAGCGAGGTGGCCACGATCGGGACCGCCTCGGTGATCAGCCAGGTGATCATCCAGGCGGTAACCCCCAGGGTCTTTCGGGCATCCGAGGAGAGATCGCTCGGGCCGAACGCCAGAAGCAAGGCAAAAAGAGCCGGGCCGGCTACCCGGGCGATGAGCTTCGAATCGATTCGAGTCATGGAATTGGCCCGCAAATATCCCTCGGAAAGCGACTTATGTCCAATAGCCGCTTGTGGAATCGGCCCCGGAGGGGGCAAACTCAAGGCGGGGCGGCTGGCATTCATTCTGCGACTCTCGTTTGGTGATGCGACTCTTCTCCCGTTCGTCTCTCCTCTTCATCGCCGGCCTCGGCGCGGGGCTTGGCCTCGGGCTTGGCGTTGCCCGGTGGCGGGAGGTGCAGGAGGCCAAACGGACCGTCACCACTGCCCAAGTGTTCGAAGACGTGCTGAGCGCCATTCGGACTACGTTCGTTGACTCATTGACCGACGAAGAGCTCTACGTCAAGGCGGCCAAGGGAGTAGTCAGCACCCTCGGCGACCCGTACTCCGCCTTTCTCGGTCCGGCTGAGTTTCGGAGCTACCGCAACTTGCTTCGGGGACGGGGCGAGACCCTCGGCTTGACGCTCGAAGCGGGCCTGACCGGGCTCCGGGTCGCGGCGGTCGTCCCGAAAACCGCCGCCGACCGGGCCGGCCTTAAGCCGGGCGACTTTGTCGACGAAATCGGCGGGCAACCGTCGGAACGGTGGCCGGCCAACCGGGCAATGACCGCCTTGGAGCGCGACTCGGTTGACCTCCGGGTTCAGTCTCCCGCCGACTCGGTGCCGTTCGAGGTCAGGTTGGTCCACGAGGCCGCTCAGATTCCAGCCGTCGGGTCGGTGGTCAGGTTGTCCGACACCGTCGGGTACTTCGCCCTTCGAAGCGTTTCCTCAAATTCCAGCACCGAGGTTCGCGCCGCGCTGACTGCCCTGCGGGCCTGGCAGCTCAAGGGTCTGGTGGTCGATCTTCGGGGCAACCGGGGTGGCCCGATCGACGAAGCGCTCCGAATCGCCGATTTGTTCCTCGCACCGGGCCAGAAAATCGCCTCGGTCGCCAAACGAACAATCAGGTGGGGGTACAACGCCGCCGGGCCGGATGCCTACCCGGATCTCAAGTTGACGCTGCTGGTCGACCGGCGAACCGCCAGTTCGGCCGAGATCATCGCGGCGGCCTTGCGCGACAATGACCGGGCCCTTCTGGTCGGGGAGCGAACCTTCGGCAAGGGTTTGATCCAGACCACCGTGCAACTCGGCGACAGCATTGCCGTCCGGCTCACCACCGGGCGGTGGCAAGGGCCCGGCGGGCGGCTGATCAATGGCGGGATTCAGCCGGATGTCGCGGTTGAGCCCACCGCGTGGGAAGCCTCGTTGCGCCGGTCTCTGGCCCCGCGGACCGGAGTCGTTCGAACCGTGCTGAACGACCTGGCCCAAAAGGAGCGGGCGGCCGGCCGGCCGGCCGATTCGGTGGTGCTTGATGCCACCAAGCGCGAAGTGATCCGAACCGAACTCCGCCGGAGTGGCTTGGCGCTCTCGCGCCGGTCGTTGGCGGTGCATACCGGACTCTTTGAGCCCGAGTTGAGGCGGCTGGTGGCCGCGGCGGATTCACCCGCGGCGGCGGTGCGGTTCGGACTCCTGGCCGACCCCGTGGTGGCGGCCGGGGTCCTCGCGTTCAAACGGTAGACGCGCTCCTGCCCCAATGGTGTCCTATGGCGGCCGAGTGCCCGCCACCTAACCTCACCTAACAGTCGATTGATACCTGGGAGTGCCGAACCTCGCATGGAGCGACGGGATCTCGAGAGCGAGCTGGAACGGTTGCACTCCCATGGATACGCCTGGGCCGTCCGCTGTTGCCGGGGCGACCGAACCGAGGCCGAGGACGTGCTCCAGTTGGCGTATCTCAAGATCCTGGAAGGGAAAACCACGTTCGAGGGGCGGTCCGCGTTTCGGACCTGGCTGTTCGGGGTGATCCGATACACGGCGCAGGAGCAGCATCGATGGCAGTGGAATCAGGCGCTCCGGTTGGGCCGCTGGTGGCGGGAGCAGCCGTCGGAGGTGAAGGGCCCGGTTGAAGCCATGTCGGCCGACGAATCACGGCAACGGTTGCGGGGCGCGATCGGCAAGCTCTCGACCCGGCAGGGTGAAGTCCTCCACTTGGTGTTTTACCAGGATCTCACGATCGAGGAGGCGGCCCTGGTGTTGAAGATCCGAGTGGGGACGGCGCGAACCCACTACGAACGCGGCAAGGCCAGGCTACGACTACTGTTAGGCGAAGGGGGAGAGAGAGCATGAACGAATCCGAGCACGACCTCAAAGACCAGTTTCAACGGATGCGGGCCGAAGATGCCGCCTGGGCACCGTCGTTCGACCGGGTGATGTCGCGGCGGCGGGCCCGGCGCCGGTCATGGGCGCCACTCTGGGCGTTGGCTACCGCGACCGCGGTGGTTGCGCTGGTCCTGGTGGCGCGGCACCGCCCGAGCCCGGCCGCGGCCCCATTCACCATCGCGGTTGGCGATCTCCGGATGCCGACCGATTTTCTTCTCGACGTCCAGTCGGTGCCGTCGATCGGGCGCTCCGATGATTGGTTCGCGAACTTGCCGGGGTTGAAAGGACATCCGTTATGAAGTTCCGTTGGTTTCCGATAGTGGCGGGCCTGCTGGCCGTGGCCGCCCCGGCTGTGGCCCAGGAAAAGAAGGACGAGCGGTTCGAAAAGGCGTTCTTCGACCCCCAACTCGTCCTCCAGCGCGCCAAGGACATTGGCCTCTCCCCCCAGCAGCGGAGTGCTATACTGGAGGTAATCAAGAAGGCCCAGATCGAGTTGGTTCCACTCCAGATGGACATGGCTGAGCCGGCGCTTGAACTGGTTGAACTGATCGAAGAAGCCAAAGTCGACGAGGCCGGTGCGCTGGCCAAAGCCGACAAGATGCTCAAGATCGAAAACGAAGTGAAGAAGGTGCAGATGGGCCTCTTGATCCGGATCAAGAATCTCCTGACCAAGGATCAGCAGGACCGGCTCCGCGTCATTCGCGGCTTCGGGCGGGGCGACGGGCTCGGTGGCAATGATGGCGCGAATTCACCACGGGAGGGTTGAGATCATGCGAATCACGATGCGAACGATCATGGCGAGCGGTGCGCTCGCGGTATTGGCGGCGTGTTCCGACAGCAATGCTCCAAGCCAGCCCGCCACCTTCAACAGCCGGCAGGTCAAGGACGGTCTGGCGACGGTGGAGCAGGTGGGAGCATCGCCGGTGCTCAAGAGCTTCCAGGCACTCGGTGGTCAGATCGGGGCCTCGGCGGGCCCAACGGCAGCCTCAGGTACCGATCGTTATTTGGCCGCCGTTCGGAACATCGTGGGGATTCTCCAGCCCCAAACTCAAGCCGCGTTGATTCCGATCATCCGGAGCCCGATGCTGGGCAAGACGCTGGTCTATGACCCGGCGACGAAGAAGTACATCGCGTCCGACCGCACGGGAGCGCCGGCCAACGGGGTTCGGTTCGTCTTGTATCAGAACGACGCCTCGAATCAGCCGATCGTGGGACAAGAGATCGGGGCGGCCGATCTGACGGACCAGAAGGCTGCGAGCCTGACATCGGCCGGACTTCGGCTCGTCGTCACCTCGAATGGCAAGACCTTTCTCGACTACGGCTTCGATCTGAGCGGTACAGTGGGGGTCGCGGTGGTCAACGTCGCCGGCTATATGAGCGACGGGACCGACCGGGTTGATTTCAAGATCACCACGACCGGCCAGCTGTTCGGGCGGGGCGGCACCGCCACGATCGACGCCAAGCTCGAGGTGGCGGCGAAACAGTTCACGATCGCCGCTAAGGTCAAAGGCCCGGCCGGTGGCGGGACCGGCCCGACCGAAATCGACCTGACGGTCACCGCGGGCAGTGATGTGATCGTGGTCAGCTCGAAGGGCACGGAGAGCGCGATCGACGCCAAGGTGACGGTCAACGGCAAGCTGTTCGCAACGGTGACTGGGACCTCGGCCAATCCGATCATCAAGGGTGACGGCGGCCGGGAGCTGACGACCGAAGAACTCGCGGCGCTCGGCGAGGTGGTCAAGTTTGGCGAGGGGGTCTTCAAGTTGATCGGCGGGCTGCTGGCACCCGCCGGGGGGTTGCTGCTGATCGGCCTCGGGCTCTAGTGCTGCCGAGCCGAGGCCGGCGGCCCGGCCTCGCCGAACCGGGTCCGGAGCGCGCGTTCAAATTCGCGGGCCGGACCCCCTCGAAATTCGAAGTGTTCATCGGGCAGGAGCCGGTCGCCTAACGATGGGGGGCGGCTCGACCTGAGTTGCGACATCAGAATGGTGGCGCCCACCACGGAGGCCGACAGCCATTGGCCGGCCGCGAGTTCGGGATAGAGGTGGGCGAACTCGGGCCGGAGCCGAGCCTCTCGGATGAGGGTCATCATATGATGGTAGTCTAGCGCTCCCCGGGGAATTCGGAAGGGGCCTGGCGCTAGACCACCAAATTGATCAGCCGATCGGGGACGAAGATCACCTTCCGGATGTCCTTGCCATCGATCGCGCGTAACACGGTGGCGTCCTGGGTTGCCCGGGCCAGGACCGCCCCTTCGGTGGCGCCCCGGCCGACCCGCACCGTCCCCCGGGTCTTGCCGTTCACCTGAACCGCGATGTCAATGGTGCGATCCTGGGTCATGGCCTCGTCCCAGGCCGGCCAGCCGGCGTTGAATACCGTGTCTTTGCCCCCCAGCCGTTCCCAGCACTCTTCGGCAAAGTGGGGTGCAAACGGCGCCACCATGATCACCATGTCCTTGACGATCTGCCGGGCGCTGCAATTCGAGTCTCGGAGCGCGTTGAGCAGCTCCATCATCGCCGCGATCGCGGTGTTGTAGCCGAGCGTCTCGAGGTCGTGGGTCACCTTTTTCTTGGTGGCGTTCCACTTGATCACGATACTCTGATGGAGCTCCTCGCCGGTGAGGGTCTTGCGTTCGCATTGATCGACCAAATCCCAGAGCCGGTCGAGGAACCGTCGCGGTCCGGCCAAACCGGCGTCCCGAAAATCACCACCATCCTCGAAGGGGCCCAGAAACATCAGGAACAGGCGGAGGGTATCGGCTCCCCATTTCGCGATGAGCTCGTCGGGGTTCACGACGTTCCCCTTCGTCTTGGACATTTTGGAGCCGTCCTTGACGATCAGACCGTGAGCCCGGAACCGCCGGAACGGCTCCTCGAAGTGGATGGTTCCCTGGTCGTGGAGGACCATCGCGATGAACCGCGAGTAGAGCAGGTGGAGCACGGCGTGCTCGTTGCCGCCGATGTACATCGGCACCGGCATCCACTTCTTCATTCGGGCCGGATCGAACGCCCGGTCGGCGAACTCAGTAGCGAGATAGCGATAGAAGTACCAGGCCGAGTCGAGGAAGTTGTCGGAAACATCGGTTTCGCGACGGCCGGGTTTCCCACAAGTGGGGCAAGCGACGTGATACCACTCCTTGTGGCGGGCCAGCGGCGAGACTCCGGAATCGTCGGGGCGGAAATCCTCGATCTGGGGCAGCACCACCGGAAGGTCCTTTTCCGGAACGGGTACGGCGCCGCACTCGTCGCAATAGATGATCGGAATCGGCGGGCCCCAGTATCGCTGGCGGGAGATGCACCAGTCGTGGAGCCGGTATTTCACGACCCCCTTGCCGGCGCCTTTGGTTTCGAGCCACCTGACGATCGCGGCGGTGGCGTCGGTTACGCCGCGGCCGCTGAACTCGCCTGAGTTGACCAGCCGAGCGGTGTCGGTATCAACCGAGGGCTTGGTCACCGGGGTGGCCTCGGTTTCATCGGCGCCGGCCACCACCCGGACGACCGGAAGCCCAAACCGGACGGCGAACTCGAAGTCGCGTTCGTCGTGGCCGGGCACCGCCATGATGGCGCCGGTCCCATAGTCCATCAGGACGTAGTCGGCGATCCAGACCGGGATCGGCCGGCCGGTGGCCGGGTTGGTGGCGTACCCACCGGTGAAGACGCCGGTCTTGTCCTTGTCGCCCACCTTCCGGGAGAGCAGATCCTTGGCGGCCGCGGCTTTCTGGTACTCCGTGACGGTGGTCTGTTGCGCCGCCGTGGTGAGGCCGGCCACCAGCGGGTGCTCGGGCGCCAGCACCATGAACGTGGCCCCGAAGATCGTGTCCGGCCGGGTCGTGAAGACCCGGATGTTTCCGCCCGCTGCCGCAAAATCAATCTCGGCCCCGGTGCTCCGCCCGACCCAGTTCCGTTGCGCCGTCGTGGTCTTGGCCGACCAATCCATCTTCGACTGGTCGTCGAGGTTGTCGAGCAGCCGCTCAGCGTAGTCGGTGATCTTGAAGAACCACTGCTCCAGCCGCCGCTGCTCCACTTGGCTGCCGCACCGCTCGCAGATGCCGCCCTCGACTTGCTCGTTGGCCAGGACGGTCTTGCAGCTGGGGCACCAATTGACGGCCGCCTTCGCTCGGTAGGCCTTCCCGGCCTGATAGAGCTGGAGGAAGATCCATTGGGTCCACCGGTAATAGTCCGGATCGGTGGTGGAGAGCACATGCTTCCAGTCGAACATCCCACCCAACTGGATCAGTTGGCGGGTAAAGTTCTTGATGTTGTTCGGGATCAGGACGCCGGGATGGGTTCCGACCTTGAGGGCGAAGTTCTCGCTTTGGATCCCGAACGCATCGAACCCGATCGGCTCGAAGACGGTGTGTCCCCGAAGCCGCATGAACCGGCCGTAGACGTCACTGCCGGTAAAGGCGTAGAAGTTCCCGACATGAAGGCCCTCGGCCGACGGGTAGGGGAACATCATCAAGTTGTAGAACGGCTTCGCGGCCCGGTCCAAGTCGGGCTCATTGGTCCGGTGCTCGGCCCAGCGCTGCTGCCACTTGGGCTCGAGGGTTTGCGGGGTGTAAGTCATGGGGGGAATATAGGACACGGATTACCTTTCGTCCCATGCCCTCCATCCATCCGCTGACCCGGCGGCTCCAGTTCGCCGGCGTTGCGATCGTGGTCGCCCTGACGGCCCTGGTCTGGGCCATCCTCGAAATCGGTTCGGACTGGCCCAAGGCCGCTTTGGTTGGGGGCTTTGCCGCCGCCGCCCTGATCTCGGTGAGCTTGGTTGAGCGGTGGTTTATGCGAATGATCATCGGGCCGCTCGCCGCGACCGAGCAGGTGGCGGTCCGGCTGGCCAAGGGCGATCTGAGGGTCACTGAGGCCGAAATCCAGGCGGTGGGCGGGGGGCCGCTGACCGAGTCGGTTCGCCTGATGGTCTCGGAGTTGAGGCGGCTGGTCGACTCGATCCGGCGGGCGGCGCAAGAATCGGCCGCCCTGTCGGTCGAGATCTCTCAGGCGACCCGTCAGGTCATGGGCAGCACCGAGGACGTCGCGAGCACCACGGCCGAACTGACCGAGCGGGCCATCGGGCAAGCCTCGTTGGTTCGGAACGTGGCGGACGACGCGGGCCGGATTCTCACGATTGCCCAGGAAGTCGCCGCCGGGGCCACCCGGACCGCCGAGCGGAACGCCGAGCTGGCGGCCTTGGCCCGCAACCACCAGGAACGCCTGGGGCAAAGCGCCGCCGCACTTGAGACGCTGTCTCAGGATGTTCGGCGGGGAGCGGCTGAAGCCGATGGGCTGGTCGAGGCAACGGCAGAAATTGAGCGGCTCCTTGATCAGTCCCGGGCCATTGCCAAGCAGACCCGGGTCGTGTCGCTCAACGCCTCGATCGAAGCGGCCCGGGCCGGCGAGCAGGGCGAGGGGTTCTCCGTCGTGGCCGACGAGGTCAGGAAGCTGGCGTCGCAGGCGGCCCAGACCGCCACCGCCACCAGCGAAACCGTCCGGGCCATCCTGGAGCGAGTGGCCGCGACCCGGGAGCGGATGCACCGGCTCGGCCAGGGCGGTTTGCAGGCTAGGGATGCGGCGGTCTCAGCGGTCGAGGGGCTGCGGAGCGTGGCCCAGGAGGCCGAGGGAATCGACGAGTGGACCCGCGGGGTGTCGAGGGCGGCCCATGAAGTTCGGTCGCTGGTTGAAGGCATTGCGGGCCGGACCCGGGAATTGGCGTCGGGGGTTGAATCGCACGCGGCGTCGGCTCAGGAAATGGCGGCGGCGGCCCAGGAACTCAATGCCGCCACCGAGGAGATTACCGCCTCGGCGGGACACTTGGCCCAAGCCGGCGACCGATTGACGTCGGCCGTCGGGAATCTCAAGCTCTAGCAGGAGTATCCATGTCGTCGTTTGCCCGCCTCCTCCAGATCGCCTTGGTCGTCTTGGGCGCCGCGCCCGTCTCCCTGGCCGCCCAGACCCCCGTCCTCAACCGCCTGACCATGGAAGATTTCCTGAACGCCGAGGCGCCGAAGGATTTCTTCCGGGGCGGCGGGCCGGAAATCTCACCGGACGGCAAGCAGGTGGCCTACTCGCGCTGGTGGATCGACAAGATGACCGATCGATGGAAACAGTCGGTCTGGCTGGTCACCAGTGACGGCACCAAGAACCGGTGGCTGGTCGACGCCGGTGGCCAGCGGTGGTCGCCGGATGGGACCCGGATCGCGTTCGTGAAGCTCGGCGACCCGACCGGGGCCCAGATCTTCGTCCGGTACATGGACGCCGAGGCGGCGGTGACCCAGGTGACTCGGCTCGAGTCGGGGCCGGGGAACTTGACCTGGTCGCCGGACGGCAAGTGGATTGCCTTTACCGCGATGGTGCCGGAGAAGTCGAAATGGAGCACGGCAATTCCCGGCAAACCGGCGGGAGCGACCTGGGCTGCCGAGCCGAAGGTGGTCGACCGGTTGCAGTATCGGTCCGATTGGAACGGCTACGTCGACGAGGGGCACACTCAGATCTTCGTGGTCGTTGCGAGCGGGGGGACGCCGGTACAGCTCACCGACGGCCCGTGGAATCACAGCCAACTCTCGTGGTCGAAGGACGGCCGCGAACTGCTCTTTAGCGGGCTCCGGGTGGCCAAGGCCGAGTATCAGTGGCGGGAGTCGGAGATCTATGCGGTCAACGTCGGGACCAAAGCGGTCCGTCAGCTGACGAGCCGCAAGGGGCCTGATTTCGGACCGGTGGTGTCGCCCGATGGGCGGATGGTGGCCTACCTCGGGTACGACTGGACCGACGATACCTACATCACCAACAAACTGTACCTGATGGGAATCGACGGGTCGAACCCCCGGCGGATCGACGGCTCGCTCGACCGTTCGCCGGAGAACGTCTCGTGGGCGGCGGACGGCAGCGGGGTGTATTACGTGGCGCAGGACCGGGGGCAGGCTCAGTTGTTTTTCGCGGCGGCGGCCGGGGGCGAACCGAAGCGGCTCACCAGCGGCGATCATCTGTTGAGCGGTCTCAGTCTCTCGCCCACGGGTATGGCAGCGGCCATTCTCAACACCACGGCCTCGCCCGGCGACGTGGTGGCGTTCGACGTGAAGTCACCCACGCCTCGGCGGATCACCGACTTGAATGGCGATATCCTGGCCGGCAAGCGGCTCGGCAGCGTGGAAGAGGTTTGGTATCCCTCGGTCGAGGGGCTCAAGGTCCAGGGCTGGATCATCAAACCGCCCGACTTCGATCCGAAGAAGAAGTATCCGTTGATGCTGTCGATTCATGGCGGACCGCACGGCATGTTCGCCAGTTCCCTCACCTACATGTGGTGGGAGTGGCAGATCTACGCCGGGATGGGGTACGTGGTGCTGTTCACCAACCCGCGGGGAAGTTCCGGCTATGGGAGCAGCTTCGGTAACGAGATCAAGAACGCCTACCCGGGGAAGGACTTCAACGATCTGATGGCGGGCGTCGATACCGTCATCAACCGAGGGTACATCGACACCAAGAACTTGTTCGTCTACGGTTGTAGCGGGGGCGGAGTGTTGACGGCGTGGGTCGTGGGACATACCGACCGATTCACGGCTGCCTCGTCCGAGTGTCCGGTCATCAACTGGATCTCGTTCGTGGGGACGACCGACGGGCCCGGGTGGTACTACAACTTCGCCAAGTTCCCGTGGGAAGACCCGTCGGAACATCTCCGGCGTTCGCCGCTGATGTATGTCGGCAACGTCAAGACGCCGACGATGGTGCTCACGGCGGAGGGTGATCTCCGGACCCCGATGCCCCAGACGGAGGAGTACTACATGGCCTTGAAGATGCGGCAGGTGCCGACGGTCATGGTCCGGCTCAAGGACGAGTGGCATGCCTACTTCAACCGGCCCTCGAACTTCCTCCACACGATCGCGTTCCGCGAGGGGTGGTTCCAGAACTTCAAGAATCGGGGCACCCCGGTGCCGTGAGCCAAGGGCCTAACGAGGGAGGATGCCCACCGTCACCCTCGATTCCCGGCCGGCTTCGTGGTCGATCCGCATCCATGCCGGCCGGTAATCCGATGCCTTGGCCCGGTAGATGTCGACGAAAGTCTGTGGATTCCGGTCCGCCAGCGGGAAGTGGTGGAGCTCGACTTTGACTGGACCGCCGATACGGACATCACCAAGGGCCGTCAGTGCCGCGTTCTCGCCCGTTGTATCACCCGGCCAAGTGCCGCCGACCAAGCCGGCGTGTCCGCCGCGTCGAGGTGTGACCCGTCGGGGTAGTCCTCAGTGGCGATTGCGAGGGCCCGAGTCTGGGACGCTAGCTGGTCCCAATATTTCCAGCGAGGGAAGAGGCCCTCCTCAACTTGGCGTCGCTCGCCACACGCAACCATGTAAAGCAGAACCACGGTACCGCCGCGTCGCTGAATTCCTTCAACTGCCCGGTTGATCCGATCCTTCAGCGCGGCAAATTCCGCGGCCGTTGGCAAACGAACCCCCTCTGCTCGTCCATCTGGGCGGCGAGTGGGGCGAGGGGCAGGACGGATAGGAGGAGCCGGAACGAAGTGCGGAGGTTGAGCGGCATTGGGAACCTCGAGGCGCCGAAAAGGAGAGACGGTGAAGAAGATAGGGATCCTATCGATCCCGCGGCAGGAGAGGCGGCTTTCCGCGGATCGCGACGGCGGCGAAGTGTTTGAGGTCGGTCGTTGCGATCCCGCGGGCCTTGAGCCGCTCGGCCGTCGCGATCACCACCCCGTCGACCAGGCCGAGCCGGAGCTTGTCATACCTGGCGTCCAACTCCCGGGCGCGGCGGAGGTCGCCCGGGTCTCCCCAATCGACCTCGAAGGCGCCCGCCGCGACGTCGGCGAAGAATCCTTGCTGCGCCCGCCGGCCGACGTGCTCGCCGAGGAGGTAGTCCACTTCCGGCAGGATGGCCCACGGCAGCAGCCAACGAGCTCCCCCGTTTACGAAAAGGGACCGGAATGCCACGTGGTGGCGGTCATCGGCGTCGATCAGAGCCAGGATGGCGCCGGTGTCCGCGATGATCACCGCCGGCGTCCCATGCCTTCCAGCAGCGACTCGGCCCGGTCGGAGAGATCCGCTCGGTGGCTCCGGCCAATGCCGATACTCGCCGGCCCGGTGCTTCCGCCCGGGTTCGCGACGTAGCGCGCCACGGCCTCCCGCACTAAGGTGGCGGCGCTCTGGCCCCGGAGCCGGGCCAGGCGCTTGATGCTCTCGTAGTCGTTGCCGTCGAGATAGACGGTCGTTTTGGCTGAGGTAGACATATGGCGTACCATATAATAGAGCCATCGCCATGTCAAGGGATTGCCCTTGCGCCCGCTCCGGCTCGACCCGATCTTGACCCGAAGGCCCACTCTGCGCCTGGAGGCGTCGGTTTCCTGAAAACGATTCGGGTGGTTCTCACTGGGCTTGGCAATGTCGGCCGGAGCTTGTTGTCGATCCTGGAAAGCCAGCGGTCGATCCTCAACGAACGCCACGGGCTCGAGGTGATCGTCGTCGGCGGAGCCGACTCGGGAGGCGCCGCCGTCGATCCGTCCGGGCTCGACCTCCGGGCGTTGCTCCACGCCAAGCAAGCCGGGCATTCGGTGGGCGGCCTGTCGTCGGTCGGACGGCCCGGGATGAGCGGCATGGCCCTGCTCGAGGCGGTGGCCGCGGATGGGCTGCTCGAAGCCACGCCGGTCAACCTGAAGGACGGCCAGCCGGGACTGGATCACGTTCGCTTGGCGCAGGCCCGGGGGATGGCTTGCATCCTCGCCAACAAGGGGCCGCTGGCGCTCGCCTATCAGGAATTGGCGGCTCGAAGCGAGACCCTTCGCTTTTCGGCCTGCGTGGGCGGCGCGTTGCCCACGATCAACTTGGGCCGTCGCGATCTGGCGGGGGCCCGGATTCTCGAGGTCGAGTGCATCCTCAACGGGACCAGCCAGGGAATCCTCCGGGCCATGGAGTCGGGGCAGAGCTTCGGCGCGGCGCTGGCGGAGATGCAGCGGCGGGGCGTGGCGGAAGCCGACCCCAGTCTCGATGTCGACGGCTGGGATCAGGCGGTCAAGCTGGTGATTCTCGCCAACGCCGTGCTGGACCGGCCGACCGTCCTCAGCGATCTGTCGGTGCGGGGGATTCGGGACGTGACGCTGGCGGACCTTCGAGCCGCGGCGGCCCGAGGCGAGCGGCTGGTGCTCCTCGGCCGGGCCGCCCGGATCGGCGACACCGGCGACTGGCGTCTCACGGTGGCGCCGACGTCGCTTCCGCTCGCCCACCCGTTGGCCCGGATGGGTGCCGACGAGATGGGGATCGTCTATCGCACCGACATCAGCGGGATCCTCCACGCCACGTCCGAGGAAATCGACGCCGTGCCCACGGCGGCGGCGATGTTGCGCGATCTGATCGGCGTGGCCTGACGCGGGTCCCTATCGATACTCTCGACGTGGCTCAGAGCGAAGCCCCCGGTTGGCACACCGGCGCGGCGGCGGAAACGCTGGCGCGCTGGCAGGTCAACCCGGATCACGGGCTGACCTTGGACCAGGTTGGTCAGCGTCTCGCCGAGTTCGGACCTAACGCCCTGCCCGAACCACCGACGACGTCTTGGGTCGCGGTTATCCTGCGGCAACTCGCCAGTCCTCTGACCTATCTCCTCGGCGGGGCGGCCCTCCTCGCTCTGCTTCTCGGCCACCCGAGCGACGCGATCGTCATCATTGCGGTCGTGACGATCAACACGGTGCTCGGGGCCCTCCACGAAGGCCGGGCCGAGCGCTCGCTCCACTCGCTCCGACGGATTGCCGGGCTCAGCACCCGGGTCCGCCGGGCCGGCCGCGATCTGACGGTACCGGCTCGCGAGGTGGTGCCCGGCGATCTCATCGTTCTCGCGGCGGGCGACGCGGTCACCGCGGATGCCCGGCTCCTCTCGACCACCAGACTGCAGATCACCGAGGCGTCACTCACCGGCGAATCGGTGCCCGCCGCCAAGGATCCCGCCGAACTTTCGGCTGACACCGTGCTGGCCGATCGCGGGAACATGGTGTTCGCGGGGACCCACGTCGTGGCGGGGCGGGGCCATGCGGTCGTGGTCGCCACCGGCTCGGCGACCGAACTGGGCCGGATCGCCTCGTTGGCGGAGCGGGCGGCGGAGCCTCGTACGCCGATGGAGCGGAGGATCGACCGGCTTGGCCACCTGATCATCGTGGCGGCCGTCGTCCTGTTTGCGCTGGTGGTCGGCATCGGCTGGCTCCGCGGGATTCCGCTGGCCGAGATCGCGCTGATCGGCATCAGCCAGATGGTCAGCTTGGTGCCCGAAGGCCTGCCGGTGGCCCTGACCATCGCGCTCGCGATCGGGGTCCAGCGAATGGCCAAGCGGGGCACGATCGTGCGCCGGCTGGCGGCGGTCGAAACGCTGGGCTCGACCACCGTGATTTGTAGCGACAAGACCGGGACCCTCACTCGCAACGAGATGACGGTCACCGCGGTGCACCTCCCCGCCGGCCGAGGTCTCCTCGTCACCGGCGCCGGTTACCAACCCGAGGGTGCGCTCCTGGAGAACGGTCGGCCCCTTCGGCCAGGTGAGGACCCGGACCTGACGGCTCTGCTCGAGGCCGGCGTCCTCTGCAACGACGCCAGCCTCAGCCCGCCACACCCGGGTCGTGAGGGGTGGCAGGCGGTGGGCGACCCGACCGAAGTGGCATTGGTTACCGTGGCGTTGAAGGCCGGCCTGGTTCCCCAGGAGATCCGGGCCCACCATCCCCGCCGGGGCGAGATTCCTTTCGATCCAGTCGCCAAGCTGATGGCGACCTGGCACGGCCCTGCGGAGGCGGGGTGGGTGGTGATCAAAGGCGCGCCCGAAACGGTCCTTGAGCTCTGCTCGGCTGTCCGGATCAACGGTGAACGAATTTCCCTGACCGCTGCGAGCCGGGCCGAGGTTTCGCAGGCCGCCCATGCCATGGCCGGTCAGGCCCTCCGAGTGCTGGCCGTGGCCGAGGTGCCCGCAGCTGGCGTCGACGGTGAGGACGGATTCGGGTCATTCCGCGGGCGGGCAACGTTGCTGGGCCTCTTCGGTGAGCTTGATCCGCCTCGTCCCGAAGTCCCTCCGGCTCTCGACGCCGCTCGGGCGGCCGGGATCCGGGTAGTGATGGTAACCGGCGATCACCGGGCGACCGGGCTTGCCGTCGCGTCCGCCTTGGCGATCAGTCGTCCCGGGGACTTGGTCCTCGACGGAAGCGAACTGAGCGGCTTGACCGATGCTGAGCTCGATCGCCGGATCGATCGGGTGTCGGTCTTCGCCCGGGTCGAACCGGCCCAGAAGCTCCGGATCGTCGAAGCGTTCCAGCGGGCCGGCGAGGTGGTGGCGATGACCGGCGATGGTGTCAACGATGCGCCGGCCCTGGCCCGCGCCGATGTCGGGGTCGCGATGGGGATCAGCGGCACCGAGGTGGCCAAGGAGTCGGCTAAGATCGTGGTCACCGACGACAACTTCGCCACCATCGTCGCGGCGGTGGCCGAGGGCCGCTTGGTCTATCGGAACATCAAGAAGATTCTCCTCCTCTTTTTGTCGACCGCGGCGGCCGAGGTGGTGGTGCTGCTTGCCGCCGTGCTGGCCGGGTTCCCGGCGCCGTTCGCGGCAGTGCAGATTCTGTGGAACAACTTGGTCACCGAGGGTTTGATCACCGTCAACCTGGCCTTGGAACCCGCCGAGGGCGACGAGATGCGGTCGGCTCCGGTCTCACGGGATGATTCCCTGATATCACGGGCA
>JAYTTT010000436.1:0-15961 GCA_043744895.1 Gemmatimonadota bacterium | reverse complement strand
CCGACGGCGTGCTCTACCGCGACGGCGTCCGCGAGTTGACCCCGACCCGAGAGCTGCGCGCCGCCTGATGCCGATTACACACCTATTGACAAGGGCTCCGATCCTGCGGGCCAACACGCAGAAGTGCGACCCGCGATTCCTGCTCTATGCCATCCAATCAGGGACGGTTCAACAGGAAATCCACGTAAACGAGGGCACTGGGTCGACGGTCAGCAATCTGCGCATTCCGCTTCTTGAGGCTCTACCAATTCTCCACCCGCCCCTCGCGGAGCAGAAGGCCATCGCGGCGGTGCTTGGGTCGCTGGACGACAAGATCGAGTTGAACCGGCGGATGAACGCGACGCTGGAGGCGATGGCGCGGGCGCTGTTCCAGAGCTGGTTCGTGGATTTCGATCCCGTGCGGGCGAAACTCGATGGCCGTACGACCACGGTCGATCTCGACGCCGCCACCGCCCACTTCCCCGCGCATTTCGAGCATGGCGAACCCGGCATCTTACCGGTTGGTTGGAATCGTGTTGCCGTTGGCGAACTCTGCGCGATTAACTCGTGGACCCTGTCACGAAACGATGACCTAGAGGCCCTCGAGTACATCGAGATTTCTGAAGTCAGTCGGGGCGACGTCGCAGAAATTAGTACCTACAGGCGTGGCGAGGAGCCAAGCCGGGCGCGCCGGCGCTTGCGACATGGCGATACCGTTCTGTCCACCGTTCGACCCGACCGAGGCTCTTACTTCCTCGCGTTGAACCCACCTGAGAACCGGGTCGCCTCCACTGGCTTCGCCGTCCTCACGCCAACCGCGGTGCCATGGTCGTTCGTGCATGCAGCGATGACTCAACCTGACGTGTCTGAATACCTCGGCCAAATGGCTGACGGTGGAGCGTACCCTGCTGTCCGCCCTGAAATTATCGGGGCCATTCGGGTCGCAGTTCCACCGGAGCCGAAGATTCTTGAAGGATTCCATCGCATCTGCGCCTGCCTCTACGAACAGGCCGAGGCCAACCGCATCCAGACGCGCATCCTCGCCGCCCTGCGCGACACCCTGCTGCCGAAGCTGCTGAGCGGGGAGTTGAGACGGGCTGCGTTCGAATCGGAAAGGGGCCACGGCCCGTGACCGATAGGGCCGAACCGCAATCCGCCCTCATCCTCTACCAAACGGAGGACGGCCGCACCCGAGTCCAGTGCCGCCTTGAGGGCGACACAATCTGGCTCTCGCAAGCGCTCATTGCGGAGCTATTTCAGGTGTCGGTACCGACCGTAAACGAGCACCTGAAGGGCATTTACGCCGATGGTGAGCTTCCCTCTGAGGCAACTATTCGGAAATTCCGAATAGTTCGAACCGAGGGGGTCCGGGAGGTTACCCGGGAGATCGAGCACTACAACCTGGACGCCATCCTGGCCGTTGGCTTCCGAGTCCGCAGCCATCGGGGCACCCAGTTCCGTCAGTGGGCCACCGCGCGCTTGAGCGAGTACCTGGTGAAGGGCTTCACCATGGACGACGAGCGGCTCAAGAACCCGCCCGGCAAAGGCCAGACCGACTATTTCGACGAGCTGCTGGAGCGGATCCGGGACATCCGCTCTTCCGAACGCCGGTTCTACCAGAAGGTCCTCGACATCTACGCCACCAGCGTGGACTACACCCCGGACACGAAGGCCTCGCAGGAGTTCTTCGCCACGGTCCAGAACAAGATCCACTGGGCCAGCCACGGTCATACCGCCGCCGAGGTCATCGCGGCGCGGGCGGATTCCGCGAAGCCCCGGATGGGAATGGAGACGACCCGGCCCGGCGGGATCATCCGGAAAGAGGACGTGGGCGGTGCAAAAAACTATCTGACGGCGGACGAGCTGCAGATCCTGAACCGGGTGGTGACCCTGTATCTCGACTACGCCGAGCTCCAGGCCCTGGACCGGAAGCCGATGACGATGCGTGGCTGGATCACCAAGCTCGACGAGTTTCTGACCGTGTCCGGCCGGAAGAAACTGGACCACGCGGGAGCCGTCTCCGCCGAAGAGGCCAAGGCGAAGGCCGAGGCTGAGTATGCTCGGTTTCGGGCGCTTCGAGACGCCGAGCCCCGGCCAGTGGATGCCGAATTCGAGAAGGCCGCGGAAGCCCTGAAGAAATTGCCTCGGAAGCCATGAGCCACCTCAACGAGTCCCACGTCGAAGACGCGACGCTGGCTTGGCTCGAGGGCCTCGGCTACGCCATCGGCCACGGACCCCGGATGGCTCCGGGCGAGCCGGAGGCCGAGCGGGCGTCGTTCGGCGAGGTGGTGCTCGTGGCCCGGCTCCGAACCGCAATCTGGAAGCTCAACCCCGCCATTCCCGAGGACGATCGGGAGGAGGCGCTCCGGAAGGTCCTCCGGCCTGAAACCGGCTCGCTCCTCCTCAACAACCGCGCCTTCCATCGGTTGCTGCGGGACGGCGTGCCGGTGGAGTACCGCCGGCCCGATGGGTCGGTCGCGGGCGACCGGGTCCGGCTGATCGACTTCGACCATCCGACGTCGAACGACTGGCTAGCCGTCAACCAGTTCACGGTGATCGAGGGTCAGCACAACCGCCGGCCGGACATTGTGGTGTTCGTGAACGGCCTGCCTCTGGCGGTGCTGGAACTCAAGAACGCGACCGACGAGGACGCCACCATCTGGAGCGCCTACGCGCAGCTCCAGACCTACCGGGCCGAGATTCCGTCGCTGCTCCAGTACAACGAACTGCTGGTGGTGTCGGACGGGCTCCAGGCCCGGGTCGGGTCGCTCACCGCCAGCCAGGAGTGGTTCAAGGTCTGGCGGACGATCGACGGCGAAGGCGTGGCCCCGCCGACCGCGCTGGAGCTGGAGGTGCTGGTGCGCGGCGTGTTCGAGCCCCGCCGGTTTCTGGCGCTGATCCAGCACTTCATTGCCTTCGAGGAGGACGCGGACGACGGATCATTGCACAAGATCGTCGCCGGCTACCACCAGTTCCACGCGGTGCATGCCGCGGTGCATGAGACGGTGCGGGCAAGCGGCGCGGTCGAGCCCGGCAGGGTGGCCGAGCGCGACACCGGCACCTACTGGACCGGCCGGATGCACGGCGGCACCGCCGGCGACCGCCGCGCCGGCGTGGTCTGGCACACCCAGGGCAGCGGCAAGAGCCTGTCGATGCTGTTCTACGCCGGCGCGATCATCCGCCACCCCGCAATGGCCAACCCCACGGTGGTGGTCCTGACCGACCGGAACGATCTCGACGATCAGCTCTTCGGCCAGTTCCAGCGCTGCCACGAGATCCTCGGCCAGACCCCCGTGCAAGCCGATAGCCGCGATCACCTCAAGGAACTCCTCACCGTGGCGAGCGGCGGCGTGGTCTTCACGACCCTGCAAAAAGTCCTGGCGGAACCCGGCCAGCGGATGACCGCATTGAGCGACCGCCGGAACGTCATCGTCATTGCCGATGAGGCCCACCGGAGCCAGTACGATCTGATCGACGGCCTGGCTCGGAATCTCCGCGACGCCTTGCCTAACGCCTCGTTCATCGGGTTTACCGGGACCCCGATCGAGAAAACCGATGCCAACACCAAGGCCGTCTTCGGCGACTATATCAGCATCTACGACATCCAGCGCGCCGTGGCCGACAAGGCGACGGTGCCGATCTACTACGAGAGCCGGATCGCCCGGCTTGGCCTGAATGCCGCCGAGACGCCGAAGTTGGACGCTGAGTTCGACGAGATCACCGAAGGGGAGGACCAGGCCAACCGCGAGCGGCTGATCACAAAATGGGCAGCGATCGAGGCCGTGGTCGGAGACCCCAAGCGGGTCCGCCTGATCGCCGCCGACCTGGTGACCCATTTCGAGAAGCGGCTCGAGGCGATGGACGGCAAGGCGATGATCGTCTGCATGAGCCGGCGGATCTGTGTCGCCCTGTACGATGCGATCATCGCGCTTCGTCCCCAGTGGGCCGGCGCGCCGGATGATGCCGCCGAGTCGGAGAAGGGCACGTCGTGTGTGGTGAAGGTCGTCATGACTGGCAGTGCCGCCGACGGCCCACAGTGGCAGCCCCACATCCGGAATAAGGAGAAGCGGCGGGCCCTGGCCATCCGATTCAAGGACAGCCGGGACCCGTTCCGGATCGTGATCGTCCGGGACATGTGGCTGACCGGGTTCGACGCGCCCTGCCTCCACACCATGTACGCCGACAAGCCGATGCAGGGGCACGGGCTGATGCAGGCCATTGCCCGGGTAAACCGGGTCTTCCGCGACAAGCCCGGCGGCCTGGTGGTGGATTACCTCGGCCTGGCCGACCAGCTCAAGCGGGCCCTCGCCACCTACACCGAAAGCGGCGGCAAGGGCGACCCGACCTACGACACCCGCCAGGCCATTGCGGTGCTGCTGGAGAAGCACGGGGTTGCCGCGGACCTGCTCCATGGGTTCGACTGGTCGCCGTGGACCCGTGGCAAGCCGGTGGAGCGCTTGGCGCTGATTCCGGCTGGGCAGGAGCATATCCTGGCAGAGGAGGATGGCAAGCAGCGCTTCGTCCAGGTGGTAGCCGAGCTGTCGCGCGCCTTCGCGCTGTGCGCCGCCAGCGACGAAGCCACCCTGATTCGGGATGACATCTCGTTCTTCCAGGCGATCTCGGCGGCCCTGACCAAGCAGAGCGGCGGGAGCGGCAAGACGCCGGACGAGCTTGACGCGGCGGTCAGGCAGCTGGTGTCGAAGGCCATCGTAACCGATGGGCAGGTCATCGATGTCTTCACCGCCGCCGGACTCCCGCGGCCCGACATCGGGATCCTGTCGGATCAGTTCCTGGCCGAGGTGCGGGGGCTCAAATACAAGAACGTGGCGGCGGAGCTGCTGGAGAAGCTGCTCAGAGATTCACTTCGGACCAGCTCGACGCGGAATCTGGTCCAGTCGCAGCTGTTCAGTGAAAAGCTCAAGAAGACGCTCAACGCCTATCACAACCGGGCGATTGCGACTCAGGAAGTGATCGAGGAGCTGATCAAGCTGGCGAAGGAGATGGACGCGGCGTCGAGGCGAGGGGAGCGGTTGGGGCTCACGGATGACGAGGTGGCGTTCTACGACGCGCTGGCGGCCAACGACTCAGCCGTCCAGGCCATGGGCGACCAGCAGCTCAGGGTGATCGCGACCGAGCTCATTACCCAAGTGCGGAAAAGCGTCACAATTGATTGGACGCTGCGGGAGAGTGCCCGGGCGAAGATCCGGGTGTTGGTGAAGCGGATTCTGAATCGGTTTGGGTATCCGCCGGATTTGCAGGAGGAGGCGGTGAGGACGGTGCTGATGCAGGCGGAGTTGCTGTGTGCCGAGTGGGGGCCCGCATGATTTGTCGCATGTCCGAGAAGCTTCAGGAAGCGCGTTTCTTCGCGGCGGAATTTGACCGGAGCATGCGGCGCCTCGCCCAAGAAGCCCGGACCCCGACCTACCACCTGCACGCCTTTCTCGCGGCGGCCTGTAGCGTCATACTCATCGCAGAGGGCGACTTGACGATATGGCCCGACCCGCCTGGAAGGCAACCGAACCGGGCGCCGTTTCGAGATTGGAACACCGCGTGGCTCGACGCCCATGCTGCGGCAAAGCCAGGGCTCGCGTTCCTCCGCGATCAGCGCAATTCAAGCGCCCACGAGGGTGCGATCGATGAGGTGGTGATCGAATGGGTTCCGGTTTCCGCGGGTCAGTACTACACTGACCGGCTACCGGCTCGTGGAGATTGGTCGTGGTACACCGCCGCCAATCTGATGCCCTCCGGCGACTCCGAGGCGACGATTGCAGAGCCAATCGGGACGATCACGGTGGGTGGAAAGCCGATGCTCGTTGAGGCCTTTTGCTCCTCATGTCTAACGGCACTGGAGAAGTTGATCGTCGACTTCAAGAACGGCAACCCAAAGCGCGAGCACTCCGCGCTGGAACACAATGGTTGCCAACTAACTGTGCGAACGTGGGCCCCTCAAGCCAACGTCTGGAATGCCGACGTTGTGCTAACCAATGTGGCCAAGACCACCTCTCGGCTCATTGGGACGAAGCGCACATACCGATCCGAAGAAGCCGCCTCGAGTGCGGCCCGCGAACTCGGAATCACCGTCATTGACGGCAACGCGGAGGGGTTCCGGGGCCGAAATGTGCTTCCGTAGGATTTCTCCGCGCGGAACGGGGTCTGTTCGCCGCTACGGTCTTGCCGAGGGTGGCGATCCGGTAGCCGGAATTCGGGGGTCGCCGCAGTCGGGGCACTGGACCAACTCAATTGAGGTCGAGGCGAACTGTCGGAGGCGGCAATTGGTAAGGACTACTTACATGTTCGACGAGCAAGCACCGAGCCTCCCGTTTCTTTGGCACACCAGCATCGTGTCCGATCAGTTCCTGGCCGCCGTGCGGGGGCTCAAGTACCAGAACGTGGCGGGAGAGTTGCGCCCGACGATCGACGGGTGGTCTTGGCATTGATCAGCTTGATGGCGCCGCGATCGGGGATCTGGGCGCAGAACGGGATGGCGTTTGCCTGAGCGAACCGTTGCATATCCTCGAACCGATCGACGATGAGCTTCAGCCACTGGAACCGGTTACGGACCGCCTTGCCGGTGAAGAAGAATGCGCCGACGCTGTAGCGAATGATCGCGGCCCGTTCTTGGGGCCGCTGGAGGATCTTGTTGTCCGCTGTGACCAAGTACCATCCATTGGCGCCAGTCTCCGCGATGACCTCCTCGTCGGTCCTGCCGGCCCATCCTTCGCTGATCACGTGACGAACCGCTTGCTCCGTCTCGGCCAGGGCGGTGACGATCGCGAGGGGTAGCTGCTCGTCGAAGAGAAATGTCACGCGGCGGCGGCCGTCCGTTTGAGCTCAGACTCAAATCGAACGGCGGCGCGCACCTCTTCAAGCGATAGGCCGTACGCTCCGGCCGCCTCGGACTCCGATCCAGCTTCGACCATACCCGCGACGATCGCCGTCCGGACGCGGCGGCCCTGAATCGTCGGAGCACCGAAGCTGATCCGGGGATCCAGAACAACGGGCACCAGGTGGCCAAGCGGCCACCATTTCTGAGTCAGGAACGTGGCCTCGTCAAACTCCGCGTCCCTCAAGTAGGGGCGGAATAAGTCGGTTGCAACGAGTTGTTCTCGGTCGCGACCCTTCGAGCCGATCATGTGGTCGCGATCGGTCCGCGAAAGCGTGGCGAACAGGTCGTCGCCAGATGCGAAGACCTGGCGGGACGCGAATGGATATTTCGTCCCGAACTGGGTCTTGAGCTGGTCGGAAAATTTGCGGACCCTCTGGAGCGGGATCTGATGGTCATCCACCAGCTCCCGGACGATCCGGAGCTCCATCAACTCGAGGAAACTGAGCGCAATCGCCCGGTCGATGACCGGGAGATCACCACCCGCTCCGCGCCTGGCCCGGCTGAGAATCGGAGGGCGGGAGTGCTTTCGGTCCTTCCTGGTTTCGTGGGTCCAGTAGGTGTAGCCCCGGACCCAGCGCCGAAGCCGGTCGGGCCGAATGCGAATCAGTCTGGCGGCCTCGGCAGGGTAGTAGATTCCAGTACCCAACAGGACGGATCGGTTCGCCATTCGGTTACCTCCTCCGTTGGGGTGATAGGTGACCTCGAATCCTAATCCGGCCCGCGCTACCGAGGTAGAGTCGCGACATCCTCGGCGCCGTGATTCAGACCATTCGCCGGCGACGGCCGGACTGTGATTCCCTTCTCCCATCTCCACGACGAGGTGGACCAGGGAGTCCGCCGGCCAACAGCAGCCGGGGACCAACGCCCCGCTAGCGAAGGGCCTTCGTCGCAGCGTCGGCCAGCGTCGCCGGCGTTTCAAACCGGACCTCCAGGCCGTCAATCCGCCGGCGATACGGCTCCTTGAGGTCGAGCACCGCGACCAGATTGGCCCCGTCCGGATACATCGCCCGGAAGTGGCGCAGAGCCGTCGGATCGAAATCGGCCGCCCGGGATTTGCATTCGATCACCACGGGCGCCGAGCGGCGCCCAGCCAGGACGAAGTCGATCTCATGGCCGTTCTTGTCCCGCCAGTACCGGACGTTCCTTGCCTGCAGGCGAGCCATCAGTTCATCGAGGACCAGGTGCTCCCAGAGAATATCTCGGTCCTCTCGCCGCAACCGGTCCCACTGACGGTAATAGCAGACGAACCCGGTATCGAAGCCATACACTTTCGGCGCGGCAACGATCTCCCGGCCTGGATTCGAAGAGAACGGCCGGACCACGTGGCAGAAGAGCGACGCCTCTAGCACGGCCAGATAATTGGTGATCGTCGTCCGGCTGACTTCGCACGGCTTGGCGAAACTGGTGGCCTCGAACATGCCTCCGCTCTGGACCAGCAGCAGCTCGGCAAACTTGAGGAACGAGGCGCGCCGCTCGATCCGAAAGAGCTCCTGGATATCCTTGGCCCAGAACGAGTCCATCCATTCTTGGAAGGCCCGGTCGGGCTGCTCATCGGCCAGAAAGAACGGCGGCAGTCCGCCGCGAAGCAGCCGGTGGTCGAGGTTCCCTCGGTCGAAATCGACCAGGTCACGATGCACCATTGGCGTCAGGTAGATCTCCCACTTTCGTCCGGTGAGCCGATCCCGAAACCGGCTCGACGCCGAAAGCTGGGAGGAGCCGGTCGCCAGGACCCGCAAGGCCGGGAAATGATCGGCGGCGATCTTGAGGACCTCAGTGGGATCCGCCAGACGATGGACCTCGTCGAGGACGACGCGCGTCGCAGTGACCGAGGCAAAGAACGATTCGGCATCGGCCAGCCGCTCGCGGACGCGAGGCAGCTCGCAGTCGAAGTAGGCGGCGCGTGGCACGCTGCGGCTCAGCACTGTTTTCCCGGCCCGGCGGACGCCGGACAGCCAAATCAGCGGCCGGGTCTTCCAGGCCTCCTCAATCGTTCCAAGCCAGTAGGACCGCTTCCACATGCAGCCATAATATCATCTAGGGGCCCTAAACGCAAACAGACTTGCGTTTAGAGTAGCGGATCCGGGGCCCGCCCCCTGAGGAGGGAATCCGCCAGGAGGCGTTCTTCATCTTCGCGGACGAGCCAGCCCTGAGCGCCGGGGATCGGTTGCCAGGAGGCTACCCGGCCCGGTCCGAGGTCGACCACGACTTCGGTGGCGAGGTTGGCGCGGAGGTCCCAGAAGCTGAGGAAGGCTTGTCGCGGGACGGACTGGCCCGGTTTCCTGACCAACCCGCAATGATCATCGGGCCGAACGGAGCCAGGTTCGGAACGGCACGAGGTCGCGAAAGACATGGGCGCCAAGACGCCGCAACTGCAGGGCATGGGCGGCCGCCGCTCGCCCGCCGCCGATGAGCGAGATGCCCCGGGGCAGCCCTTTGGCGAGGCGATCGAGCTCTTTCGTGGTCTCGGGACCGTCGGCCTCGAGGACCAGGCTGATCGCAACGGCCCGGGCGCCGAGGGTCCGAGCCGCGGTGATGATGTCCTTGGCGGGCAGGCTGGTGCCGAGGTAGTTCACCCTCCACCCCTCCGTCGCGGCGCTCGCGGCAGCCAGCATGGCGCCCAAGTTCCATCAGTTGTCCGGTGGTCGTCGTCACCACAATGACCGAAGCGTCGGGCTCGACCGCCGCGCGCTCAACCAGCCACGCCAGCAGGCGGCGGACCTCGAGCGATGCCAGATGCTCCTGGGCCGGGGAGAGGTCGCCACCCACCCAGCGGTCGCCGATCCGCCACAGGAGAGGCGCGATGAAATGATCGAGCATGGTCGGCACGCTGAGTTGGAGCGACACCGTCTTGAGGGTTCGTTCCAGACGGGCGGTATCCAGTGCCTGAATCGCGTCGAAGGCCGTGGCGAGGTGCGAGGCGATCGCCCGCGTGGTTGCCTCGGCCAGCGCCGGAGCGGTGACCCGAGCGGCGGAATCGTCGGCCCGCACCAGCTTCTCGAGCTCGCGCTGGGACAGGCCGGCCACCGCCCCGATGCTCCGTCCGGCGATGATAGCGCGATGGAGCAGCTTGAGCCGCTCGACGTCAGCATCGCTGTAGAGCCGCTGCCTACCCCCGCTACGGGACGGCTCCACCACCTGGTACCGGCGCTCCCAGGCTCCAAGCACGTCGGGGCTCAGGCGGGTGCGGGCGGTGACGACCCGGATCGGGTGTTTGGCGGTGGCGGGCACACTATCCATTCGGTAACGGCCTGTGGACCTTAGTGAGCCAACTCCGTCCGGTCAATGTTTTGTCGAGTGATATACCTTGACAACAGATGGACGGAACTGTATTCTTCCTGCGTTGGCTCATCTGAAGTCGACCAGTAGGCAACCGATCAGGTTGGTTCATCTATACTTGGAGAAGGCACCATGACTGCTACAGCTACGATCCATCAGGACATCGTCGATATCGCCGTCGCCAACGGCTCATTCAAGACCCTGGTGGCCGCGGTGGCCGCTGCCGGCCTGGTGGAGACGTTGAAGAGCGAGGGCCCGTTCACGGTCTTCGCCCCGACCGACGCGGCGTTTGCCAAATTGCCGGCGGGCACCGTCGAGGCCCTGCTCAAGGACAGGGCGAAGTTGACGGCCATTTTGACCTACCATGTCGTTCCGGGGACCGTTCTTGCGGCCGACGTGGTCAAGCTGACCTCGGCGACGACCGTGCAGGGCGGAACGGTCGCGATCGCGACGCGCGAAGGTAAGGTTATGATCAACGGCGCCGAGGTGCTGGCGGCGGACGTGACGGCCTCGAACGGGGTCATTCACGTGATCGATTCGGTTCTGCTCCCGAGCTGAATCCGCCTCGAAACGGAGGAAGGGGGCGGCCCCAGCGAGAGCCGCCCCTCTTCCCCATGAGACCGAACGGTTCGCATCCACCAGAGTACGCTCAATGAAACGGACCGATCTGATTGTTGGCCATTCGAGCGGGATCGGGTTTGCCACAGCCAAGAACGCCTTAGCCCTGGGCCATGCGGTGATCGGCCTTTCCCGGCGGGCCTCGGGGTTGTCGTCCCCGGACCTCATGGAAATCGGCGCCGATGTCTCGGAGGCGGATCTGGCAGCGGTCGGCATTCCGGCCACCTTGGATGGCGTGGCCTACTGTCCCGGGAGCATCCATGCCTCGGTCGCCATGGCCAAGGGCGCGGTTGAAGGCCTCGCCCGGTCGCTTGCCGCCGAGTGGGCACCCTCGATTCGCGTCAACGCCCTGGCCCCATCCCTCACCCACCCACCGTTGACCGCACGAATGCTCACCACCGAGGCTCGGATTCAGGCCAGTCGGGACCGGCATCCACTCAAACAGATCGGTCAACCCGAAGACCTGGCCGGCGCCGCGTTGTTTTTGCTGAGCGACCAGGCCAAAAGGATCACCGGCCAAGTGTGGGCGATTGACGGCGGGATGTCGGCGGTGCGGGTGTGACGCACTCCAGTTTTCCGCAGGCAACGCGGCCGGATCGACCGTTCACCCACCGGCACCCATCCTCACAATGGAGTTTCCCAATGCCAAGCCAGAAGTCATCGTCGGCCGGCCATGCCACGGCTCCCGCCCTCACCGCCATGTTGGCCGACAGTTACACCCTGTACCTGAAGACCCAGAATTTTCACTGGAACGTCAGCGGCCCGATGTTCACCACGCTGCACACCCTGTTCGAAGTCCAGTACACCGATCTCGCGCTGGCGGTCGACGAAATCGCCGAGCGGGTGCGCGCGTTGAACGAGCCGGTGCCGGGGAGCTTCACGGAGTTTGCCAAGATCGCAACCGTGCGCGAGTCGGTTGGCCCCGTGAGCGCCAAGGCCATGATTCAGATCCTGGTGAAGGATCAAGCCCTGCTGGCGAGATCGGCCGAGCGGGTGATCGCGGCGGCCGAGACGGACGGCGATACCGGTTCGGCCGATTTGGCCACCCGTCGTCTGCAGCAACACGACAAGAACGCCTGGATGCTGCGGAGTCACCTCGAGTAAGGCTACCGGCCATCACGGTCGGCCCCGATCTCGCCCCGCCGGATCGCGGCTGCCCTGGCGGTCACCGCCTGCTTTTCAGCGTCGGTCAGGCGTGCCACGTTCTTCACTTGCAGCGCCATGCGCGGGTTCCTGGCTAACGTCGACTCGTGACGCATCAGGAAGTCCCAGTACAAGGTGGTGAACGGGCAGGCCCGGTCGCCGCTGCGGAGTGCGGGGTCGTAGCGGCAGCCCTTGCAGTGCGGGCTCATCCGCTGGACATACTTGCCGGTGGCGATGTAGGGCTTGCTGCCCATCACGCCGCCATCGGCGTACTGGCTCATCCCCAGGGTGTTGGGCAGCTCGACCCACTCCACCGCGTCGACATAGACCGCCAAGTACCAGGCGTGCACCTGCTTGGGCTGCACGCCCAGCATCAGCGCATACAGGCCGGTGACCATCAACCGCTGGATGTGATTGGCGTAGCCGTGCGCCAGCGTCTGAGTCAGCGCATCGCTGAGGCACGCCATGTCCGTGGCGCCCGTCCAGTACCAGGCGGGCAGGTCCTCCGCCGCGCCGAGGGCGTTCCGCTCCAGGTACTCGGGCATCTGGGTCCAGTAGATGCCGCGCACGTATTCACGCCACCCAAGAATCTGGCGGATGAAGCCCTCGACACTGGCCAGTGGCGCCTGCCCGTCGTGGTACGCCCGTTCGGCTGCAGCCACCACTTCGCGCGGGTTCAGCAGCTTCAGGTTAAGCGCGGCCGACAGGTGCGAATGGTACAGCCACGGGTCGCCCGGCCACATCGCATCCTGGTAGCGCCCGAACAACGGCAGGCGCTCCGTGATGAAGGCGTGCAAGGACTTGAGTGCCTGCGCCCGGGTCACCGGCCAGTCGAAGCGGTCCAGCCGGCCGGGGTGCGGCGCGAAGCGGGTATTGACCAGCGCGATCACCTCGCGAGTAACCGCATCGGGTTTGAAGGACCGGCGCGGCGGTACCTTACCCGGACCGGCAGCGCCGAAGGCCTCGCGGTTCTCGGCGTCGAAGTTCCATTGGCCGCCGAGAGGCTCGCCGTCCTGCATCAGCACATCATGCCGCTTCCGCTGCTCGCGATAGAAGTACTCCATCCGGAGCGATTTGCGGCCTTTGGCATGGGCAGCGAAGTCGCGGACGCTACTGAAGAAGTGGCGGTCCTCGCGGACCTCCAGCGGCAGGCGGTTGGACTCGGCCACGGCGTTGATCGCCCGCAGCACCCGCCAGTCGCCCGGTGCGGTCATGACCAGCCTGGCAGGCCGCAGGCGGCCAATGTCGGCCCGCAACTGGGCGCCCAGACTGCCGCCATTGCCGGCAGCATCCAGCCGGGTGTAGTGCAGCGGCCGGCGGGCGGCTTGCAGGGCCAGCGCGAAGTGCCGCATTGCCGTGAGGAACATGGCCGTTCGCGGTTTGCTCGACCACACGCGGGTCGACTCGTCAGCCACCTCGGCCATCCAGACGGCGTCGACACCCGGATCGAAGCCGTCGAACGCGGCGGCTTCGAGATCGAGCTGGTCACCCAAGACCACGATCAAGGCGCGCAGCTCAGCCACGCGGGGCCTTGGCGTGACGACATGCCTTGGAGCAGTACTTCACGGCGGCCCAGTTTTTCGCCCACTTGCGACGCCAACTCATTGGCAAGCCGCACGTCAGGCAGGGTTTGCTCGGCAATGCGGCCTTGTTGCCACGGAACGGGCGGTTGCAGAGAGGCATGCCGTCCAACCTAGCGAGCCCGCGCACAGCGGTCCAGCATCCTACGAGTCATGGCCGCGGAACGAGAATAAAGCTGGTGACAAGGTCACCCAGCGTTTCCGTGTTCACTCAGTCCGAACAGACGTACCATCGCCGGATGGGGGTAGACCTCCGCCACAACCCGCCGCCCCGCCCCGCCAATCTCGAATCCGTTTTGAACGAGGGCCCGAGCGGGTTGCGGGTGAGCACCTGAAGATCGGACCACCGAAGGCCCTCCCGGCACCTGGACATTATGCCGTCCAGCATTATGTTGTTCTGCATAATGTTTCTCAACCGGATTCGGGAACTCGCCACACTGACCGCGCTCGCCAAGACCGGCGGGCTCGCCGTGGTCTGGGGGCGGCGACGCATCGGGAAGACGGCTCTGCTGCTGGAGTGGTGTCGCCGGTCCAACGGGCTGTACGCCGTCGCCGATCAGTCCGACGCCCCCACCCAGCGGCGCTACCTTGCGCGGTCCTTCTCCACCCGGCTACCGGGCTTCGCCGATGTCGACTATCCCGATTGGGAGCGCCTGTTCGGTCGCCTCGCGGTCGATGCCAGGGTCGCCAAGTTCCGTGGTCCCATCATCCTCGACGAGTTGCCATATTTGGTGGCCGCCGCCCCGGAACTGCCGAGCATCCTCCAGCGATGGATCGACCACGACGCCAAACGGGCGGGCCTCACGGTCGCCGTCGCCGGCTCGAGTCAGCGGATGATGCAGGGCCTGGTCCTCGCCGCCGACGCCCCCCTCTACGGCCGCGCCCGCGTCCTTCTCGATCTCGGCCCGCTGGCGCCCCGATATCTGCCACGCCTGGTCGGGAGCGGGCCCGGTCCGGTTCATACCATCGAACACTGGACCGCCTGGGGCGGGGTTCCTCGTTACTGGGAACTTGCGGCCAGCATCGCCGGGCCGGTGCGCGATCGAGTCGTCGCGCTGGTCCTCGATCCCCAGGGCCCCCTCTTCTCGGAGCCGGAGCGCCTGCTCCTCGAAGAGACCCCCACCGCGCTCGAGGTCCGCCCGCTGCTCGACGCGATCGGCGCCGGCGCGCATCGGCTCTCGGAAATCGCCAGCCGCCTCCAGCGGCCGGCCACCTCCCTCGCCCGACCGATTGACCGACTGCTCGGGATGGGAATGGTGCGGCGCGAGGTCCCCTATGGCGAACCCCCTCGCGGAGGCAAGCGCAGCCTCTATCGCCTTGCCGATCCGTTTCTGAGGCTCTGGTTCAGGGTAGTGGCGCCCAATCGGGGCGCCCTCACCGCCGGAACCCGGCTCACTCGTCAGCATCTCCTCGATGTCCATTGGGACGCTCTGGTGAGCGCGGCCTGGGAGGAACTGTGTCGCGACGCGATCCCTCGGATCACCCGGGGTCCCCTGGCCACCCTCGGCCCATGGCAACCCGCGGCCCGATTTTGGCGCGGCGATGCACCCGAGTGGGACCTGGTCGCCGAGGCGGTGCGCGGACCGCGGCGACTGGTTGGCGAGGTCTGGTTCACGCGCAAGGCACCGAGCCTCGCGAACATCCGACCCGCCATCGCCGAGCTGAGCCGAAGACCGTTGCCGCCCAGCATCGACCCCAACCAGACCACCCGCGCCCTCTTCGTTCCCCATCTCGCCCGAGGGACGCCGCGAGCGATTGACGGCGTTCTGCTCGTCACGGCCGATCAGATCTTCGCTACTGCCGACTAGTCCACCCGCAAGGCTCTTGGTATTGTCTACCTCATGCAAATCCGCTTGCTCCCTATCGTTGTCCAGGTCGCGGGGCTGACCGGGATATCCGCCGCGCAACCGCGTCCCGCCTTGTCACCCCTGACCCGTCAGTTCGTGGTCGAGGACGCCCCCGTCATCGCCCTTCGGCACGTCCGGCTAATCGACGGGACTGGCGCCCCGGTGCGCGACAATCAAACCATCGTCCTCACCGACGGCCGGATCACCGCCGTCGGTGACGACGCCTTGGTGACGGTCCCGGCCGGCGCCAAGGTCCACGACCTCTCGGGCACCACGCTCATTCCCGGGCTCTACGATCTCCACGCCCATCAGTACTTCTACTCGAGCGCCGGCCTGACCCAGATGGCGGTCTCCGCCCCGCGCCTCTATCTCGGCGGCGGGATCACCACCGTCCGCACCGCCGGCGCCCAGATGCCGTACGACGAGATGAACACCAAACGCGACATCGATCGCGGCCTCGCCCCCGGACCCCGCATGCATCTGAGCGGGCCCTATCTCGACGGCCCCGATCCCGGGCCCGGCCGCGATCGCCGGCTCGAAACCCCCGAGGAAGCCCGCCGGGTGGTGGCCTACCTCGCCAGCGAAGGGGTGACCTGGCTCAAGTTCCAGGGCGGAATCAGCCGGGCCGTGTT
>JAYTTT010000435.1:0-4049 GCA_043744895.1 Gemmatimonadota bacterium | reverse complement strand
GCTTCGGACTTCGGTTCGATCGTGACCCACCGATCGACCACCCGCCGAACCGTATCGGCCAGCCCCGCCACGGCATAGACTCGGACCGCAATCCCGAGCAGGGCGCCCGAGGGTTCCCCGCTCGCGAGCCCCCGCCGCAACTCGGGTACCATCTCGGCCACCTTGCCGAGCGGTGCCAGCGAGCGTTCGAGTCCGAGCAAGGCCCCCAAGTCGGCCGGGCGATTGGCCAGCATCGTTCGGTAGATCTCGGCCGCGGCGCCGTGTTGTCCCCGGCGCTCCAGATCGAACGCCCGGGTGGCTGGATCGGGGGGCTGCTGCGGTTGAGCCTGGGCCGACAGGACGGTCCATCCGAGGATCACGGCCAACCCTAAGAGCCACACGGGTCGAATCACCGATTCTCCCGAGCCGTGAGGCGGCGAAAGTAGTCCGTCACCAGCCGCCGCTCTTCGGGGCTGAGGCGCTGGAGCTCGTCCCAGGTCGGGAGCCGGATCTGCCCCGAGCGATCGAGCAATCGCCGCAGCGATGCGGGAATGCTCAGCGAATCGGTCTTGGCGGTCGTACTCTCCCGTTCCTTCTTCTCGTCGTTCTCTTCTCCCTGCAAACTTCGGCCGGCGTCGAGCATTCGCTTGAACAGCCGTTCTTGCCGTTCCACCGTTTCTCGGTCGATCCGGCCCCCTTCGAGCTTGCGGGCCAGTTCCCGGGCTTCCTCCGCCAGATCCCGAGTGCCCGGTGCCTGAGTCTCGGCCCGCAGCCGTTCCAGGTCCCGGGCCAACTGCCGCTGTCGCTGGGCCATCGCTTGGAGCTGGGCCTGCATCTGCTGGCCCGCGAGCATCGACAACAGGTTGTTGCCTTCCTGGCTCAAGCTCCCTTGCTGACCGGCCATCTGCTGCATCTTTTGCATCGCCTCCGCGAGGCCGGAGCCGGAGGACGAGCCCTGGACATCATCGCGGGCCCGGAGCATTTGGAAGGCAGCGACGTTGAGCGCGTCGACCGCCTCGCCCGCCTGCTCCGCCGCCTCCCGGAGGTTGGCGGACGCCGAAGAAATCGCCTCGCGCGCCCGGCCCATCTGCAACCGGGCCTGGACCAGCGACGCGCCGATTTGGGGCGACACCAAGGCGTTCTTGCCGCTGACCGCCAACACCTGCTCGACGATCTTCTGAACTCCTTCCTCGATGACACCTTGCTCGAGGCGCGACTGGGCGATCGAGGTTCCCCGCCCAACCGAGTTGCTGAGCGCCAACTGCCGCTGGCTCAGCCGGGAGGTTTCGGCCAGCGCCCGATCGAGCGCGTCGAGGACCTCCTGCCGCCACTCGTCCTGCTGCTCCTCCTTCTGTTCCTTCACCTCTTTTTGGACCTGCGCCATCTTGTTGGCGGCGTCCTCGCCTTGCTTCTTGGCCTGCTGTTTCTTGCCTTTCTTGGCCGACTGGGCCGCGTCCTGCATACTCTGAGCGGCCTGCTTGGCCTGTTGGGCGCTTTCTTTGAGGGCCTCCTGGCGGTCCTCCTGCTGCACTTGCTTGGCGGCCTGCTCGAGCCCTTTCGACACCGAGTCGGCCCGCTGGGCCAGCGCCTGTTCCTGCGCCCCAGCTTTGGTACTGTCCGCGGTGTTCACCTGTTCGTTCCAGTTCTTCTGGTGCTCCGCCACCTCTTTTGATTCTTGCTCGAGACTGCTCAGCTCACCCTCGAGCGCCGCCCGTTTGAAAAGCTCACGCGTCCGTTCCAATGCCTCCTTGAGCTTCTCCTGAGCGTCGGCCAGCTTCTTGAGGGCGTCTTTGGTCCCCTGGGGGTCGAGGTTCTTGAGCGCCTCCCGCAGTTCGTCGAGACGCTTGCGCATCTCAGGCGTCAGCGCCTTTTCGAGTTGATTCTTGATTTCTTCGAGCCGCTGGCGGAACGCCGAATCGGCGATCCCGCTCTTGTCGGTGGCCCGGTCCAGTTGTTCGAGTTGGTCCTTGAGCCGCTCCGCTTGATCCATCAACTCTTGCTGATCCCGGGCGACCTGCTCCGCCTTCTTGGCCTCTTCAAAGCCCAGGGACGGCTCGCCTTTGTCGGCGGCGTTCCGTTGCCGTTCGCGGCTCAGGTCTTCGGTTTGGCGTTGGAGTTGCTTGCTCTCCGCCACCAGGGAATCAATCCGCTTGCCGATTTGCTTGGTGGCCGACCGCTGCTCGGCCCGGGCTTCGACGGTCGTCGGAACCACGAGGACGAACGTCCGGGATCGGGTGACATTGGCGGCCGGCGCGTTGTCGCGAACCACGACCCAGTAGGCGACGGTGTCGCCGGCCGCGAGTTCGAACCGGGCCAGATCGAGCCGGGGCGACAGCAGGACGCGATCGGTACCGGTCGCGGGCAGTGGCACCGCACTGCTCACCATCGCCGCCCCCGCCCGCCGGAGTTGTGACATGACGACGACCGAGACGAGACCGTGGTCGTCCCGGGCGTCGATAACCAAGCCAAGATCCTTGCCTAACACCGGCATGGTGTCCCGGCCGGGGACCGGTACTTCGACCTCCGGGGCCCGGTCCGGTACCACCACGACCGGGATCCGGATCGGATCGCCGCCAACCGGCGCCCCATCGGCCGTTCGGAGGTCCAGAGCCAGTATGCCGGTCGACCGAAGGATCAGCGTCCCGTGAAAATCGCGGCCCCGCACCGTCATCGGAACCGATGAACCGCCTAACGTCCACCGGGCGACGGCCAGCTCCGCGGTCGCCTCGCCCACCGTTCCGAGTGTCGTCCCGGCCGGCACGAGGAGGGTGTCGCCCCCGGTCGGCAGGGGTTCGTCCTCGAGGTGGAGATACCCGGGGTAAGTCGCGGTAAGCGTCAGCCGGCCCAGGAAGGTCGGCATCCGGACATGAATGAAGACGGTGTCGGAGGTCCGGCCACCGCTCCGGAGCAAGGCATAGAGATCGCCTTCGAGGGGACCGAGCGTTCGGGCGGCGCGACCGGTCGAGTCGAGGGCCACCGGCTCCAACCGCCATGGCTCGCCCTTGGCCCGGAGCCATAGTTCGGCATCGTGCCGGCCCGCGGCCCGAAGGGTGAGCCGAACCGACTCGCCCCGATCCACCGCGACCCGGTCAGCCGTCAGCTGCACCGGGGCGAGAAACGACGCCCATGCGCTACCCGGCGACCAGAGCTGCCGGCCGACCCCGCGCATCGGTCCGACGGAGACGAACGCCGCCACGCCGGCGACCAGCAACCACCCGCCCCGCCGGAGCCGGCCGGCCCACCGGTCCCGCTCCGGTTCGAGGGCGGCGGACCCCCGTTCGCCTAACGCCGATGCACAGGCCTCGTCCGCGGCCGCGAGGAGCTCGGCACTCGTGCCGGCCGAGGGGGCCTCGAGCAAGGCGGTGACCGCCCCCCGCCGCCACTCCGGACTCCGTTCCACCGCCAAGGCCACCGTCGTGGCCGAGAAGTGCCGCCAGACCCGTCGCACCATCACGGCGGCGGCCACGGCCACGGCGGCTACCCCCACCCAGGCCGCCACCACCCACAACGGAGACCGGACCACACCCAGCCGCGCCAGCCAGGCCGGCACCGCCAGGGCCAAGAGCACCCCCGCCATCCCGGCCGCGGCGACCAGCATGACGCCAAGCCGCCGGAGCGGAGCTACCAAATAGGCCAGCGCCTCGGGGGTCCGGTGGGGTGTCATCTATCGGCCCCCGACCGCATAGGTGAAAAGATTGACGCCCATCCGAAGAGCCGCTTCGTGCTTTTCGGGCGGGTCTTTGTGGACCTCGGGATCCTCCCAACCGTCGCCCAAGTCACTCTGATAGCTGTAGTACAGGACCAGCCGGCCATCCAGGAAGATCCCAAACCCCTGGGCCGGCTTGCCATCGTGTTCGTGAATCTTCGGCAGCCCCTTCGGAAACTGGTAGACGATCCGGTAGATCTGGTGGTCCCACGGCACTTCCGCGAACGTCCGGTCGGGAAAGAGCCGGGCAATCTCCCGCCGGATCGATTCATCCATGCCGTAGTTGTCATCGATGTGCAGAAACCCGCCCTGCTCCAGGTACCGGCGGAGCACGACGAGTTCGCGCTCGTTCCACTTGACGTTG
>JAYTTT010000434.1:0-4051 GCA_043744895.1 Gemmatimonadota bacterium | reverse complement strand
CGGGGGCAGGTCGGGATCGGGAAAATAGCGATAGTCGTGACTGTCTTCTTTGGTCCGCATCGGCTCCACGGTACCGGCGGCCGGATGGAACACCAGCGTCACCTGGTCGACGGTGTCGCCGCGGTCGAGCCGGGCCCGCTGGCGCCCGGCCTCCGCCTCGATGGCCCGCTCGACGTTGGCGAAGCTGTTCATGTTCTTGATTTCGGTCTTGGTGCCTAACGCCGCGCCCGGCCGGCGGAGCGAAATGTTCGCGTCGACCCGGAGGCTCCCCTGCTCCATGTTGCACTCGCTGACGCCGGCGTAGATCAGCAGTAGTTTCAGGGCGGTCAGGTAGGCGCGCGCTTCGGCCGGACTGCGAAGATCGGGACCGGTCACAATTTCGGCCAGCGGCACCCCCGCCCGGTTGAGGTCGATCGCGGTGGCGTCCGGAAACCGGTCGTGAATCGACTTGCCCGCGTCTTCCTCGACGTGGAGCCGGGTGACCGGCACGGCGATCGGGCCCCGTTCGGGCGATTCGCAGGTGACCTGTCCGCCGGTGGCGAGCGGCTGGTCGAATTGCGAAATCTGGTAGCCCTTCGGCAAATCGGGATAGAAGTAGTTCTTCCTGGCAAAGATGCTCCGCCGGTGGACCGTGCACCCGAGCGCCAACGCGGCGCGGGTCGCCAGCCGAAGGGCGGCCTCGTTCGGCACCGGCAAGGCACCGGGCAGACCCAGGCACACCGGGCAGACCTGGGTGTTCGGGGCCGCGCCGAACCGGGTCGGGCAGCCGCAAAACAGTTTCGACACGGTGGCCAGCTGAACATGGACCTCAAGACCGATGACCGTTTCCCAGGTCATTCAGCGGACCTCCGTGGTCGGGTCGAGCCGCCGCTCCAGCACCGACGCGACCGCCAGCATCCTAGCCTCATCAAAGGCCGGCGCGACCAGCTGGATTCCAATCGGCAGGCCGCCGTCGCGGCCGACCGGCAGGCTCATCGCCGGCAGGCCGGCCAGACTCACGGCCGAGACAAAAATGTCGGCGAGGTACATGGCGACGGGATCGGCGGTCTTGTCGCCGGCTTTGAAGGCCGGCGTCGGCGTGGTGGGGGTTACCAGCACGTCGACCCCGGCCCCGAACACCCGGCGGAAGTCGCCGGCAATACGGGCCCGGGCCGCTTGGGCCTTGCCGTAGTAGGCGTGGTAATAGCCGGCGCTCAAGACATAGGTGCCGACCAAGATCCTCCGTTGCACCTCGGCGCCAAATCCTCGTCCCCGGGTGGCCCGGTACATGGCGGTCACGTCGGTCTCGGCGGCGGCGCGGAGGCCGAACCGGACCCCGTCGTAGCGGGCCAAGTTGGCGGCGGCTTCGGCGGGGGCCAGCACGTAGTAGGTCGGCACGGCGTAGGCGGTGTGCGGGAGCGAAACCTCCCTGATCCGGCCGCCCAATTCCCGGATCAGCGCGAGGGCCCGGTCGACGCCCGCCCGGACGCCCGGGTGGAGGTCGGGTGGGAAGTATTCGGTCGGAAGCCCGAAGGTCAGCCCCCGAAGGTCGGCGCGCGGCGGCCCGAGGACGAGCGGCGGCAGCGGCGCCGTGGTGACATCGCGAGAATCCTCACCCGAGATCGCGGCCAACACCCGGGCGGCCGGCTCGACGGTATCGCCGAAAACGGACACGCAATCGAGCGAAGAACCGAACGCGACCAGGCCGAACCGACTGACCCGGCCGTAGGTCGGCTTGATGCCCACGATGCCGCAGAAGGCCGCCGGCTGCCGGACCGAGCCGCCGGTCTCCGAGCCTAACGCGGCCGGCACGACCCCCGCCGCCACCAGCGCAGCCGATCCCCCGGAACTGCCCCCGGGTACCCGGGTGGGGTCGAGGGGGTGGAGGACCCGCCCGTAGGCGGAGTGCTCGGTCGAGCCACCCATGGCGAACTCATCCATGTTGGCCTTACACGCCACCATGGCCCCCGCGGATCGGAGCCGGTCGATCACCGTGGCATTGAAGGGCGACCGGTACCCCTCGAGCATTCGCGAGGCGCAGGTGGTCGGCAGGTCGGTGGTGACGATGTTGTCTTTGATCGCGACGGGCATCCCATGGAGCGAACCGCCGGAGCCGAGTGCCTCGACGCGCGCCGCTTCGGCGGCCAATGCCGGGCCCGACCACGCCAACGCGGCGTTCAAATGGCGGGTCCGCTCGAGTCGTTCCGCCGTGCCCGACGCGACGGCCGCGAGATTCACTCGACTCCCGGGCCCTTCGGCCGCGGCACCACGAAGAACCCCTCGACGAACCGGGGTGCATAGTCCGCCGGAGATCCGGCCAGCGAGGGACGGACCTCGTCGGGCCGGAGCCGGCACCCCGGGGCCGGTTCGGCCACCCCGCCATCATCGGCGTCGCTGAGGCTGGCCAGCTGACCGACATATTCCACGATCCGATCGAGCTGCGCGGCCAGGGCGGGCCCTTGGTCAACCGGGATCTCGAGCGCCGCGAGCGCGGCGAGACGGGCCAGATCGGCCGGCGTCACAATCATGCGCTCTCCCAGTCGCGTTCGAGCCCGGCGTATGCCACCAGGAGCTGCTTGGTCCCGAATTCGGGGTCGTCGAAGGCCACGGTGACCTTGAGATCCTTCCCGCCGCCGGTGAGGCCCTGAATGAGTCCGCTCCCGAAGCGGCGGTGCTTGACCCGCTCCCCCTTGACGTACCGAGGGGCGTCCTGGGACACCTCCTCGACGGGTTCGCGCTCCACCGCCTTGGCCGATGCTCCGTACGGCTGCTGGGCGGAGCGCTTCTCCCAGGCGCCACCCCCGAACCGGGCACTGGAGGTCCGCCCGCCATACCGGTTCCCGCCGCCCCAGCTGGGCGCAAACAACGACGAGGTAGTCTTCTCGTCGACGATTCCGGGCGGAATCGTTTCGAGAAAGCGGGAGGCGATACTCGGGAGGATTTCCCCGCCCCGACGCCGAGACCGGGCCCAGGTGAGGTAGAGCTTGTCCTTGGCCCGAGTCAGCGCCACGTAGAACAGCCGGCGTTCCTCCTCGAGGCCGGCCACCGATTCGGCGGCGCGCGACAGCGGGAACAATCCGTCTTCCATGCCCGCGACAACGACCAGTGGCCATTCGAGGCCCTTGGCGGTGTGCATCGTCATCAGCGTCACCCCGAGGTCGTCGCCGTCCGACTTGTCGACGGCCGACAACAACGCGGCTTCCGTCAAAAACCGTTGGAGCGGGGTGGTCTCGTCGCCCTCGGTGACCACTTCCGACCAGCTCGCCGCCGCCGCGACCAGCTCCTTGACGTTGTCCCAGCGATCTTTGCCCTCGGGCCCCTCGTCGTGGAGGACCCGCTCATAGCTGATCGCCTCAATCACCGCCTCGAGGATGACCGCCGGCTGCTCGGCCCCGACCCGTTGCTTGATGCCGTTGATCAACTCGGCGAACCGCCGGAACGCCTCCCGAACGTTGGGCCGAAGCCCGGCGATCCGGTCGGCGATTCCGGACGTCTCGAGGAGGGGCTTCTGCCAGGTGGCGGCCGCCGTTCGGAGGGCGTCGAGGCTGGTGTCGCCGATGCCCCGGCGGGGGACCCCGACCGCCCGAAGAAACGCCTCATCGTCCGCCGGGTTCACCAACAGCCGGAGATACGCCAGCAAATCTTTCACCTCGCGCCGCTCATAGAAGCTCACCGACCCGACGACCCGGTAGGTCATCCCGGCCCGGCGAAAGGCCTCTTCCATGGCCCGGGATTGCGCGTTGGTGCGGTAGAGCACCGCCATTTGGCTCGGGGTGAAGTCGCCCGCCGCCCGGCGGGTGCCTAACTCTTTCACGATCCACTCGGCCTCGTCCCGCTCGTCGGCGGCGCCGACCATGGTCACCGGTTCGCCGCCGCTTCGCCGGGTCCTGAGGGTCTTCCCGATCCGGCCCGCGTTCGGTGCAATGGCGGCATTGGCGGCATCGAGGACCACCTGGGTGCTCCGATAGTTCTCTTCGAGCCGGACCAGTTGGCACCCGCCGAAATCCTCCTGGAACACCCGCATGTTGCGGACCTCGGCCCCCCGCCAGCCGTAGATCGACTGGTCGTCGTC
>JAYTTT010000433.1:0-16037 GCA_043744895.1 Gemmatimonadota bacterium | reverse complement strand
CCAACGCCAACCCGTTCATTGCGAAGGGGCACGAAGTGGCCAACGCCGCGGACAAGATCGGTCTGCCGTACCCGAAGTTCATCCAGCGGATCGTCACCGAAGCGGTACGCCGGCATGACCGCACGTAGACGACCCCGGGACGGGGTACCCCACGACGATCCGCGGTGCCAGTGCGGCTACCCGCTCCATCGCTACTGGCCCCACTGCCCCGACTGCGGCCGGGCCCAGAAGTGGCGGGACACGGCGGAAGTCACCGGCGACCAATGCCCAAGCTGCGGCTGGGTCATCAGCCCCAAGTTCCTCCATTGCCCATGGTGCTCCACCATGGTGTACGACGAGAAGCGTACCGCCAAAACCCCGCTCAAGGCCCCCAAGGGCTTCCGCAAGGACGCGCGCTGCGACTGGGGCTGCGGGGGCGGTGTCCAGTATCCGATGCCCTATTGCCCGTGGTGCGGCCGGCCTCAGCACTGGAACGAGGACGACCGGTTCGAGGGCGAGTGTCCCCAGTGCAGCCGGGGCGTCGACGACTGGATGGATCATTGCCCGTGGTGTGGAAACGACGCGACCGGGCGAGACCTGATCCCCAAGGCGCTCCGCCAAGTCCACGCCTTGTTCCAGGCCACGGGCATCGCCGACTGGGGCTACCGGATCCTCCTCCGCCCCGGCGTGTCGGGGGTGGACCCGCGGTATCCCAAGATCGTCGAAATCGAGCAGCGCTACGTGATCAGTGTGAGGCGCCGAGACGAGATTCCCTGGCCGATGCTGATCGGGCTGATCAGTCACGAACTGGGACACAGCTTCCTGTACCACCATTGGCACTGGACCCAGTCGAAGGACTTTCGGCGGACCTTCGGCGAGGCCACCAAAGCCTACCGGGTCAATGACGACGCCTGGGTCGACTTCCAGCGCCGCCGGGTGGCCATCACTCCGGTCAACCACGTCAGCGGCTACGCCGCCCGACACCCGCAGGAGGACTTCGCCGAGACCTTCCGCTTCTACGTCACCCGCCGCGGCCGCCTCCGCGAAATGTTCACCGAACTCGGCCAGAAGCGCAAAGGCGTCCCCGTCTACGAAAAATTCCTCCTCCTCGACGAATTCCTCCGCTCCGTCCGAGCCTGGAGGTAGATCTCGGCACTCGGCACTCGCGCAACTGAGTGCCGAGTGCCGAGCGCCGAGTGCCGAGTATATATTTGGCCCCTCGTTTCGGGGGCGTAGCTCAACTGGTAGAGCAACGGACTTTTAATCCGTAGGTTGTGGGATCGTGCCCCACCGCCCTCACTTCTCGGCACTCGGCACTCGGCGCTCGGCATTCGGGCACAGGGGGATTGGGGCATGACCGGCTTGGGGGGGCGGAGGGTGGCTTTTCCGTGACCCCGGCGGTGGGGTACTCGGGGACACCGCTGGCCCAGAAGCTTGGAATCAAAGAAGGCACCACGGTGCTGGCGGTTTCGGCACCCGCCGGGTACCTCCCACTGCTTAATCCACTGCCACCCGCGGTCCAATTCGTCAATCGGCTCTCGAAGGCCACCGACGTCGTCCACGTCTTCGCGACCCGGCGGAGCCAACTCCAGAAAGTCCTCACGACGTTGCGCCGCAGGCTCAAGCCAAGCGGCGCGGTTTGGGTCTCGTGGCCGAAACGGGCCGCCCGGGTGCCCACTGACATCACCGAGAACACGATCCGGGAACTCGCGCTGCCGATGGGCTTCGTCGATATCAAAGTCTGCGCCGTCGATGAGACGTGGTCCGGTCTCAAGCTCGTGATCCGCAAGGAGCTCCGTTAGGTCAACCCGGAGAACAAAAGACCGTCGTTAGGGAATGAGTAGAATGCCGGTTCGACCCCCGAAGCCGTCGTCGGTCGCGGCCAGACCGGCGGGAACGGTCCAGTCGCCGCCGTCGATTCGCACGTTCACATGGTATCCGCCGGAGCCAAGCGGGAGGGTGGTTTCCCAGACATCGGCGTCGATCCGGTCCAGTTCGACCGGGTCCCAGTTGGTAAAGTCTCCGTTGAGCTCCACTCGGATCGCGGCGGGGACCCGGATCCGAAACCTGACTCCCCCGACAACCGGAACGGCCTCGAACGCCGACCCGACCGATGGTCTTACGCCCCGGACTTCGGGCCGGAGTCGGCCGTGCGTGAAGGCCAAACCCACCGCGACTTGGTTGCGGAGCGGGAGATAGATCGCGTCCTGGGCGGGCAAGCGCCCGACCGAGGCCGAGAACCGGCTCCAGGGTCCGAGCTGAAAACTGGCGCCGGCCAGCCAGCCAAGTTGGCCCTGCAGGCCGATCCCAGTTCGCCGCATGATTCGGGCATCGACCGAGTATCGGCCCCGATCCCACCGAGCCCCGACGCCAAGATGGGCCAGGACCCGAGCCGAGGCGTTCGTGCCCGCCACCGTATCCTTGACCCCGGTCGCGAAGCCGTTCACCGATCGGGTAACCGCTGCAAAACGGGAGAAGTTGCCCGAAAACGTGAACTCACCGACCTCGACCGAACTCGATCCGATTGATCCGATGCCGGCGAGTAGACCCGGTCCGGCCAGAGCGTGTTCCCCGCAAAGTGGGTCGCGCCACTCAGGGCCGCGCGCGTCTGCGCCGCCGCCGTCATCGGAATCATGGAACAGCCGATCCAGACCCGGGCCAAGCGGTCGAACCTCACGGTCGCTGGCTCCCGGACTCCAGGCGACGAGCCTCGGAGAGGACCGCTGACTTGGGGGATCCTCCCGCACGGACGGCCTGCTCGCTCCGGTCCCGCAACACCAGAAAATCCTGATCGGTTGCCCTGGCCGTCAGGAAACGTTCGGTAGCCGCGGCCGCCTCAGCCTCCGCCCATCCTCGCGCCATCAAGTCAGTGCCCGTCGTGATGGCGATGGCAAGTTGCCGGGTCGGAGCGCCAGCCCGCCATCCGGCCAGGCGGGCCAGGGTGCCGCCGGCTCGGAGCCACTCAGCGCCGGCCACGATCTCCGGGTTGACGGCCACCGACCCTAACGCCGAGCGAGCCCCTTCGAGTGCCCCCAAAAGGACCGAAACCGCCGTGATGATCCGGTCGTTGGAGGCACCCTTGCTCCGACCCTCGAGGGCTTTCTGGATCAGCGGCTCGATCGGGAGTCGCAGGCGCCCGGCCGAGTCCGCGAGGAATTGGATCCGGCCGGCCACGGTGGCTGGGAGCCGGCTCCAGAGCCGCGGATCGCGCTCCTGCTGAAGGGCGCCGACTGCGGTCAGCAGGGTCAGCACGGTCAGCCATGCCATTCGTCATCGCACCATGAGCAGCGACCTTGGCTGCCCGAAGTCGGCATCCGGCGCCGTCGGCTTGGCCGGGTCGGCCACCCACTCCGATCGGTCGATCAGAAACCCGTATCGGTACCAGCCGTTTTGCAACGGAACGGTGGCGTGCCATTGACCGGGTCGAGCCCCGCGCCGCATCGGGATCCCGGCTTGATCCCAATCGTTGAAGTCGCCGATCAGGCTGACCCGATCAGCCCGCGGCGCGTCGATTTCGAACTCGACCGTCGTTCGAGTATGGCTACTGGTCCGCGACCAGAGCGCCCCTAACGCGGCGAAGGCGAGGGCCGCGAATCCGACCTGACGACGGATCCGCCGCCGGGCCCGGTCGCGCCGAACGGCAGCACCAATCCGGTGGTCAAGCGCTTCGCCGGGCGCGATTGGCCCGGCATGCCGGCGGTGGGACAACGGATCCGGATGGCGTGGGGTGACACCCTCATCGCCGAGGTGATCGGCGTGGTGGGAGATGTCCGGCTCGACGGACCCGACAAGCCCGTCGATCGGGCCACCCTCTACTGGGACTACCGCCAGACCGGCACGCCAGGCGACATGGTGGTGGTCGTGCGGGGCGATCAGGCGGCACCCACCATCGAACCGATCCGAGCGGCGCTGGCAGAACTCGACCCCTCGCTCCCTCTTTACAACGTGCGGACCATGACCGGGCTTCAAGCCGAGGCGGTGGCCCAGTCACGATTCATCACGGCCGCGCTGGCCATGTTCTCGCTTCTGGCGCTCGGATTGGCGGCCCTTGGCGTCTACGGCGTGATGGCCTACGGGATCCAGCAGCGAACCCGGGAGATCGGGGTTCGTCTGGCCCTCGGCGCCGACCGCCGGACCGTGGTATGGATGCTGGTTCGGGAGGGGGGCCGGATGATCGCCCCAGCCCTGATCGTCGGCGCCCTCGCCGCGCTGGCCCTCAGCGGATTCCTCCGCACGCTGGTCTTCGGCGTCACCCCCCACGACCCCATGGCGCTCGCGAGCGGTCTCCTGACGATCGGCGCCGTTGCCCTCGCCGCCTGTTGGATTCCAGCCCAACGAGCCAGCGCGATCCCGCCCATCGAGGCCATTCGGGCGGACTAGGTGCTCGGTGCTCGGCACTCGGCGCTCGGCACTCGGCCCCAGCCCCTTGCGGATCGGAGCCCGAGTCGGCGAGGTTCCTAAGGGACCTCTCACTCAAGGAATATCAATGCGTGTTGCTGCTCTTTTGATCATCGCCGCCGTAGCGGCCAAGTCTGCCGCTGCTCAGGACACCGATCGCAGTGTCAAAGACGGAGGTATCAAGGTGGCCGGGTGGAAGGGTCGGGTTGACCGGCGCCCGGCGTCGCAGGGAAAAACCATCAATGATTCCAAGTTCGCCGCGACGGACGGCGGGTTTCGAATCTCGGTCGGGCCGGCCGGCAACTTCTGGAATCCCGCCAACACGGCCACTGGCAACTACGAGGTCAAGGCGACGTTCAAAGAGCACAAGATGACGGCCAGCCACCCGCATTCGTACGGGATCTTCATCGGCGGCGCCGATCTCGAGTCCGACACGGAGACGTTGGCCTATTGCATCGTCTATGGGAACGGCACCTACTCGGTGAAGACGTTCCACGGCGCCAAGGTCACGACGGTTGTCGCCCCGGAAGCCAACGCCGCGCTCCACCAGGCGGACGCCACTAGCGGCGAGTCAACCAACGAAATCGGCTGGCGGGTGCAGGGAGACAAGGCCTCCTGCGTCGTCAACGGCACCGAGGTGAAGTCGTTCGCCAAGTCAGAATTAGTCGGGCCGGACAAGTTGGTGTCGACCAACGGGGTCTATGGGATTCGGGTGACCCATAACTTGGAGTTGACGGTGACAGGGCTGGCGAAGAAGTAGGCGCTCGGCACTCGGCACTCGGTGCTCGGCACTCGGCGGCCGCTTTGCCTTTCAAGGGCCGGCGTGCCGAGTGCCGAGATCGAGCTGGGCGATCGGGGCGAAGCTTTGGCGGTGGTGGCGGGTGGGGCCGTGCTCGTCGATGGCCAGGATGTGGGCTTCGGTGCCGTAACCCCGATTGGTCACCCAGTGGTACTGGGGGTGGCGACGGGCCAGGTTCGCCATCAGCCGATCGCGGACGGTCTTGGCGATGATCCCGGCGGCTGAGATCGAGAGGCAGAGGGCGTCGCCGTCGATCAGGAACTCGTGGGGCATCCCGATTTCAGGCATGGCAAGGCCGTCGAGGAGGACGCGGCACTCGGCGCTCGGCGCTCGGCACTCGGCGGGGAGGTGGAGGAGGGCGCGGCGCATGGCGAGGGCGGTGGCGCGGCGGATGTTGAGGCGGTCGATTTCTCGGACTGAGGCGGCGCCGATGCTGATCGCGAGGGCGCGTTTCTGGATGAGCACAACGGCTTGATCGCGTTGGGGCTCGGAGAGGGTCTTGCTGTCGCGGATGCCTGGGAGCGGCTTCATGTTTCGGGGAAAGACGACGGCCGCGGCCACCACTGGACCTGCCAGGGGACCGCGGCCTGCTTCATCGACACCGATGAGGAGTTGGCCTTCGCGCCACGCGAGCCGTTCGCGCTTGAGCGTCGGGCGCGCGGGCATCCTCAGGCGCCTACTTAGGTCGTCTGCTGGCGCTTCTCGCGGATCCGGGCGCCCTTGCCGCTCAGATGGCGAAGGTAATAGAGCTTGGCGCGACGAACCCGACCCCGGCGGACCACGTCGATCGCGGCGATGATCGGGCTGTGAAGCGGAAAGATCCGCTCGACGCCGACCGAGGCCGAGATCTTCCGGACGGTGAAGGTCTCGTCGATGCCACCGCCCTTGCGGGAGATGCAGGTGCCCTCGAACGCCTGCAGGCGCTCCTTGTCACCTTCGCGCACGCGAACCATGACCTTCAGGGTATCGCCCGTGGCAAAATTCGGGATGTCGGTTTTGAGTCCTTCACGGGTGATCGTGGCCAAATCCGTCATGGTGTTACTCCGTTTCGTGTTGCTTGTTCCACGCTGCCCAGAGGTCCGGGCGTCGCTGGGCCGTCAATCGCTCGGCCTCTCGTTGTCTCCACGCGTCGATTTCGGCGTGGTTCCCCGATCGGAGGACGTCCGGGACCGTCATGCCCCGAAAATCCGGGGGTCTGGTATAGCTCGGCGGACTCAACAGTCCGTCGTAGAACGAATCGGAACTGGCCGACTCGTGATCTCCCAAGGCACCGGGCAAGAGTCTGACGATCGCGTCGATCAGACAGAGGGCCGCCGGCTCGCCGCCACTCATGACGAAGTCGCCGATCGAGACTTCATCCGCCTTGAGGGCATCGATGACCCGCTGGTCGATGTCCTTGTAATGCCCACACAAGATCGTGAGCGTCGGTTCGAGCGAGTACCGGACCACGTCCGCGTGGGTCAGCGGCTTGCCGCGGGCCGACATCACGACGACCCGGCCCGGCCTGCCGAGTGACTCGACCGCGGCCACGAGGGGCTCCGGCTTCAAGACCATCCCGGCGCCGCCGCCATAGGGCGTGTCGTCAACGGTGCGATGCCGATCAGCGGTAAAATCTCGCAACGGCACCAACTCGAACGCCACCAGACCCTTCGCGGCCGCCCGAGCCGGGATGCTCGCAGCCAAGTAGGGCGCGAGCACTTCCGGAAACAGGGTGACCACCGCGATCCGGCACCCTCCGTCAGACATCGACCAAGCCGGCCGGCAGATCCACGATCAAACGCCGCCCCGGCCGATCAACCTCGGTCACGAATTCCTTCTTGAACGGCAGAATGAACTCGCGCTTGTGGCCTTGCACTTCCAGCAAGATCCCAGTCACCGTCTCGTCGATCTTGGTGACGATCCCGAGTCCGGTTCCGGCCTGGTCCTGGACGGCAAAACCCTCCAACTCGTGGAGGTAGACCTCGCCCTCTTCCGGGGGCGGCAGGGTGTCGGCCGGGGCCGAGAGCAGCAGGTCGTGCCAGCCCTGTATGGCCTCGCGGCCGAGATACCCCCTGAACGCCACCAGCCACTCGCGGTGATAGGCCCGGCTTCGCTCGATCAGGAGCGGGCCGCCAACCATCTCACCCTTCAGATTCATCAGCCACACCGCCCGACCCGCCGCATAGACGACAGCCGGGTTGCTGGTGAGCGGAAAGACCGTACAGTCACCCTTGAGGCCGTGCGGCTTCCGTAACCGCCCGACCACCAAGTGGCGGGCGGATTCTTCGGTCACGCCCCGACGCCCGCTCTCTTGAGCAGGGCGCTGCAGGTATCCGACGGCGTCGCACCCTTGCCGATCCACTCCTTGGCGGCGGCGACATCGAGATGGATCTGCTTCGAGTCCTCGGCGCGGGGATCATAGGTCCCGAGGATCACGATGAAGCGACCGTCACGAGACTTTTCCTTGTCCGCGACCACGATCCGGTAGATCGGGACTTTTTTCCGGCCGATGCGGCGGAGACGAATACGAGTTGCCATGCGTGGATCTTTCTGTTCGGATATCGCCCTACGGTTAACCCATTCCCGGAAAGCCGCCCCGACCGAACGGCGTCTTCATTCCGGGCTTGACCGACTTCATCATCTTCGACATCTGTTTGAACTGATTCAGGAGCTGGTTCACTTCCTGAACGGTCCGGCCCGATCCCTTCGCCACCCGCATCCGGCGGGAGCCCGTCATCGCGTCCGGGTCGGCCCGCTCGCCCGGCGTCATCGACAGGATGATCGCCTCGAGGTGCTTGACCCGGTTGTCGTCCACATTGGCGGCCTTCAGCATGGCGGGATTGACCCCCGGCAGCATGCCCAACACGTTCTTGAGCGGCCCCATCTTCTGCATCTGCTTCATGGCGGTGAGGAAGTCCTGAAGGTCCAGGCCCTTCTTCGACATCGCCTTCTTGGCCAGCTTCTCGGCTTCTTTCTCGTCGATGGCCCCTTGGGCCTTTTCGACCAGACTCAAAATGTCGCCCTGCTGGAGAATCCGGCCGGCCATCCGATCGGGCCGGAACGGCTCCAGCGCATCGAGCCCCTCACCAACGCCGACATACTTGATCGGAGCGCCGGTGACACCATACACCGACAGCGCCGCACCGCCCCGGGCATCACCGTCCAACTTGGTGAGCACGATACCGGTGACCCCAAGGGCGTCGTGAAAACCCTTCGCAATCCGGACCGCATCCTGCCCGGTCATCCCGTCGGCCACGAGGAGAATCTCGTGGGGCTGAATGGCCGCCTTGAGATCCTTCAACTCGTTCATCATCTCGTCGTCGATCTGCAACCGACCGGCGGTGTCGACGATGACCGACCGGGCCCGGGCCTTCCCGGCGGCCTCGATACCCCGTTTGACGATGGCGACGACGTCGGTCCGGCCCGGCTCACCATGAAAGCCGACATCCACTTGCCGGGCGAGCGTCGCCAGCTGCTCGACGGCGGCCGGGCGATACACGTCGGCGGCCACCAGGAACGGCGCCTTCTGCTCGAGCTTGAGGCGCTTGGCGAGTTTGCCGGCGGTGGTCGTCTTGCCCGATCCCTGGAGCCCGACCATCAGGATGACGGTCGGCGGAATCGAGGCGAAGGCAATCGGTGCCTGCTTCTCGCCCAGCATGGTCACCAATTCGTCAAAGACGATCTTGACGAGTTGCTGGCCCGGCTTCACACCCTTGAGCTGCGAAACCCCGATCGCTTTTTCCTGAACTCGTTCGAGGAATTGACGGGTGAGTTCGAAACTCACGTCGGCCTCGAGGAGCACGCGTCGGATTTCGCGAAGCCCTTCTTTGACCGCGTCCTCGCTCAATACCCCTTTGCCGGTCAAGCGCTTCAGGGCATCAGTCAGCTTTGACGACAGGTCATCGAACATAAGCCTTTCAAGATAGCGCACTTAGAAAGGACGTTCAAGGTCGACCTGCACCCGGCCCCAGGCGTTCAATTGACAATGCCTTTATTAATCGGTTAATTAAATCGTGCCGTCCACGATTGAGATCCCTCTCCCCGCCACCACGCAGCAGGCCATCCTCGACGCCGCCGAGGACCTGTTTGCGACCCACGGGTTCGACCCAACCACCATCAAGGCGATCGGGCGGCGGGCTCAGGTGAACCCCGCCCTCCTGTACTACTACTTCCCCGACAAGGCCGGTCTCTATCAAACGGTGCTCGCCCGGATCGGAATGGCCTTGAAGGAAGGGGCGGCCGCGCGGCTGGAATTGGCCCGGACGGTCGAGGAGATCATCGAGGCGATCGTGGGGGCCCAAACGGACCTGTTGGTCCGTCACCCCCGGGCCGCAACCCTGATGATTCGGGAGATGATCGACCACGACGCGGCCCACGCCCTGCCCATGGTGCATGAACTCGCGGTTCGACTGTTTCGCCCGGTGACCGAAGCCATCGAACGAGGGAAGGCAAGCGGAGCAATCCGGGCGGACCTCGATTCGCGGTTCGCCACCATTTCAACCTTTGCGCAGCTGGTCTATTTCACCCTGGCCCAACCGGTGATCCGGATCTTTCTCGATCGAGGGCCCTCCTACCCCACGCCGGGCGACATCAAAGCGTTCGGGCACCATGCCGCCGGGTTTGCCGTGGCGGGGATGCGGGGACCGACTCCCAAGAGGCAGGCAACATGAAGCGCGGAACCACGATCGGTATTCTCTTCCTGCTCGGCTGTCGAACCGCTCGCGACGAAGCCTTGGTGGCCCGCGGCTCAGTGGAGTTACCGGAGATCGATTTGTCCGTCCCACTCGCGGCGCGCGTGGTCGCAGTCCGGGTCGACGAGGGCGCGGAGGTGGCCGCGGGCGATACGATCGCCCTGTTGTCGCAGGCCGACCTGCCAAGCTCCTTGGCCGCCCAGCGGGCCCGGGTCGGGATGGCCGGCGCCAACCTCCGCGACCTCGAAGCCGGCCCCCGGCCGGAAGAACTCAAGCGGGCGGAAGCCGAACTCGCGGCGGCGACGGCCGAGTCAGACCGAACCGGGACCGACCTCCAACGGTTCAAGTCGCTCTATGCCACCGAGGTGATCGCCAAGCAGCAACTGGACAACGCCGAGACCGCGACCACGATCGCCGCGGAGCGGAGGCGAATTGCCGCCGAGGCCTTGGCGGTGCTCCGAGCCGGGACTCGGCCCGACCGGGTGGCGATGGCCCGAAGCGAACTCGCGAACGCCACGGCCGCGCTGGCCATGATCGAAGCCCGAGCGACCGACCTGGTGATCGTCGCCCCGGTGGCAGGCCGGATCCTGACCCGGCAGGCGGAGCCCGGCGAGTTCCTGGCCCCGGGAGTGCCGGCCGTCACGTTAGGCGAGACGGCCCGGCCCTACGTCCGGGTCTACGTCCCCGCCCGGCGGATCGCCGAAATCGCGCTCGGCGATTCGGCGGCCGTGGTGGTGGACGGCACCGAGCAATCGCTCGGGACGGCCACGATCGTCGCCATCAGCACCAAGGCCGAGTTCACGCCGCGGGTGGCCCTGACCGAAGAGGAACGGGCCGACCTGATGTTCGGCGTCAAGCTCGACCTGATCGGCGGTGCCGGTGCCGCGCGGCCCGGGCTCTGGGTGTCGGTCACGCTGCGCCCGCGCCGGCGGCCATGAGTTCCTTCGCGATCGAGACCAGAGGGCTCCGGAAGGTCTATGGAGACTTGGTCGCCGTCGAAGGACTCGACCTCGACATCCGCCAGGGGGAGGTGTTTGGCCTCCTCGGCCCCAACGGCTCCGGGAAGACGACCACGATCCGAATGCTGACCGGGCTGGTCCGGCCGACGAGCGGCGGCGCCACGGTGGTCGGGATCGACGTCGTCAAATCGCCGGAGAAGGTCCGCCAGCGGATCGGGTACATGTCGCAACGGTTCGGGTTCTACGAAGACCTGACCGTAACCGAGAACATCCGCTTCTACGCCGGGATCTATGGGCTGTTCGGCGCCGAGAAGAAGGCCCGGGTCGCGGAGCAGCAGACGGTCTACGCCCTGGATCAGCGAGCCAAGCAACTGGCCGGCGCGCTGTCGGGGGGCTGGAAGCAGCGGCTGGCGCTGGCCTGCGCGACGGTCCACCGGCCGGCATTGGTGTTCCTCGACGAGCCGACCGCCGGAGTCGATCCCGCCGCGCGGCGGCTCTTCTGGGAAATGATCAGGCGCCAGGCGGCCGGCGGGATGACGATGATCGTCACCACCCACTACATGGACGAGGCCGAGCGGTGCGACCGACTGGCCTTCCTCTCGCGGGGACATTTGATCGGCCTTGGGACGCCGGCGGAGGTGACGGCCCGGTTCGGCCTCCCGACGATCGAGGACGTGTTCATCGCATTGCAGGCGAAAGACGAGGTGGGCCTTGAGCGTTAGGGCCTGGCCCTTTTGGGCCATGTTGTGGAAGGAGTTCATCCAGCTCAAGCGCGACCGGTTTACCCTGGCCATGATGACCGGGATCCCGGTGGTCCAGATCGCCTTGTTCGGTTACGCGATCCAGACCGAGGTGCGCCACTTGCCGACGGTCGTGATCGATGAGAGCCACACGTCGCAGAGCCGTTCGATGGTAACGACCCTCGAGAACACCGGGAACTTCGACATCGTCGCCGAGGTGGGCGACCGCGAGGTCATGCGCCAGTGGATCGCGACGGGGCGGGCCCGGGCGGCGGTGATCATTCCGCCCGACTTCGCCCGGGATTTGAAGCGACGGCGGCCGGCCGGGGTCCAAATTATCATCGATGCAGCCGACCCGCTGTCCGCATCGGCCGGGATTTCGGCGGGGGCGCTGGTGGGCGCGGCGCAGAGCCAGCGGCTGGCCTCGGCGACCGGCGCCGGGTCGATCGACGTCCGGGTCCGCCCGTGGTACAACCCCGGCCTTCGGAGCGCGGTCTACATCGTGCCGGGCATCATCGGAGTCTTGCTCTCGATGACGTTGGTGGTCATCGCGAGTACCGCGGTGGTCCGGGAGCGGGAACGGGGCACCCTCGAGCAGCTGATCGTCACGCCGATCAGCAAGACGAGCCTGATGCTCGGCAAGATCGTCCCGTTCCTGTTGATCGGCTACGTCCAAATCACGGTGATCCTGCTGGTGGGGCGAGTCCTCTTCAACGTGCCGATCGTCGGTCGCCTGATCGACCTCTATCTCCTGGCCTTGCCTTTCAACGTGGCCAGTCTGGGAGTCGGGTTGTTGGTGTCGAGCGCGGTTCGGAACCAGGCGCAGGCCATGCAACTCGGTTTCCTTTATCTCCTGCCGAACATTCTCCTCTCGGGATTCATGTTTCCACGCGAGGCCATGCCCCAGGTGGCCCAGTGGATCGGAGCGGCGTTGCCGCTGACCTACTTTCTTCGCGCTCTCCGGGGGATTCTGCTCAAGGGTGTCGGGCTGCCGGAACTCTGGCGCGAGGCGGCGGCGCTGGGCGGGTTCGCCGTGGTCCTGGTGGCGCTGGCGGTGATGCGGTTCAGGAAGACGGTCGAGTAAGCCACCAACCCGAACGCGAGCCTCGGGGTCACCGGGTAAACACCTCCACCGCCAGCGTGAAGGTCCTGATGTCCGCCGGGTTGAGCGCCCCGACCCCGACGACCTGACGGGCGAGTTCCTCGCCCCGGCCGTCGCGGATCGTCACTACGACGGAGTACTCCCAGGCGGGACCGTCCGACGAATGTTGGATGGTGCCTTCGACCCGGAGGGGCGAGAACGTCGGCTCGGCTCGCTGGGCCGCCCCGGGATCGAAGCGAAGGTGGTGACGGCACGCCGGACAGACCGCGGCGCTCTCGAGGATCGCCGTCCGGCAGTGGGGACAGATCCGGGTGGCTCCGGCCACTCCCGGGCGGACGGTGCTCATCCGGTGGCGCCGTTATCCGATTTCCCTTTTTCCCAGCCGAACTCGACTTGGCCCCGCATCCGCGACCCGGCGGCGACGGTGAGCGACCCGGCCTTGAGGTTCCCGTTGAGGATGCCGGTCTCGAGGAGCTCGACCCGGGTGGCGTCGTCAACATTGCCCTCGAGTTCGCCCCCGATGATGACGGTGCCGGCCCGCACGCCACCAGTGACCTTGGCGCCCGACTCGATCGTGAGGTTGCCCTGGACATGGACATCGCCCTTGAAACGGCCGGCAATCCGGATGTGTCCGGTCCCTTCGATTTTGCCCTCGATGGTGAGGCCGGCGGCAATCATCGACTCCTTGGTGTCGCGCTCCGGCGAGCGGCGCGGCAGGTCGGCTGCCGCCCAGGCGTCGGTTCGAAGGGCTTCGGGCTCCTTCTTGATGGTAAGATCGGGCAGCACCGGGGGCAGGTCCTTCTTAGGCGCGACGGTTTCTTTCCAGATGGCCATGGAGCGGGACTCCTGTGGACGGGACGACTGAAGGGAAAACGGTTGGTTGCCTCAAGTCTAGTGTGACGCGAAACGGCCAGGCGGGCAACACAGACGGGCTCCGTTGCCTGCCGTACGATACACCGGGTGACGGGTTTTCCGACAGATACCGCTGGTTTTTTCTCCCGACTGGTCCCTGATTCCTTCACCCATGGATCGAGATCTCCTGACCGCCGCCGGCGTGACCATCCTCGGCGGCGCCCTTTCCGGCGGCATCACCAACGCCAACGCCATCTGGATGTTGTTTCGGCCCCACGAGCCCACCGGCTTCGGCCCTTTTCGGCTCCAGGGGGCGATTCCCAAGAACAAGGCCCGACTGGCCAAGAGCATCGGCAAGACCGTCGGCGAGAAGCTGCTGACGTCCGAGGATCTGGCCGAGCGGCTGGCGGCGCCCCCGGTGCGAGCGGCCTTCGACGACGCGATCGGGCGGGCGGTCCGAGGGCTCCTCGAGAAGGAGCATGGTTCAAGACGAGTTCGACCTGCTCATGGAGGGATGGCTCAGCCGGGTCAAGGTCGAGCTGGCGGGCCGCCCAGTGGGCGAGCTGCTGACGCCGGCGCGGCGGGAGGCGCTGGCCGGCCAAGTGGACCGTTGGGTCGGGGCGATCGCGGACAGCGAAGGCCTCGAGCAGACGTTACGGGGCTGGGTGGTTCAGCAGCTGGCCCAGTTCGAGCGGGACGAGCGCCGGCTGGCCGACCGGTTGCCGCCCGGCCTCCTCGGCCCGATCGAGCAGATGATCACGGACGCACTGCCGGCGGCGCTGGAGCGGTTAGGCGACCTGCTGGCCGACCCGGAGGCCAAGGCCACCGTCCAGAAGGCCCTTCGCGAGGCGTTCGACGCGGCGGCGAAGAAGCTGCTCTTTCACGAGCGCCTGATGGCCAAATTCGTCCGCAACGACAAGTCGCTGGCGCGCCTCTTGGACGGCTTCGAAGGCGAGGGCTTCGAGCGGCTGGCGGAAGCGGTCAGTACCTCGCCGATGCGGGAGCGGATCGCGGGGGCGGTCCGCGGCGGCCTCACCTCACTCTTGGCCGAGCCTTTGGGGAACCGTCTCAAGCGGCTTCCCCCGCCCCGCCGGACCGCCCTGGAGGCTTCGGTGGGCGACTGGTTGGTGGATGCGGCCCGAAGCGAGGGGATGCGGGCATCGCTTCGGGAGGCGCTGACCAAGGCGCTCGATCAGGCCGGCGATCTGAGTTGGGACCAGGTCCTCGAACATTTCTCCGGTCGGGAGGCCGCGAACCTGTTTCGTTCGGTCCTGGGCCGGGAGCGGGGCCAGACCTGGATCGAGAACGCCCTGACCACGACCGCGAGCAGCCTCCTCGACCGGCCCATCGGGCGACCGGCCGATTGGCTGGGGCCCGAGGAAACGGACCGGGTGATGACGGCGGTGACCTCGAGCGCCTGGACCTGGGTCCAGGGACAGATTCCGATGGTAGCGGGCCGGCTCAACATCCCGGAGATGGTCGAGCAAAAGATCATCGGGTTTCCGCTGCCGCTCTTGGAAGACATCTTCGGCGGGTCATCGACAAGGAACTGAAGCTGATTGTCCAGCTCGGATGGTTGCTCGGAGCCGTGGTTGGCCTGATGACGTTCGGCGTCAGCTACGCGATGGGTTAGCGGAGTGCCGGCAGCGAGGACCAGCGGGTCCAGGCCTCGGGGGCCCGAACGATCCGAACCGTGGGGCCGACGGCAAGCGGCAGGAGATCCGCCGTGGTCCGGTAGCCGGGCCTCGGACGGTTGACGAACCGCGTGGCGGTCAATTTGGCGAAGCGGCGAGCCGCGGTCGAGTCGTCCCAGACGGTGTAGAGGACCAGCGCCGGGCCGGCCGGCGTACGATAAACCCGGAAGCGGTCGCCGGCCCAGTCCATCGGCAGGTCGGTCAGGACCTCGCCGCCGTTTCGCATTTGGGTGGCCCAGATCTGCAGCTCGAACTCACCCATCGTGTCTTCGTGAAGCACCTCGGCGTCTCTCGGTTCGGCGAATTGGACGTCGATGGGCCGGTCGTTGGCAAGGTAGCGGTCGGGATGGAGAATCTGTTCGGTCGATTGGGGCAACTGCTCCCGGGTCGGAAGGGGGCCGCGGTCTCCTCCCTGGATCGCCCACCAGCGCATGAACTCGGCCCCGGCCAGGTAGGGAAAGATCAGGCCTTCGCGGAGGATCAGCGGTGCCTTCTGAAATACCGGCATCGAGCTCTGGGCCGCTTTCACCTGCTCCCGGTAGGCCCCCCAGAAATTCGGATCGGCGAGGACCTCCCGGCTGGGCATCGCGACGCCGAGCATCGCGACGGTGGCGTGCCCCTCGAGCACGGCTTGGGAGGCAGCAAGCCGGTCGGCGTTGGTGACATCCTTGAGCATCGTTTCGAGCGGGAGGCGCTCATGCTGAAGGGCGTGGACCAGCTCGTGCGCCAGGACCAGCCGGAGTTGGTCGCCCTTGGCTCCCTCGACGGCGTAGAGCGTCGTGGAATCGGGATCGTAATAGCCGGCGACTTGCTCGGAGTAGAGCGGGAGCAGCAGCGCCTTGAT
>JAYTTT010000432.1:0-4091 GCA_043744895.1 Gemmatimonadota bacterium | reverse complement strand
CGGACCTCCGACGGACGGGATGGGCTCCCACCGCATTCGGGCTGGCCAGCTGGGCCCTCGGGTTCGATCACTACACGAGAGCCGATGGCATCACCTCGCTCCACCGCGGTTTTCGGCTCGACGAACTTGCCGACGTCATTCGAACCGCAGGATTCCACCCCACCGTGACCGCGGGGCTCGGAGCCCGGGTGGTCGCAACCTGGAGCACCGAGCCGGAATGCGCGTGATCGACGTGATCGACATCGACGCCCCGATCGAGCAGGTCTTCGACGCCGCGGCCGACGTCGAACGATGGCCCGTCATCTTGCCTCATTACCGATTGGTGACCATTCCGGAACGGCGCCCGGACGGCACCGTCATCGTCGAGATGTCGGCCAACCGGCCGTTCGGACCGTTCAACTGGCCGACCTGGTGGACCTCGGAAATGTGGATCGACCGGCCTCACTTCGAGATCCGGTACCGTCACATCCGCGGCATCACGACCGGCATGGACGTCGTCTGGCGGCTCACCGCCAAAGGAAAGCAGACCCACGTGGACTTGATCCATGATTGGCACGGCCCGTCGTGGCCATTGATACGGTGGCCGGCGGCGAAGTGGGTGATTCTTCCGGTCTTCGTGCATGGGATCGCCTCGCGGACCCTGGCCGGGATCGGCCGGAGCCTCCGAGGCCCGACATGACCGGCCGTCGCGTCGTGATCTCCGGCGTCGGGGCCGTTACCCCGATCGGCGTCGGCGTCGAGGGTTTGTGGCAAGGACTCCGAGCCGAACGGTCGGCGGTCCGGGTGGTCAACCGGTTCGATCCGACGCCGTTCAAGAGTCACCTCGCCGCCCAAGTCGACGATTTCGATCCAGTCGAGTTCCTCGGCGCCAAGCGCTCGAAACGGATGGATCGGTGCTCCCAGCTGGCGCTGGCCGCGGCCAAGATGGCGCTCGAGGACAGCGGCGTTCGCCTCGAGGCCGAAGACCGAAACCGGATCGGCGCCATGATGGGTACGGCGTTAGGCGGGGTCGCCTTGGCCGAAGCGCAGCACGAGCGGTATCTGGCCGGCGGAGTCCGGGCGGTCGATCCCGGCGTGGCCCTGACGGTGTTTGCCGGAGCGTCGAGTTGCAACCTGGCGATCGACTTCGGTCTCAACGGCCCCAACATCACGAATGGGATGAGCTGTGCCTCCGGCGCGATCGCGATCGGCGAGGCGTTTCGGACCATTCAGCGGGACGAAGCCGACCTGATTTTCGCGGGCGGGTCGGAGGCCCCGTTGGCGCCCCTCACCTTCGGTGCCTTCTCGATCATCCGGGCCATGTCGACCCGAAACGATGACCCGGCCTCGGCCAGCCGGCCGTTCGACCAGGACCGGGATGGTTTCGTCATGGCGGAGGGGTCAGCCGTCTTGATCGTGGAGGAACGCGAGCGGGCCCTGTCGCGGGGGGCCCGGATCTACGCCGAAATCGTGGGGTTCGGGATGACCAACGACGCCCACCACATGGCGGCGCCCCTGCCTGACGGGAGTCAGGCCGCCCGGGCCATGACCATGGCGCTTCGATCCGCCGGCATCCAGGCCTCGGACATCGGCTACCTCAACGCCCACGCCTCTTCGACGGGCCTCAATGACCCGACCGAAACACTGGCCATCAAGACCGCATTCGGTCCGGCCGCCCGGCGGCTTCCGATCAGCGGAACTAAAGGGTATTACGGTCACGCGTTAGGCGCGAGCGGGGCCTTCGAGGCGGCCATTTGCTGCTTAGTCACCAGCCGTCGATGGATTCCGCCGACGGTCAACCTGACGGTGGCCGATCCGGCCTGCGACCTCGACTACACCCCGGGCACCGGTCGCGAGGCCGACCCGGAGTTCATCATGAGCAATTCGTTTGGCTTTGGAGGGATCAACGCCGCCCTGGTCTTCCAGCGCGGCTGACGTGGCGCGGGGTTATTTCCCTGATCGGTACCGGCGAAACAAACTGACGGCGTAGCCAACGAGAAGGACCGACGCCACCGTATAGGCGGCGATCATGTACCCGGCATTGTCAGGGGGGTTCATGACGCCTCCGCCGCGGCGCGGCGGCCGAGCCCGTACCGCGTCGTCACGAACCCGATATACACGGCCGTGTAGGCCACCATCGACATCAGGAAGGTCCGAAGCATTTCCCACGGCAGCGACGGGGCGCTCGGTTTGAAAATCACCGGCTGGGGATGAATCGTCCGAAACAAATAGACGCTCAGGTGCACGAACGGCACCAGCACCAGCGCCATGATCCCGACCACCGCGCTGAACCGGGCCCGGTCATCCGGATCATCGATGGCCGTCCGCATGGTCCGATATCCCACGAACAACAGCACCAGCAGCAGCGTCAGGGTAAGCCGCGGTTCCCACTGCCACCAAGTGCCCCACACCGGCCGGGCCCACAGCGGACCGGTGGTCAGCATGACCGCGCCGAACGCCAAGCCGACCTCCGCCGACGCCTCCGCGAAGGCGTCCAGCCGCCGGTCCTTGAGGAACAAGTACCCCGCACTCGCGACCCCGACCAGAAGGAACGCCATCAAGGCCATCGTCGCGGCCGGTGCGTGGACGTAGAGAATCTTCTGGGCCGGCCCCTGCCACCGCTCCGTCGGGGTCCGGAACAACGCCTGCGCGAAGACCCCGCCGAGCCCGGCCAAGGCCACCCCGGTGATCCACAATCCCCCGCGGATCAGCTTGTTATGCTCGTCGCGTGCCGTCATTCGTCCATGGTCGATGGAAAGAGGAGCCAACCCAGGGTAACGAACACAATGTCATAGATGGCCAAGAACCGAACCCAGCCCATAATCTCTCCTACCGGACGGCCACCGAGCAAGCGGGTCGTGGCCTGAACCCCCACCAACACCGGCGGGACCAGAAACGCTAGGAGGAGCACCGGGAGCATCAGCTCGGCAAACCGGGTCCGGACCGTCATGGCGGCGAGCACCGTGCCGATCGCGACATACCCGGCCGCCGCCAGCACCAGCAACAGAGCCACCCAGGCCAGCGCGAGGCCGGGCATCACATTGAAGAACAGGACGAACAGCGGCACCAACACGGCATTCACCGTGAGGACGAAGGCCAGATTCGCCAGGTACTTTCCGAAGTAAATCGCGCTCCGGCCGACCGGCGCCAAGAGCAGTCCTTCCATCGCCCCCCGTTCCTGCTCCATCGCGAAGGACCGGTTCAACGTCACCACGCCGGCAAACGCCGAGGTCACCCACAGCACGCTCGGGGCCAGCACCTCAAGGCTCACTTCGGCGGGGTCGCGGGCAAAGTTGAAGATGACGAGCACCATCACCGCGAACGTCACCGCACTGGTCAGCGCCGTTCGGCTCGCCAACTCGACCCGAAGGTCTTTGGCCGCAATTACCAGGGCGCCGCGAAGGGTGGTCACCGTCGGAGCTCGCCGATCGGCGTCGCCGTGCTGGTCGAGAGCCGAATCTTCCCCTGCTCGACACATGGACCTGGCCGGAAAGACGCCACAAATCCGCCAGGTCATGGGACACCAGCAGGACCGCAACCCCGTCCGCCAGCACCGACTCCACCAGCCCGACCACCCGATCGAGACTGGCCTGGTCCAAACCGGTCAGCGGCTCGTCCCACACCAGGAGCCTCGGCCGATGAATCAACGACCGGCAGAGCGCCACCCGCTGGACGTAGCCTCGGCTCAAACGGCGGACCGGGGTCTCTCGCTCGGCGGCAACCTCCAGCCGATCGAGCCCGGCCGACACCGCCTGGTCGATGTCGGCCAATCCGTGGAGCCGAGCCGCGAATTGGAGGTTCTCGACCGGGGTAAGATCGGCGTAGAGCTGCGATTCGTGGCCGAGATAGCCGATCAGTCGCCGAGTGGATTCGGAGGTGCGGGGGTCGGCACCGGCCACCCGGGCGGTCCCTCGATGCGGCCGTAACAGGCCAACGGCCAACCGGGCGATCGTGGACTTTCCGGAGCCGTTCGGTCCGACCAGGAGATGGAGTTCCCCCGGCCGAACCGACAGGGTTACCTGGTCAACCGCCGTTCGGAGTCCGAATCGACGGGAGACCTGGTCGAGGCCAAGGAGCGAGTGGTCGGGAGACGGCATCGGCGGATTGATGCC
>JAYTTT010000431.1:0-16145 GCA_043744895.1 Gemmatimonadota bacterium | reverse complement strand
CATCGACCATCTCTTGGGTGATGACCCGCCAGTCCGAGAGCCGCTCCTGCCCAATCCGGGTCTTGAGCTCCGCGAGGGTCGCCATCCTAGTGGACCGCTTCCATCTTCCAGAAGGCAATTCCGCTGGCCTGCTGACCCACGTCCACCGTCCCGACCTTCGCGAGCGCCGTGAGGTCGTACACATCGACCTTACCCGGAGCCGCCCCGACCCCTTCACTGCTCACGAACGCAAACCGAGAATCCGAACTGATGGCGACACCATGACTGACCGTGGTCGAACTCTTGAACTGGGCGACGCTGGTCCCGGCTCCGAGATCGAACACTTGCACGCCCCCGCCCTGTTTGAGCGTCGCCACCAGGTACTTGCCGTTCGGCGTCACGCCGAGATTGTAGGGCCCCCGCCCGGTCGGGAACCGGCGGGAAACAGCCCAGCCGGCCTGGTCGATTTCGAGAATCTCGTCGCTCTTGTTGCAGGCGACATAGATCTTCTTCCCGTCGGACGAGGGCTGGGCCCAGGTCGGCGAACAGGTGTTCGGCTTCATCTGATGCTTCATGCCTTGGTAGCCAAGGTCGGCGGGATCAACCGCCGGCTTGCCGGGCACGGCCGCCGTTTGGAGATGAGACCCCATCTCGCCCCGGTCGTCTTTGGCGAGCGGCTTCTCCGCCCCCTTGGCCAGCGAGAACCGGCGCGACACGGTAAACGTCCGGGTATCGATCTCGACCAACTGGTCGTCCATCATGCACCCGGAGTAGTGGAACCGCCCGGTCGGGTCGATCCGGCTTCCATGCGGCATGGTACAGGTAACGATCCGGGCCACCTCGGTCTGGGTCGGGGTGTAGATCACCGACTGCGACGAAGGCACCATGTCGCCATGGAGATTGAAATTGGCCGAAATCGCGTAGAGCCCGTCGGGCGAGATGTCGATCGAGGCCGGGAAGTTGCCGAGCAGGGTCCCCGGGCCCATCAGGGTGTCGGGACCGAGCTGATAGCGCCAGTACTTGCCGTCGGGAAAACCGTGGCCCGTCGTCATGTGGAGATACTTGCCGTCGTGCGAGATGACCAGCCCGTGGGGGCCTTCCATCTCGGCGGCCATTTCGCCAATGGCGATGGTCTTTTCGACCGCCGTCCCCTCGGGCCCGAACCGGATCCGATAGATCGCATCCGCCGACTCGGCGCCCACGTAGACCCAGTAGTTGGCCGTCGGCCGGACCGGCGCCGGGGCCTGGGCCACCAACCACCCGGCGCCCAGCGAGAAGAGGAGGATTGGCGTCACCTTGCGCATCAGGACATTCATCAGCATCGTTCCACGCTTCCACAGACGAATTTGAACACCGATTCCTTGCACCGGGAACCCGTCCCAATGAAGCTAATCCGTTCGCTGTTCGTCGCGCTGCCCCTGGTTGCCTCCACCAGCTTGACCGCCCAGGCCGGGCCCCCCGCCAAGCTCGTGGCCGAACCGGCCGCGCTTACCCTCAAAGCCGGCGACTCAGCCCGGGTGTCGGTCAAGGCGTTCGACGCCCAGGGCCGGGAAGTTCGCGATGCCACGGTCCGGGTGTTCGCGGCCCGCCGGGCGGTGGCCTACTCCGACGGCATGGTCCACGCATTTCAGGCCGGGAAACACAGCCTCGTGGCCGTCGCCGAGCGGCCCGGTGCCTGCGGCGGGTCCGAATGTGCCCCGTTGCAGCTCGACATTCCCGTCACGGTCACCTGGCCCCCGATCGCCAAACTTCAGGTGCTGACCGCGGCCGGCCAACTGTACACCGGCGCCACGGTCATCCACTCCGTCAAAGGCACCCACCCCGATGGCACCCAACGGCCCGGCCTCACGCCAAGCTGGAAGAGTTCCAATGCCGGGGTCGCGACGGTCGACCGGTTCGGCAACGTGCGGGCAGTGGCCCCGGGCTCGGTGACGATCACCGCCGCGGCGGAGGGCCAGACCGCCACGGTGACCCATACCGTGGTGGCCAATCCGGTGGCGTCGATCGTCATCGGGATTCCCGACACGACCATTCGCACCGGCGACGTCGTCCAACTCACCGGCACCGCTCGTCGAGCCGACGGGCGCCCGGTGCCCGAGGCACCGATCACCTGGTCCTATACCTATGTTCCCGCCGACACCGTGGGCCCCTCCGGGATGCCAGGCGGCGCCGGCATCGTCCAGTTCGGGCTCTTTACCGGAAACTACCCCGGCCGCTACACCCTGATCGCCCGGTCGGGCAACCACTTCGCCGAGCGGACCCTCGAGGTCAAAGCACGAGACGCCCGGCGCCCGATCGTGATTACGGGCCGCGGCACCATCACCAACACCCATACCTCCGACCTCTGGCCGTGGACCGGCAAGGACGGGCGCGACTACGCGCTCGTCGGCACCTGGGGCGGCGACGGCTACGCCTTCATCTACGACATCACCGATCTCAATAATTTCGTCAAGACCGATTCAGTCCGGATCGATGCCCGGACCATCAATGACGTCACGGTGTCGCCGGACGGCCGGTACGGGGTCCTCGCCCGAGAAGGGGCCTCGAACCGGATCAACGGGGTCGTCATTCTCGATTTGGCCAACCCCGCCCATCCCAAGATTGCCTCGAGCTTCAATCAGGAGCTCACCGGCGGCGTTCACAACATGTTCGCCACCAACGACTATCTGTTCGCGGTCTCGGGCGGTGCCAAGTACGTCATCATCGACGTCCGGGACATCGCCAATCCGAAGTACGTCAGCGAATATCGCCATCCGAACGCGAGGCTCCACGATCTCTGGGTCAACGACGGGATTGCGTATTCGGCGCAAGGCGGGGCCGGCACAGTGGTCGTCGACGTCGGGAACGGAAAGTACGGCGGCACCATCGAGAAGCCCAAGCTGATTACGGTCTACGACGTCAATAGCGGCCACGAAATCTTCCCCTACGTCCAAGCGTCGACCGGGAAGACCTACCTCTTCATCGGCGACGAAGAGATGAACCGTTCCAACCGGGTTTGGGCCGGCACCAATTACCGGAACGAGATGACGACACCGGGCGGAGTACCGCAGACCTCCGGTGGCTTGGTGCACATCGTCGACTTCACGGACCCGATGAATCCCAAAGCCGTCGGGCGCTACGAGCTCGAGGACTTCGGCTCCCACGACATCATCGTCCAGGACGACATTCTCTATCAGGCGTTCTACGAGGGCGGCGTCCGGCTGGTCGACGTGTCGGGCCAGCTGCTCGGCAACCTTGCCCAGCAGGGCCGGGAGATCGCGGTCTTCAAGCCCTACGATCCGAAGGGGTTCACGCCGAACGCCTCGTTCGTGATGAACGCGATGCCGTGGAAGGGGCACGTCCTCTTCACCGACTTCAATACCGGCCTCTGGGCGGCCCGGCTCGCGCCGAAGCAGGCGCTGACGCCCTGATGGGGACTGATGGAACCGGGTTCGGACTCCGGCCGTAATGCAGAGGTAGGGTCGTCATTGCGTCGCTCTCATCATCCGAGGACTGTCCCATGCGTAGCATCCAATTCGCCGTAGCCGGTTTCCTAACGGCGAGCGCCGTCACCCTGGCCGCCCAGCCTAAGCCCGAGACGGGACCGGCCAAGTTCACCATGGCCAAAGAGTATCGCGCGGTTCAGCAGGGCGCCCTCAAGTCGCAGCGCAAGCTCCTGCTGAGCTTTGCCGACTCAATGCCCGAGCGGCTCTACCGCGACCGAGCCACCCCGGTGCAGCGCTCGTTCTCCGAGCAGGTCCACCACGTGGTCGTGTCGGGGATGTTCATCGCCAGCATGTTCATTAAAGGGCAGCCCTACACCGACGCCGACACCGCCAAGGTGCTGAATAGCCGGGCCGACCTCAAGAAATACATCACCGAGCGATACGATCTCCTCGATCAGATGATCGCTGACCAATCCGACGCCGACCGCGACAGCCAGATCAAGTTCTTCGGGACGATGATGCCGCGGTGGCAGGTGTGGGACGAAATCAACCAGCACGCGATGTGGACAGCGGGCCAGGTGGTGGCTAACTTCCGGAAGAACGGCATGGCGCCGCCGAGCTTCCTGTTCTTCTAGCGGGGCGGGTCCGGATCCTCACCAAAAGGGGCGGGCGATTGCCCAGCCCCTTCTCGCATCACCAACCAGGCACCAGGCTCATGATCACGGCGTTCATGCAGGTGTACGTCTTTATCCTTGCGGGGATCGTCGGGTATCAGGTCATTTCCCGGGTGCCCGCCCTCCTCCATACCCCGCTGATGTCGGCGGCCAACGCCATCACCGGGATCTCGTTGGTCGGGTCGCTGGTCGCGGCCGGTAGCGGACGGGGGCTCACCAGCAACATCCTCGGCGCGGTCGCGGTCGCTTGCGCCACGATTAACGTGGTGGGCGGCTTCCTGATCACCGACCGGATGCTCAAGATGTTCAAACGGCCCGGAGCCAAGGAGTGACCGAGCCGAGCCTGGAGGTACGCGAGGTCCTGATCCAACTCTCGTACCTCGCGTCGTCGGTCCTCTTCATTCTTGGTCTCCGAGGGCTTTCTGATCCGGCCAAGGCTCGGAACGGAATCCGGCAGGCCATGGTGGCCATGCTGCTCGCCGTTATCGGTACCCTGCTCCATCACGACGTGGTCCGGTTCGACTTCATCCTGGTCGGTCTCGCCATCGGCTCGATCATCGGGGTGGTGATCGGGCTCCCGTTCGGGATCGATATCCCGATGACGGCCATGCCGCAGTTCGTGGCGATTTCCCACATGTTCGGCGCGGTGGCGGCGACCCTCGTCGGCATCGACGAGTACCGCGCCCTCGGAAACGTTCCCGCGACTCCGGTCATGGCCGCCCTCGGTTTCGAAGTGATCCTCGGCGCGCTGACCGTCACCGGGAGCTTCATGGCCTTCGCTAAGCTCCAGGAACTGATCCGGGGCAAGCCGATCACTTACCCCGGGCAGAACTTCGCCAACGTCGGGCTCTTCTTGGTCGCGATTGGGCTCTTGGGGTACCAGGTGGTGGTTCCCGGCCAGCCGGCGTTGTTCTACGCCATGGTCGGGGTGGCGGCCCTGATCGGGATCCTCATGGTGCTGCCGATCGGCGGCGCCGACATGCCGGTCGTCGTATCACTCCTGAATGCGTATGCCGGCCTCTCGGCCTCGGCGATGGGATTTGCCCTCAACAACAACCTCCTGATCGTGGTGGGCGCGCTCGACGGCGCCTCCGGCTTCCTGCTGTCGGTTCTGATGTGCAAGGCGATGAACCGCTCCTTCGGCAACGTGCTGTTCGGCGCGTTCGGCGCCCCGACCGGCTCGGTCAAGAGTGCCGAGGGCCTCGCGGTCCAGGAAGTATCGGCCGGGGACGCGGCGATCCGGCTGGCCTATGCAGAGAACGTGATCGTGATTCCGGGCTACGGCCTCGCCGTGGCACGGGCCCAGCATCTGATCCGGGAGATGGCCGATCTCATCGAGAAGAAAGGCGGCCAGGTGAAGTACGCGATTCACCCGGTGGCCGGCCGAATGCCCGGGCATATGAACGTGCTCCTGGCCGAGGCGGAGGTGCCATATGACCAGTTGGTCGACATGGACGAAATCAACGGCGAGTTCGGCCGGGCCGACGTGGCTTTGGTGATCGGCGCCAACGACGTCGTGAACCCGGCGGCCCGGACCGATACCGGGAGCCCGATCTACGGGATGCCGATTCTCAACGCCGATCGTGCCAAGGCAATCATCGTACTGAAGCGCGGGATGGGCACCGGCTTCGCGGGAATCGAAAACGAACTGTTCTACAATCCCAAGACCTCGATGCTGTTCGGCGACGCGAAGGCGTCGCTTGCCAAACTGGTCGCGGAACTCAAGACACTCTAGTCGGAGCAGACCATGTCACTCTTCCGACGCAAGTCGATCGCCAGCCTGCAGGCCGAGGCCGCAAGTGAAACCGGGCTCAAGCGCGAACTCGGCCCGATGAGCCTGATGCTCCTCGGGATCGGGGCGATTATCGGGACCGGCATTTTCGTCCTGACCGGCACGGTGGCCGCCCAGAATGCAGGGCCGGCGGTGGTCCTGTCGTTCGTGCTCGCGGGCACGGCCTCGATCTTCGCGGCGCTCTGCTATTCCGAGTTCGCCGCTCTGGTGCCGATCGCGGGCAGCGCCTACACCTACGGCTATGCGACGCTCGGTGAGTTGTTCGCGTGGATCATCGGCTGGGATTTGGTGCTCGAATACGCCCTGTCGGCCACGACGGTGGCGATCGGGTGGTCGGGGTACCTGGTGTCATTCCTGAATCACATCGGGATTCATATTCCCGCCGCGTTGTCGGCGGCGTCCGGCAGCCAGGTGACGATGGCGGACGGCAGCACCGTCACAGCAATCTTCAATTTGCCGGCCGTGGTCATCGTGGCCCTGGTGACGGCGTTGCTGGTCAAGGGTATCAAGGAGTCGGCCCGGGTCAACGATGTCATCGTGCTCGTCAAGGTCGCGGTGGTGCTCCTCTTCATCGCGTTCGCGTGGAAGGGCATCAACGGAGCCAACTGGCAGCCGTTTATTCCCGCCAACACCGGCGACCGGGAGCACTTCGGCACCAGCGGAATCATCGCCGGGGCGGGGATCGTCTTCTTTGCCTACATCGGATTCGACGCGGTGAGCACGGCGGCGCAAGAGGCCAAGAACCCTCAACGGGACATGCCGATCGGGATCATTGGGTCGCTCCTGATCTGTACCGTGCTCTACATCATCGTCTCGGCGATCGCCACCGGCGTGGTCCCCTATGCCCAGCTCGATGTGCCGAACCCGATCGCCAAGGTGGCCGAAGCCGCTGGGCTGGGCTGGATGACCCGGCTGATCGAGTTGGGCGCCATCGCGGGGCTATCCTCTGTAATTCTGGTTCAGCTTCTCGGCCAGGCGCGGGTGTTCTGGTCGATGGCCAACGACGGCTTGCTGCCGCCGGTCGTCAACCGGCTTCACCCGAAATTCAAGACCCCGTGGATTACCCAGATCCTGCTCGGCGTCTTAGTGGCGATTCCGGCCGGCTTCCTCTCGGTCCGCGAGGCCGCGTCACTGGTGTCGATCGGAACCTTGCTGGCATTCGCGATTGTCTGCGCGGCCGTGCTGCTGCTCCGCCACCGGGAGCCGAATCTCCACCGGCCATTCAAAACGCCGCTGGTGTGGTTCACCGCGCCGGCCGGGATCCTGGCCTGCCTCTATTTGATGTACTACCTCCCGCTCCGGACCTGGATGCGGCTGTTCGTCTGGCTGGCGATCGGCCTGGTCATCTACTTCGGGTACGGGAGAAGCCACTCAAAGCTGGCGGCGAAATCGTAGCTGGACCGATGGCCGGCCCTGGGCGCTCAGCGACCTCCGGCTGGTCAGTGGATCTTGGCGCCGGCCGCGACATTCGCTGCGTCGCGGTGTCGTGGATGCTGGTCTGTTGGCTCGCGGGCCTAACGCTCGACCGCCGGGGAATTCGTCTCACGGTCTGACCGTCCGACCGCCAGCAACCCTTCGCGAACGTAAACCCGGACCATCTTCTTCCGATAGGAATACTCCAGATCGGTATTGTCCAGGGGTTTGGCCGGCCGGTAGGCCAGATCGGCGGCGGCACGAATGACCTCCTCCTCGAGTCGCTCGCCCACCAGGAGAGCCTCGGCGGCGGTGGCACGGAACGGGGCGGAGCCGACGCCGTTCAAGACGATCCGCGCCGAGCTGACCCGATCACCGTCGAACTCAACCCGCGTCGCCACGGCCACCACGGGAAAGTCGAACGATCCCCGGCGGCGAAGCTTGCCGTAGTGCGCTCGAGCGGCGCCGGGTTCCGGGACGACGATGTCGGTTAACACCTCGTCCGGCTCCTTCGCCAGCCACGCGATCCCGTCCTGACGATAGAGCGACTCAAGCTCAATTTCCCGCGCGCCGCCCGGGCCCGCCAGACGAACTCTGGCCCCAAGGGCAATCAGCACCGGGGCCGTGTCGCTCGAGTTGACCGCCCAGCACCGATCGCTGCCGGGCGCCACCCAGCAGGTGTCACCCTCACACTTGAGACAGAAATTGATGGCCCGCCGCCACTCGTGGTTCTGGTTGTAATAGTTGCAGCGGGTGTCGAGGAGGAGGTTGCCACCGATGGTGCCCATGTTGCGGAGCAGCGGCGTCGAGATCGACCGCACGGCAGTCCAGAGTGCTGGATGGCGGGCTCGGAGGACCGGATCCCGCTCGAGCGACGAGAGCGTCGCGGCAGGCCCAAGCCGGAGGGTGCCGTCCGGGGTTTCGGTCACCCCGCGGAGCTCGGCCACTCGCCGGAGGGCCACCAGGACACCAGGCGTCTGGTGGCGCCGCTTCATGTTCGGGTAGAGATCGGTGCCGCCCGCAACCACCGCGGCCCCAGGGCCCTCGCTCGCCAGCATCCCGACCGCCTCCGCGACCGAGGCCGGCGCGAGATATCGAAACGACGGAAGCCGCATCACGATCGGACGCCTCCGGCCGCGGTCTCGTGCTCCACTGCCCGCCCGGTTCCCCCCTCGAATGGGGTCACCACCCGGGTGGCGGGCGGCATTGGAATCTCCGGGAAAGCGCCCGGTCCCACCCGCCGGTCTTTCGCTGCGAGCGCCCGGAGGACCTTCTCAGGCGAGATCGGGATTTCATCGACCCGCACCCCGATGGCATCGTACACCGCGTTCGCAACGGCCGGCATCATCGGGAGCAACGGCCCCTGCCCCGCTTCCTTGGCGCCGAACGGCCCGTTCGGATCGGGATCTTCGATCAAATAGGTCTCGATCTCCGGCATCTCCAACGTGGTCGGGCTCTTGTAGTCGAGCATCGACGGGGTCTTGTTGACCCCGAACCGATTGGCGCGATAGCTCATTTCCTCCATCAGTGCCTCGCCGAGCCCCATATAGACGCCGCCCTCGACCTGGCCGATGGCCAACGCCCGGTGAATCGTCCGGCCGAGGTCGTGTCCGATCCAGACCTTCTTCACCTCCACGACCCCGGTGTCCTCCGACACGGCAACCTCGACGACCGCCGCGCTATACGAGTAGGCGGGCGACGGCCCGACGCCAGCCCCCCGAAACCGGCCCGGCGACGGCGGCGGCGTATAAGAGCCAACCGTGCCGAGGGTCCCCCATTTGGCCTCGGCCAGGGTGGCCGCCTCGGCGAAGCTCATCGACGTCTTCGGGTTGGTCGGGTCGGTGACCGCGAAGACCCGGTTCTCGGCAAACCCGAGGTGGGCCTCGGGAACCCCAACTTTCGCGGCCACGGCCGCGGCGATCAGATCGCGAGCCCGTTCCGCCGCTTGGATCGCCGCGTTACCCATCATCAGTGTCACCCGGCTCGAGTAGGAGCCGAGATCCACGGGCGTGAGGTCGGTATCACCGGTGACCACCCGGATATCGAGCAACTCGACGCCGAGCACTTCGGCAACGCAGGCCGCAAGCACCGTGTCGGACCCCTGGCCGATCTCGGTCGCCCCGCAGGCCACCATGACCCCGCCGCCCCGATCGATCTTGAGCTGAACCCCCGAATGGGGGAGGGTGTTCCAATAGATCGGGAGGCCGGCACCGGATAGATACGATGAGCAGGCAATCCCGAGGCCCCGGCCGTGCCCCAGCTTGCCGCGCCGCTCCTTCCAGCCCGAGCCCTCGACCACTTTCGCAATGCACTCGCCGAGGCCCATCGAACCGACCCGGAGGAAATTGGCGGTCAGCGAATGGGCCGGCTGAAGCATCGAAAGCCGCAACTCCGCGGGGTCGAGCCCGAGCTTAACCGCGATCTTGTCAAGCTGGACCTCCTGGCCAAACCGGGGCTGGGGCGTACCATGACCGCGCTTCGGCCCACACGGGGCCTTGTTGGTGAAGCAGCGAACGCCGTCGAACTTGTAGTGGGGAATCTGGTAAGTGACGGTCTGGAGCGCGCCGGTATAGTAGGTACTCGCGGCGCCATAGGAGCCATAGGCGCCGCCATCGAGCAGCGTCCGGAGGTGCATGGCGGTGATGGCCCCGTTCCGTTTGACGCCGGTCTTGAATCGCATCAGCACCGGGTGGCGGCCGCGGTGCGTCGCGAAGACCTCCTCCCGCGTCAGGGTGATCTTGACCGGCCGGTTGGTCATCAGCGCCAGCTTGGCCGCCACGATCTCGTGGCTGAACGGATCGCTCTTCCCGCCGAACCCGCCGCCGTTCGGGCAGGCGACGATCCGGATCCGTGACGGCGCCAGGCCGAGGACCTTCGAGGTGGCCCGATGGAGGTAGTGCGGCGTCTGGGTGCTCGACCAGATGGTGAGCTTGCCGTCGGGGTCCCGCCACGCAAGGGCGGCGTGTTGTTCGATCGGGAGATGGGTGTTGCCCTCGAAGAAGAAGGTGTCATCGAAGATCTCGTCGGCCTCGGCAAAGCCCTTTTCCACGTCACCGAACTCGAGCGCGACCTTCTTGTGCGCGTTCCCCTCGTCAGCGTACTCGTGGATCTGCGGTTCCGGGTTGGCGAGCGCCTCCTCGGGCGAGAAGATGGCCTTCAAGGGCTCGTAGGTGACCTTGATCGCCATGGCGGCGTCGAACGCCGCGTTCTCGTCGGTCGCAGCCACCGCGGCAACCGGATCGCCGACGAACCGGACCCGGTCGATGCAGAGGGCGTGCTCATCCTGGGACACGGGCAGGATCCCAAACGGCGTCGGCAACGATTTACCCGTCAGCACCGCGATGACCCCCGGCATGCTTTCCGCCACCGAGGTGTCGATCGCGATAATCTTGGCGTGGGCCACGTGACTGCGGTGAAGCTTGGCAAAGAGCATCCGCGGCATCGAAAGATCGTCGGCGAATTTGGTGACACCGGTCGTCTTCGCCATCCCGTCAACCTTCCGGGGGGAGCGACCGATCTGGCGGAAGGGCTTAGCGGCCATGGGCGCCCTCCGCGGTCCGGAGTTCGGCGGCGGCCAATTCGACGGCCTCGAAGATCTTGAGATAGCCGGTACAGCGACAGAGGTTACCGGCCAGCGCCTCTTTGATCTCCTGACGGGACGGGGCCGGGTTCTGGTCGAGCAGCACCTTCGACGTACAGAGAAAGCCCGGCGTGCAGTAGCCGCACTGCGCGGCGTTCAAGTCGGCGAACGCGGTCTGGAGCGGATGCGGACCCGCCGCCGTCGCGAGACCCTCGACGGTGACAATGGCCCGGCCGTCGCACTCGAGGCCCAGGACGAGGCAGGACAGGACCGCTTCGCCGTCGATGATGACGGTACAGGCGCCGCATTCGCCCAGCTCACAACCGTGCTTCGTGCCGGTGAGCCCCAAGTCCTCGCGGAGGATCTCGAGGAGGGTTTTGTGCGGCGCGAACGCCACCTCGTGGCTTTCTCCGTTGACGTGAAAGGCCGAGTGGACCTTCCGCAGGTTACTCATCGAACCAGACCTCCCACGATCAGGGCCGCGAAGGTCGCGGCGATTTCTTTCGGGTGCCGGGGCCCTTCGGGTCGCCACCAGACCACCGTCGAATTGAGGGTTCCGAGCATGGCAAGGGTCGCCAGCTTGGCATCGACCGGCCGAAAGGTTCCGGCGGCGATGCCCGCTTCGATCACGCCTCGTACCACCCGCTCGTAGGTGTCCCGCCCTTTGGCAATCTCGGTGCGGCGCTTGCCCGGCAAGGCCCGGAACTCCAGGTGGGCCGCGCTGCCCCCGGTCTCCTCGAGAAGACAGAGGATATGGGCCTCGGCGATCCGGCTGATCTTCTCCGGCGCCGAAGCGGTCGAGCGGGCGATCCGGCGCGCCGCCGCGAGCAGTGACCCGAGCGCCGTCTTCTGGCAGGCGTAGAGGAGGTCGTCCTTGCCTTCGAAGTAGTAGTAGAGGCTTCCCGGGGTCATCCCAAGCGACTTGGCAATATCACGCATGGCGGCGCCGTGGAAGCCGTGCTGGCGAAACGCCTCGGCGGCGCGACGAAGGATTTCCTCCCGGCGAACGTCGATCGATGGCGGGCCGCTGCGGCGGCTAGGGGCGATTTGAACCACGGTTTAAAAACTACCGACTCGCCGCGCAGGACGCCAGCGGCGCTGCTCAATCGAACACTCGATCGCCTTTGGTGCCAACTACTGGGCAAGACCGGCGCCCCGGAGCGGTTCCACGCGCTGGCAGTGAAGCTGGAAGACGAGGCGGCGGCGGGGCTCCCGCCCCACGGTTAGTCCGCGAGGTCCCCGAGTCGTCCCATCAAGTGCCGCGCCACGGCGTGATAGGCGGGGAGCGAGGTCGGATCCAGGTTGGCGTTGGCGGCCAGTGGATGAGAGGCGAATCGCACGATTACCATTTCCGCCGTCGGATCGACGTAGATGCCCTGGCCGTGGATCCCCCGGGCCATGTACGCCCCGTGCTCATTGTGCGACACCCACCACATGTTCCGGTAGCTCCAGCCGGGCAGGAGATTGTAACCAGCCAGCGCGAAATGGTCGCGGTTTCCCCCGCGGCAGATGTCGTCGACGACCGCCGCCGAAACCACCTGGTGCCCGTTCCAGCGGCCGCCGTTTCGCATCATCTCGCCGAACCGGGCCAGATCGCGGAGCGTGAGGTTGAACCCTCCGCCCGCGAACTCCGTTCCGGTCGGATCGACGATGAAATAGCCGTCCTGCTCGACCCCGAGCACCGACCAGAACCGGTCCCGGAAGAGATCGCTGATCGAACTCCCGGTTACCCGTCGGAGAATCCAGCCCAGCGTGTCGGTGTTCACGGTCTTATAGGCGAACCGCTCGCCGTGAGGGCTCGCCTGTCGGATCGATGGAAGGAACTCGTAGAACGAGTCCGGACCTCGAGAGCCCTCCGGTCGGGGCAGGAAACCGCCGGCTCGGCTGAACTCCCAGATCGGCGAATTGGGGTCGGTGTAGTCCTCGGTATAGTCGAGCCCGGTCGTCATATCCATCAACTGGCGGACCGTGGCGCCGGCAAATCCGCTGGTCGCGAGCTCCGGAAGGTACGACCCCACCAGCGCCTGCTCGTCGAGCGTGCCTTCCGACACCAGTGTCTGAGCCAGTGTGGCGACGAATGATTTGGTGACCGAATAGGCAATGTGTTGGCGATCGGGGTTCAACACCCCGAAGTAGCGCTCGTAGACGATCCGGCCCCGATGGAGAATGGCGATCCCGTCCGTGTAGTTGGCCTTGAGCGATACGGCCCAGGTCATCGGGTCGGAGCGCCCGATCGGTCGGAAGATCACCTCATCGATATCGTCTCGCTCGGCCCGCGGCAGCGGAACGGCCGCGTGGCTTCCCCGCGGCACCACGGTGGTTGGCCAGAGCTGACGAAAGTGGGAGAATGCCCACCGGGTGGCCGGGAACCGGAAGAAACTCGAGTCGGCAAAGCGAATCACCCGGTCGGCGGGCGGGGGCGAGCCGACCATCCAGCCGAGTCGGACCGGATCACTGGCGTCTGCATCAAGGGTCGTCATGGCTCCAATCTACCCCTTCGACTTCTGGTGGTGACCCAGGCGGCCGGACCCGCGCGATAGGTCTCCCGCCCGCCCATCACCGTCAGTAGAACCTTCGCCCGGAGCAATCTGGCCGGCGGTTCGACCAGGATGTCTTTCGAGAGGACGACGAAATCGGCCAGTTTACCGGCTTCGAGGGTGCCCTTGTCGGCCTCGTCGAAACTCGCGAAGGCACCGTCCCGAGTGAAGTGGCGGAGCGCCATGTCGACCGAGATCCGGTTGTCCGGGTACCAGCCCCCGTCCGGCGCTCCCTCGGCGGTGGTTCGGTTGACGGCGGTGTTGATGCCCTTGAGCACCTCCATCGTGAAGACCGGGAAGTCGCTGCCGAACGCCTGGATCGCACCGGCGTCGTCGAGCCGCTTGAACGCGTTGGCCCTCGACGCCCGAGCCGGGCCGAGGAGTCCGGCGTAATTGCCGAGCGTGGTGGCGTCCGGATAGGCGAACATCGCTTGGGTCGACGCGATGACACCGAGTTCCTTGAAGCGCGGCAAGTCGGCGGAGTCCGGGACTTCCAAGTGTTCGATCCGGTGGCGACGGTCTGAGGTGTGGTTGGTCCGGGCGGCCCGTTCAAAGGCATCGAGTGCCATCCGGATCGCGCGGTCGCCGATGGCGTGCAACATCACCTGGAGACCGGCGCTGTCGTACCGGGCCACGGTTCGATCGAGGACATCCTGCCGCCACATCGGGAGTCCGGTTTCGGTCCCGGCCCCAACGTACGGTTCGAGCATCGCGGCGGTGCGGGCGTCCACCGTGCCGTCGAGGACTCCTTTGGCGGCGCCGAACTTGAGCAGGGGCCCGCGATACTTGTTCTTGAGCGCAACGTACCGGTCGAGGGTCGAATCGGGCAGGTCCTCGGTGAAGGGCACCGCAATGAAGAACCGGAGACCAAGAGCCTTCCGGGCGAGCCCCCGCTCGAACGCCGCCATCTCGGTCGGTGCGAAGCCGTTGACCAAGTGCACGGACGTGAGGCCGAATGAGGCCGCTCGCGCCATGGTCCGCCGGAGAGCGCGATACACCTCGTTCGGCCCCGGGGCCGGAAGCAGGCGGGTAACGGTATCCATCGCCGACTCCTTGAACTCGCCGGTGAGCTCGCCAGCGTGGTCCCGCTCGATCCGTCCGTTAGGCGGATCGGGAGCCGCCCGGTCGAGGCCGACCAGGGCGAGCGCCCGGCTGTTGAGGAGCAGCATGTGGCCGTCCCGCTCCCAAATCACCACCGGTCGATCCGGGAATGCCCCGTCGAGCTGTCGCCGATTCGGGCTCTGACCGGGAAAGTCGTTGGAGGCCCAGCCCCGGCCCTGAATCCAGCCGGTGGGGTGGCTCGCGGCATAGACGCGGAGTCGCCTGATGAGCTCGGCAAGGCTGCCGCCGCCGTCGAGATCGGCCCGGTCGGTCGGGCTGAAGTGCCAGTGCGAGTCGACAAAGCCCGGGACCACCAGGCGATGGCCGAGGTCGGTGACGACCGTCCTGGGCCCCCGGCCCGGTTGAACCTCGGTCGTGGTGCCGACGGCCGTCAGCCGCCCGCCCCGAACGGCCATGGCCTCGGCGAACGGATGGTGTGGCGCGCCGGTCCAGATCCGGCCGTTGATGAAGATCCGGTCCGCCGGCGGCTGGTGGGTCAGGGCGGCGGCGAGCGCCACGGTAAGCGGCAGGATCGGCATGGACCGGCGGGAAAGAGTGCGGAAAGATGGCCGATCCGCCCTCGCGAGGGCAACGTCAAACCGGGCCACCCGAATCGTGCCGGCGGTTATATCCGCCGAACAGCCATGGCCCCTCGCCCCTTATTCCAGGAGCCTTCTCCGACCATATTGAGGGACAGGGATCCTGTGGTACTCCTCAAGAACTCCCCTCGGGGAGGGCAAGGAAGTTCACGATGCGATCAATGTTTCGAAGCGTGGCGCTGGGAGCCGTACTGATGGGCCTAACGTCCGGGCACTTGGCCGCCCAGGCCAACCCGTTCGTCGGGACTTGGAAGATGAACGTCAGCAAATGGACCGGCACGCCGGGACCGGCCCCGAAGGCTGTGATGGTCAAGGTCGAAGCGGCCGGCAAAGCGTTCAAGACCACGGTGACCGGAACCGGCGCCGACGATAAGCCCATTAGTCAGTCGTATACCTTGGCCTACGACGGCACGGATTCGCCCGTGGCCGGTTCGGCGGATTACGATACGATGAATTCGGCGATGATCAATGCCACCACCCGGCACAGCGTGCGCAAGAAAGCCGGAAAGGAAGTGATGACCGTTCATTCCGTCATGTCCGCAGACGGCAAGCATTACACGTCTACCACGACGGGCACCAACGCCAAGGGCCAGAAAGTCAGCACCACCGCAGTGTACGATCGACAGTAGCCCCCGTGCGCCCGGGCAACCCAGTGGCTAGAGTTGCCCGGATCTACTCAGTCAGTTGACCCTGAGCCGCCCATCCGACTCAGATTCGGGCAGCTCGCGGCCGGCGACCACATTTGATCGGCCGGCATGATGATCGGATCGACTCCGGCCGCCCCACCTTCCCCTCACTTTGGTCCGACTGGTACCGATACTAGAGGGATGACTCGCCATCGACGCTCCTTCGGCAGCGCCCTCCTGCTGGCCCTCGCCGCCTGTGGCGGTGAAAACGGGGGTACCGGACCCGTCGACCCCGATGGGACCAATCCCTACGGCCTGACGCTGACCGGACCGGGGGTGCTGTCGGTGTCGCCGATCGACACGGCGTCGGTCATCTATGTCACCCCACTCGGCAAGCTCGGGCCCCCAGGGCACACCCT
>JAYTTT010000430.1:0-4125 GCA_043744895.1 Gemmatimonadota bacterium | reverse complement strand
GGATCACCATCGACGGCATCGACATTCGGCGGCTCGCGCTTCGCGAGTTGCGCGCCGCCGTCGGATTCGTTCCCCAGGAAACCTTCCTGTTCAGCGATTCGCTCCGGGCCAACGTCCTCCTCGGGCAGCCCGATGACGGCCGGCTCGAGCGGTCGGCTCGGATCGCGGAACTCGACGCGGCCCTGTCGGCGCTCCCGAAGGGCTACGACACCGTCCTGGGCGAACGGGGCATCAACTTGTCGGGGGGCCAGAAGCAGCGGGCGGCGATTGCCCGGGCCCTCGCCAAAGACCCGCCGATTGTCGTGTTGGATGACGCGATGTCGGCGGTCGATGCCCAAACCGAATCGAAGATCCTCGAGCAGTTGCGGGGGGCGCTGGTGGGAAAGACCTGCATCGTCGTGTCGCACCGGGCCGCGGCGGTCCGGTCATCCCATGAGATCGTGGTACTCGATCATGGCCGGATTGCCGAACGAGGCAGCTACGAGCAGCTGCGTCGGGCCAACGATCGATTCGCCGACCTGGTCCGGACCCAATTGATCGAGACCGAACTCGAGCAGCGGCCGGTTACAGTAACCGGAGCAGGAAGTCCGGGGTGAGCTGCTGGAGGTACTTGGCCAAGATGGTGAAGCGCCCGGTCACGATCAGCAACCCGACGGCCACCAGCAACCCCCCGCTGATCTTCTGGACCACGCCGAGGTGGCGCCGGAAGCGCTGGAACCAGTCGAGGAATGACTCAACGGCGTACGCCGCCACCAGAAACGGGACCGCCAATCCGGCCGAGTAGGCCACCAACAGCCCCATCCCGCGGGACAAGTCAGCCTCGGTGGCCGCGAGGCTCAGAATCCCGCCAAGAATCGGCCCGATACAGGGGCTCCAGCCGGCACCGAACGCGATCCCGACCAGCACCGACCCGAGATACCCGATCGGCTTCTGCTCGAGATGCAGCCGCTTTTCCTGGGTCAGAAAATCGAGCTTGATGACACCGAGGCAGTAGAGCCCGAAGAAGATGATCAGGAGGCCTCCGCCCCGCATGATCCATTCCTTGTAGAACCGGAGGGCCGAGCCTAACGCGGTCGCGCTGGCGCCGAGCAGGATGAAGACCAGCGAAAAGCCGATCACGAACAGCACGGCGTGGGTCATCGCGAGCCGGCGCCGGTTGCCCATCTCCTCCAGGGTAAAGCCGGTGATGAATCCGAGGTACGACGGCACCAGCGGCAGGACGCAGGGCGAGAGAAAACTCAGGATCCCGCCGAAAAAGGCGACCACGGGGCCGAGCGCGGGGGTGTCACTCATGGCGGGTCTCGCCGAAGGGTCAGCCCGCCAACGTCACGGGCCCGGCACGCGGAGCACACACCGTGGATCTCGACGCGGTGCCGCTCGTACTGAAAGTGATGCTCGTCGGCGGTCATCCGAAACATTCGTTCCAGCCGGTCGTTGCTGAACTCGACCACCCCCCCGCAGCGGCGGCAGACCAGGTGGGCATGCTCGCTCGATGTTTCGGCCGGCTCGTACCGCTTGAATCCTTCGCCAAAATCGTGTTCCCGGACCAGCCCGCTCTCCACCAGCGCCTCGATCGTTCGGTAGAGCGTGGCCAAGCCGACCTGCTCGCCCCGTTCGACCAACCGGCGGCGGAGGACTTCGACCGACGGATGGTCCCGGCTGTCGAACAACACCTCGGCCACCGACACCCGCTGCCGGGTGACCGGGAGCCGGCGGTCCCGGAGAAAGCGCCGGAACCGATCGACCAAAAGCCCGTCAGCCGAGGGTGGCAGGGAACCACTGCTCCGCCGGGATCGCCGTCGGCGGCTCTTCGTCTTCCGAGCGCTTTGGCACCAATGCCAGCAACTCCGCCAGCGCCTCCAGCGGCCCGCTGCCGACCTCGGCGATCTCCGATTCGAACTGCCCCCGGGTCTTTCCCTTGACCGTCAGGATAAAGCTCACGGTATAGATCCGGCGCCGGTTCCCGTCGATGCGGGACAGAATCGCGGTACCGAAGTCACGGGCGTTGTAGCGAATCGTCCTGAAAACCCACACGCCGTCGATTTCGGTGACCGGCAGCGCCAGACCGACCGCCTCGATGAGACGAGCCCAGCCTTCGCCCACGCCGGGCCCGCTCGGTGTCAAGGTAAGTGGCGACATTTCTCCACGTAAAAACGAAAGACATGCATGAAATCCTGGGCATTGGTCACCACGCCGTATGCCTGGTGGGTGCCCCGGTCTTTGAGCTTGGTCACGACGAACTCGGTTTGGTCAACGCAAATCGTCATCAACGGCTCCGGCGCGCCGCGATGGGTATGAAACGCCGGGAGCATATTGCCGACCGCGATGGCGTGGAGCGCCGTCGCGATGAACACGGCCCCGGTTGCCTTGACCGTGTGCTCTCGCATCGCATCCTGCGCCTTGGTCGAATCGGCCACCACGCCGGGCAGCGGTCCGTCATCCCGAATCGACCCCGCCAGCACGAAGGGAATCGTTCGGGTTACCAGGGCGTGCATGATCCCGTTGGTGACGATGCCCTGCGCCACCGCCGCCTCGATCGAGCCGGTGGCCCGAATCCGGTTGATGGCCCGCATGTGAAGGCCGTGGCCGCTCGCGGCCGCCTGGCCGGTACTCGTCATGCCGAGCGTGGTACCGAAGATGGCGGCTTCGATATCGTGCACCGCGACGGCATTGCCGACCAGTACGGCGTTGACGTACCCGTTGGCAATGAACCACTCGAAGTCGGCCCGCGCCCGCGAATGCACCAGGGCCGGTCCGACGACCCAGACCAGGTATCCGCCGTGCCGGCGTTCGTGTTCAAGCCGATCGGCCAGCTCTTCGTAGTTGACCGGCCGTTCCCGGCTCACCTCGGTCGACATGAACCGAAACTCGTTGGCGCTGGCGACCCCGCCAAGGAACCCCTCGCCGTACACCACGATCCCCTGGGTTCCGTCCTCGGCCAAGCCGACCGCCACCAACTCCCCCCGCTCCACCTTCCGAGGCTCGATCGTCTCCAACGCCGACCCCCGTCGCAGGATCACCCCATCCATCCGGGGCCGGGTCGGCAGGACCCAATGGGACCCGAGCTTCACATAGGTGGGCAGATTGGAGGTCGTGAAGAAACCCTCCGGCATGACCCCGTCGGACGGGGCCGGCTGGAAGGTGGCTTCGGGCGCCCCCGCAAATGGGGGCCGGGAAAAATCGGGGAGCAGGCCGGTCATTGACGATCCCCAAAGTAGGGGGCCCCCCGACCCGGTATCAAGCAGGCTATCCTTCGGGCATGCTTGGGTTTATGGGAATATTGGTCGGGGTCGCCCTCGGGGCGGCCCCGTGGGTGGGACCGCCCCCTTCTCAGGACACCCTCCGGGTGACCCGGCTCGACCCCCTCGAGGTTCGGGTCACCCGGGGCACCGAGAAGCGCCGGAAGGCGCCGGTCGCGGTCGGGGTGCTCGACAGCGCCGCGTTTCGGGGCGCCCAACTCCAGAACGGCCTCGACGAAACGTTAGGCAGATTGCCCGGCGTCTACGTCGCCAACCGGTTCAACCCGTCGCTCGATCAGCGCCTGGCGATTCGGGGGGCCGGCGCCCGGGGCAATTTCGGGGTCCGCGGCATCAAGATCCTCCTCGACGGCATTCCCCAAACGCTGCCCGACGGCCAGAGCCAGCTCACCAACGTCGATTTCGGGCTGGTTGACCGAGCCGAAGTCCTGGTCGGCGCCTCGTCCGCCCTGTACGGAAACGCGGCCGGGGGCGTCGTGGCCTTCAGTTCGGCGATCCCGACCGAGCCGGTCACCGCCCGGCTCCGAACGCTGGCGGGAAGCTTCGGGACCAGCCGGCTGGCGGGACAACTGGCCGGCACCGCCGGACCGTGGAGCGGCACCCTGGCGGTCAGCCGTTACCAAGCGACCGGCTTTCGGCAGCAGAGCCGGACGCTGGCCACCCAGGTCGGCCTCGGCGTCAACCGGATCGTGGCCGGTCGGTGGCTCGTCAAAGGCCGCTACTACTTCGCCGAAAGCCCGCGAGCCGAAAACGCCGGGGCCCTCACCCTTGCCGAATTGGCCCTGAAGCCGGACAGCGCGGCCGCCAACAACATCCTCCGCGGGGCCGACAAATCGGTCCGGCAGCATCAAGCCGGCCTCACCGTGTC
>JAYTTT010000429.1:0-4131 GCA_043744895.1 Gemmatimonadota bacterium | reverse complement strand
ATTCACCTCAAGGGTCCGCCGAGTGGCCTCATGAACATGCCGGAACAACCCATCCATCACGCACCCCCGAAAGAGGGCAGCGGTACCTCGGTTCTCGGCGCTCGCCCCTCCGAGTGCCGAGCGCCGAGTGCCGAGTGCCGAGTGCCGAGGTACCGAGCTGGCAAGCATTCCGGCTAGGAATCTCGGCCGGCTTGGGCCGGCGAGGAGGGACGCTAGGCCGGTGGCGCGGGCGAATCGGGCGAGGGTAGTGAGTAGGCGCCATCGCCAGGCTTCGGCGAAGACCGACAGGACGAGACGGGCTGTGGTGCTCTGCCCGCGCGCGGCCGAGATCCGGGCCCGGGCCGCCTCGAGGCCGCGACCGTAACCCACGCCGGAGGGGCAGACCGGTTCGCAGCCCCGGCAGCCGAGGCAGGCGTCGAGGTGCTGTACCAATCCGGGGTCGTCGGCGGCCAGCTCGCCTCGTTCGAGGGCCCGCATCAACAGGATCCGGCCTCGGGGGCTGTCACTTTCGTCGCCGGTGGCCAGGTAGGTCGGGCAGGCGGGGAGACAGAAGCCGCAGTGGACGCACGGGTCGAGGGCTTCGAAGCCGCCTCGATCGGTCGGGGCGTTGGCGTTAGGCATTGCCGGTGCCCTCGATCGGGGCCATCAGAATGCCGCGCGGGTCGAACACGGCCCGGACCCGGCCGGAGAGCGGGCGAACCCCTTCGCGAAAAGCCCCGAAGTGTCCGGTGTCGGCCCGGAACGGCCACGGGGCTCGCTCGACGGTGACTGGAATTTCCCGCGCCGCGAGGGTCTGCCGGAGCGCCACGAGGTTGGCGGCGGAGGTACTCCCGGCCCACCGGAGGCCGCCTCGTCCAACCGAGGCGGTGATTCGTCCCGGCCCCAGGGTTTCGGCCACCAGATCGGCCACGTCGGGGATCGACGCCGGCAGGACGCCGGCTCGAATCGTCACCGGCCCTTCCAGGGCGGCCTCGGCGGTGGCCGACCGGAGGGCGACCGCCCCGGTGTCGGACACGGTCTCCCAGCTCAGACCGGAACCGATCCGCCGGGCTCGCTCGACCTCGGCCGCCACGGCCTCCTCGGTCCCGATCATTTCGACCAGGAGCCGCCAGGCGCGGGCCCCGGTCGTGGCCGGTGAGAGCAAGTCGATGGTCATCGCGTCGATGCCGGCGTTGATCAGGACCAACGCCGCATTGGCGAGGGGGTCGAGGTCCCCGGTCGCGAGCAGGGTTCGCTGGGCTCCGGGTAGCGCCCGGAGCCGGACGTTGGCCTCGGCAATGACGCCGAAGGCGCCGAACCCCCCGATCTGCACCTTGCTCAGGTCGAAGCCGGCCACGTTCTTGACGACGATACCCCCGGCTCGGACCACCCGGCCGTCGCCGGTTACCACCGTGGTGCCGAGGACCTGGTCGCGCACCGGTCCGAACCGATGGCGCACCCCGCCCGCGGTGGCGGTGGCGAGGACCGAACCTAACGTTCGGTCCGGCGATCCGGGGGGGTCGATCGCGAGCCAGGTTCGGTGCCCGGCCAATCGCGAGCTGAGGGCCCGGATGGTGGCGCCGGCCTGGACGGTCGCGACCAGATCGGCCGGCGCGACGGAGCTGATCCGGTCGAGTCGCTCGGTGCTGACGGCGAGGTCGGCCGGTGCGTCGGCGGGCATCCAGGTGCGGCCGCCCTCGACCCGGACCATCCAGTGCTCGTCGGACGCCAGGCCGAGGACCGCCGCCAGCCCGTCGATCGAGTCGGGGGTGACCCGGGGCCGTCCGTCCCGGTCCTCCGACACGGCCGAGCCGACGGCCGACCGGAGGCGGCCGAGAATGCCCGGCGTCATGTCCGCCACTCGCGGCAGTAGTGGATCGGAACCACCTTGCCGGGATTGGCGGAACCCGCGGGATCGAACGCCCGCCGTACCGCGCACATGGTGGCCAGTGTGGTCGGATCGAAGATCAAGTCCATATAGTCGATCTTGTCGGACCCCACCCCATGTTCTCCGGTGATCGAGCCGCCGGCAGCTACACAGGCTTTCATGATGGCCTCACTGGCCGCCTCGACTCGTCCCCGGAGTTCGGGATCGCGATGATCGTAACAGATGTTCGGGTGGAGATTGCCGTCGCCGGCGTGAAAGACGTTGGCGATGGTCAGGTGGTATTGTCGGCCCAGCGCCGTGATGGTGTCAAGGAGGTCCGGCAGGGCGGTTCGCGGCACCACGGCATCCTGCACCACCAGGTCGCGGGCGATCCGGCCCATGGCGCCGAAGGCCTTTTTTCGGCCCTGCCAGAGCTTGGCCCGAGCCGCGGGGGTATCGGCGGAGCGAACGGTGCGGGCTCCGGATTGGTGCAGCAGCGCTTCGACGACGACGGAGTCCGCCCGGACGCCGGCCTCGGTTCCATCGAGTTCCACCAGCAGCACGGCGGCCGCATCGGTCGGATAGCCGGCGGCGTAGATCGAGGCCTCCACCGCGTTAACGCAGGCTTGATCGAGCATTTCGAGTGCGGCCGGGACCACCCCGGACCCCATGATGGCGCCGACGGCTTCGGTGGCGGCCCGGACCGAGGTGAAGTCGGACAGCAGGGTCCGGATTGCCGCCGGAATCGGCTCGAGCCGAACGGTAATTTCGAGGGCGATGCCGAACATGCCCTCCGAGCCGACGAAGAGCCCCACCAAATCCGGGCCCCAGGGTTCGCCCTGCGGGCTGCCTAACGTTGCCAGCGTCCCGTCGGCCAGCACCACCTCGAGGGCCACGACGTGGCTGGTCGTCGCCCCGTACTTGAGGCAATGGGGTCCGCCGGCATTCTCGGCCACGTTGCCGCCGAGGGTGCAGGCGGTCTGGCTCGAGGGGTCGGGCGCGTAGAGGAGGCCGGCTGGCGCGGTGGCTTCGGAGAGCTTGGCGTTGACGACGCCCGGCTGGATGACGGCGCGCCGGGCCACGGGGTCGATCGAGAGGATCCGGTTGAGCCGGGTCAGCGGGATCAGCACGGCACTCCCGTCGGCCAAGGCGCCCCCCGACAATCCGGTGCCCGCTCCCCGGGCGACCCACGGCACCTTGCGCGAGGCCAAGAGCCGGACCACCGCGATGACCTCGGCCTTGGTTCCGGGGAGGACCGCGAGCATCGGCACCGAGGCGTGGGTCGGCAAGCCGTCGGCCTCGTAGGTCCGCCGCTCGGCGTGCTGGGCTTTGACCCACCGGCGCCCGACGATCGCGGCAAGCGCCTCGAGGAGTTCCTGGTCCGGCCCGACCATCAGAGATGGATGCCGTGGCCGTTGGTACGGGCCTTGTCGTGGGTCGCGGCCCTCGCCTCGAGATCCCGGACCAGTTCCGGCAGGGCGGCGACCAACTGGGCGACTCGCTCCCGCGCCGATCGGATCGCCAGGAAATTTCGTTTGGTTTCGAAATCCCATTCGAGGAGGGCGGCGATCTGGAAGGTCAGCTCCGCCGGGTCGTTCGACAGGTCGGGTTCCTGCGCCAGATCCGAAATCGTCGCCAACGCCGCCGCATACCGCTCGCCGTGGTGCCGCATGGCAACCTGGTCGGTGGGGCTCGGGATCTGGATCTCGAGCTGGTCGGGGAGGCGCTGGGTCTCGCCGACGAGATAGGGAGTGTCGCTGGCCAGCACCTCAGTCAGGATGACCCGCTCCTCGCCGGACACGACCACGTTGGACCGACCGTCGGGGAGGGGCTGGATGGCCCGAATCCTGGCGACGGTGCCGATGGTATCCGGTTCCGGAATGCCGCCGGACGGTCCCGGCGGAAGGATCACGAAGCGATGGTCGGCTTCGGCCGCGTCCGCGAGGAGGCGGCGGTAGCGGGGTTCGAAGATGTGAAGCGGCGTCATCGCGCCGGGAAAGAGCACCAGCGTCAGCGGAAACAGGGGGAGCCCGGCCATGGATTCAATCTAGTGAACCCCCCGCGGCCTGGCTCCTCCCGGCGGGGCTAGGCGAGCGGTACGGCCAGCTGCAAGTACTTCACCTCGGGTGAGTTCCGGAGCTTCTCAAAGGCCCGTTCCCGGATCTGGCGCACCCGTTCGCGGGTGACGCCGAGGAGCGCACCGATGCCCTCGAGGGTCAACGCCTCCGAGCCCTCGTCGAGTCCGTAGTACAGGGAAAGGATCCGGCGCTCGCGGGCGGTCAGAT
>JAYTTT010000428.1:0-16259 GCA_043744895.1 Gemmatimonadota bacterium | reverse complement strand
CGACGAGTTCGATCGAATCCCCGAGATCGGACCATCCGACTTCGACACCGCCCCCGGTCTCGAGCGCGGCCTCGACCCCGTTCTTGAGGAGGTTGATGAGGACCTGGTCGAGTTGGTCGCCGTCCGCCTGGATGACCAACTCCGGACCGGCGAAGACCCGGATGGTGAGACGCTGCTCGAGGTGGACCCCCCGGGCGACCCAGGCTGCCAAGTTGACCGGGCCGGCCGTCGGCGGCGGCAACTTCGCCAACCGGGCATAGGATGCCATGAACCGGTTGAGTGAATCGGCCCGGGCGGCCACCACGTCGAGCCCACTCTTGAGATCCTCCTCGTAGTCGGCGGGCCGGGGGGCTCGGCCTAACAACTGAAGCAGGGTACCCGCGACCGATTTGATCGGGGCGAGCGAGTTATTGATCTCGTGACTCAACACCCGTACCAAGCGCTGCCACGTCTGGCGCTCCTCGGACCGGAGCACCCGGCTGATGTCGGCCAGGACGACCAACTGGAGGGGCAGCCCGCCCTGCCGGAACTGTCGACGGCGCATCTCCCACCGCGCGCTGCCGGTACCGGGCAGGGTCAGGTCCATGATCCGGGGCGTGTCGCCGAGGAGGCAGTTCTCGAGATTGAGGTACCCCGCGGTTCGGCCGAGGAGGCGTTCGATCGGCTGCCCCAGCAACCGTTCCCCCGCCTTGTTGGCAACCCGCAAGACGGCGTCGGGATCGAAGGCGAAGACTGCGACGTCGATTTCCTCCATCAGCCGCTTGAGAAGTGCGTCGGCCTCTAACGCGCCGAGCCGCTGTTCCTTGAGCGAGAGGCTGAGCGCGTTGAGCTCCCGCCGGACTGAGCCGAGGACGTCGGCCCCTTCTTCTTCGCGGGCGCGGATCGTGAAGTGACCCTCGCGGAGGCCGGCCAAGATATTGGCGATAACCTGGAGCGGGCGCATCACGCGGAGTTGCGCGGTTCGGGCGGCGATCAACCAGACCAGGACCACCGCCCCAAAGAGGGTCCCCTTGAACAATCCTGTCGCCTCGGCGGTCCACAGCAACGCGGCCGTGGTCACGACCGCCGGCAAGCCCGCCAGAAGGGCCAGCACAAAGATCCGCTGATCGTGGGCGAGGCGCACCTAGGAGGCCGAGATACCGTAGCGCTGGAGTCGCCGATAGAGGGCGGACCGGCTGACTCCTAGCACCTTGGCCGCCAGGCTGACGTTCCCGTCGAACCGGGCCAGCGCGTCCCGAATGGCGTCGCGCTCCATGTCGTCGAGACTCCGGGGTCCGGTCACGACGGGGTCACCGGGCTGGCCGGGGCGCTCAAGGGCAAGGTCCCAGGTCTCGAGCTGGTCGCCTTGGGAGAGGAGGACCGCACGCTCGACCGCGTGATCGAGTTCCCGGACATTGCCGGGCCATTCGTAGGCCCGGAGCGCCTGAACGGCTGCTTCGGAGAACCCCGACCGGGGCCGCTGGTACCGGGCGGCATAGCGGGCCAGGAAGTACCGCGCGAGGGGCAGGATGTCATCCCGCCGTTCACGCAGCCTGGGGAGGTGGATTTCGATCGTGTTGAGCCGGAACAGCAAGTCCTCCCGAAACCGGCCCGTCGCCACCTCGGTCTTCAGGTTGGCGTTGGTGGCCGCGATGACCCGGACGTTGACCTTACGGGTTTGCGAGCTGCCAACCCGTTCCAACTCGCCGGTTTGAAGGACCCGAAGGAGCCGCGCCTGCTGGCTCAGCCCGATGTTGGCAATTTCGTCGAGAAAAAGGGTGCCGGCGTTGGCCATCTCGAACCGGCCCATCCGGTCGGCCTTCGCGTCGGTAAAGGCCCCTTTGACATGCCCGAACAGTTCGCTTTCGAAAACGCCCTCGGGTAAGCCGCCGGCATTGACGATGATCAACGGCTTCTCACTCCGGTTGGAGGCCGCATGGATCCATCGAGCCACGACCTCCTTCCCGGTCCCGTGTTCGCCCGTGATCAGGACGTTGGCGTCACTCGGGGCGATCCGCTCCATCACTTGAAGGATCGGCTTCATGACCGGCGATTCAGCGATCAACTCGGGCATCCCATCGCGGCGGAGGAGCCGGTTCTCCTGTTCGAGCCGGTGGGCCGCCCGGAGGGCCCGGGCCAGCTCGATCTGCGTCTTGAGCGTGGTGAGCAAACGGGCGTTGTCCCACGGTTTCTCGATGAAGTCGCGGGCCCCGATCCGCATCGCCTCGACCGCTTTGTCGACGCTGCCCCAGGCGGTCATCACAATGACGGGCAAGGTGTGATCGTGGGCCCGAATCCTGGACAGGAGATCGAGGCCCTCGCGGCCCGAGGTGGTGTCGCGGGTGTAGTTCAGATCGATCAGGGCCGCGTCGACTTCGTGACGCTCGAGTAGGGCCAATACGCCTTCAGGAACGTGGGCCGTCAGTGTTTTGAACCCCTCCGCCTTGAGCAGGAGCCGGAGGGCCTCCACCACGTCCGGCTGGTCGTCGGCAATCAGGACGACAGGGGCGTCGGTCACCGAACCTGCTCTTCGCCGACCACCCAGCCGTCCTTGAGTTGGATGATCCGATTCCCGTAGAGGGCATTCTCGCGGGAATGGGTGACCTGAATGATGGTGGTGCCTTGTTGGTTGAGCCGGGTGAACAGCTCCATGATTTCACGGGCCTGGTCGGAATGGAGATTGCCCGTCGGTTCGTCGGCGAGGATCAACTTGGGCTTGGCCACGACCGCGCGAGCCACCCCGACGAGCTGCTGCTGGCCGCCGGAGAGCTGGCTTGGGAAGAGGTCTTTCTTGCCCACGATTTGAAACCGGTCGAGGATGTCGGCCACCATGGATTGGCGGTCGGCCCGGCCATAGTCGCGGTACGTCAGCGGGGTCTCGATGTTCTCGTACACGGTCAAGCTGTCGATCAAGTGGTATTGCTGAAACACGAACCCGATGTACTGCTTGTTGATTTCGGCCCGGTGCTTCGGCTTCAAGGCGTGGACCGGTTCGTCGAGGAACCAGAATTCCCCGCCCCACGAGGCGTCCAGCATCCCGAGAATACCCAGCAAGGTCGACTTGCCCGCGCCGGACGGACCCATGATCGTCACGAACTCGCCCTGGCGAATCTCGAGGTTCACTTGACGGAGCACGAAGGTCTTCGTCGGGCCCGTTGGGAAGGTCTTTTCTACATTGGCAAGCCGAATCATGGGTCTTTCGAGATCGAGGAAGCGCCGCTGGAAAATACTACCTACTCCGCCTTGAGGGTGACCACGGGATCGACCTGGGCCGCCCGGCGGGCGGGGACCACCGAGGCGGCCAGCGCCACCACGCTGAGAAGCGCCACGACGGCCAGGAAGGTGACCGGGTCGGCGGGCTGGACACCGAACAGTTGGGACCGAAGCGCCACCCCGAGCGCGAGGCCAAGGCCGCCGCCGACGACGACGCCCAAGCCGAGAAGCCCAGCGGCATGAGTCGCCACCATCCGGATGACGTTCCCGGTACTGGCACCGAGCGCCATCCGAACCCCAATCTCTCGGGTTCGCTGGTTGACCGCAAAGCTCAAGACTCCATAGAGGCCGATCGCGGCCAGCACGAGGGCGATCGCGCCGAGAAACGACAAGATGCTGGCCCCCATTGACTGGATGAACAGGCCACCGGCCATACTCTCGACCATCGTTCGCGGGTCGAGTAACGGCAAGTTGGGATCGATCGACTGCAGGGCGGCGCGAACGGGCTCGATGACGGACCGGGGGGCCACCTCGGTTCGAACAATGAAAAACACCGCGGCGGCGTAGCTCTGAGTCGCCGCGAAGTACATATACGGAGCCGGGGTCTCACCGGGCCGTTCCTTGACGACATTGCGCACGACCCCGACGACCGTCCAATCCCGCCCCGAGGCCCGCACCCGAGCGCCAAGCGGATCCCGATTCGGTAAGTACCGGTTGGCGAATGCCTGGTTGATCACCATCGACGGCGGGGTGTCGAACCGGTCCTCGGTGGTGATCCCGCGCCCCGCGGCGATCGGAACGCCCATGGCTTCGAAGAACCCCTGGCCGACCCGGCCATAGGTGATCGACCGGTTCTCGTTGGGCCCGAACTGGTACCCCTCCGGCTCGGCGGAGGTCGAGCTGTTGTTGCCGATCATCATCGGCAGGTCGTCCGTCGTCGAGGCGAACTTGACACCGGGAATGGCCCGGATCCGGTCGAGCGCTCGGTCGAGAAGCGGACGGGCCGCCGCACTCGCATAGCCGGCCAGCCGGAAGTCGGTCCCGGCAACCAGCACGTGTTCCGGGCCGCGGAAACCCGGGTCGGCCGCTCGGGCGGCGTTGAGGCTCCGAAAGAACAGGCCGGCGGACGCCAACGCGATCAGCGACAGCGCCACTTGGGCAACCACCAGGCCATTCCGGAGCCGCGACCGGGCCGACCCGGCCCGTTGACCGTCCTTGAGCGCATCAACCAGCGTAGGGCGGGACGCCCGAATCGCCGGGAGGAGGCCCACCACCAGCGCGGTACCCAGCGTGACCAAGCTCGCCATCCCGACGACCCGGAAGTTGATCTCGCTCGACAGGTTGACCGGAAACGGCAGGTCGGGCATGACCGCCGCCAAGAGCCCGCGGCCCCAGACCGCCAGCACCACCCCCAGCGCCCCGCCGATCGCGGCCAGCACCAGGCTTTCGGCCATCAGGTGCCTGATGATTTGCCCTCGGCTCGCGCCTAACGCGACCCGAACGCCGAGCTCCCGATTTCGCTGAATGGCTCGAACCAAGAGGATATTGGCGATGTTGGCGCACGCAATCAGCAAGATGATGCACGCGAGGCCGAAGAGAGTCAGAAACAGCGGTTTGACGAACTGACCCGCGCCGGTGTCCGACAGCTTCCGGACCCCAGCCAACGTGGGGGTCGGTTCGCCGCCGGCCTGCGCCACTTGGCGGCTGGCGAGATCCAGGGCGGCCCTCGCCTGCTCGACGGTCGCGCCGGGTGTGATGCGGGCCACCGACTCGAGCCACTGCCAACCGTCACTGGTCAATCGAGATGTGCCCGGGTCGAGCACCGCCATGGTCGTGACCGGGGCCCACAGATCGAGCGCCAATCCCGTCATGGCCCCACCGAACTTCGGCGGGGCAATCCCGACGACGGTGAATCCCTGGCCGTTGAGAGTCACCTGCCTACCGACGGCGTCCGGGCTCCGGCGAAAGACTCGCTCCCACAACCGGTCGGAGATGACCGTGACCTGGGCGGCGGTTCGCTCGTCGTCTACGGTGAGCGTCCGTCCGTGGGCGGCGCGAACCTGGAGCACGTCAAAGAAGTTGCCGGAGACCACATTGCTCCAAACCCGTTCCGGCCCGAACTGATCGAAGCGAAGGGAAAGTTGCTCGCCTGAGAAGACCGCCAGTCCGGGGACGGCTCCACCCACCGCATCGCGCCACCGCTTGAATCGCGGATAGGCCACACTCCACTCGGCGCCTCCAGGCCCTTTCGTGAACACCGAGACCAGTTCGCTCGACGAGGGAACGGCTGGGAGGGGGTTCAAGAGGAACGAGTCGATCCAGCTGAATGCGGTGGTGGTTGCCCCCACACCCAACCCCAGCGAGATCACAACGACCGCGGCGAACCCGGGGGCCTTGGCGAGGCTCCGAAGGGTATGGCGCAACGAGTGCATGGCCTGGTGTCCTATTCCGCCCGAAGGGCGTTCACGGGATCCACTCGGGTGGCACGCCGGGCGGGGATGAGGCAGGCCGCCACCGCGACGGCAAGGAGCACGGCCGGTCCGGCCACGAAGGCCACCGGATCGTACGGACTGACGCCATAGAGCCACGTGGCCAAAACCCGGCTGGCCAGCGCCGCGATGCCCAAGCCCACGCCGAGCCCGACGGCCGCGAGTGTGAGACCATCGCGGAGGACCATGCCGCTCACCGCGGCCGGCTGGGCACCTAACGCGATCCGGATGCCGATCTCGCGAGTTCGGGCCACGACGCCTTGGGCCATGATGCCGTAGAGTCCGATGGCCGCGATCGCGAGGCCGGCCATGCCCAGGACCGTGAGCAGCATCGCGGCGAGGCGGACCGGGAACAGGGCGGTCCCGACTTGGTCGGCGAGGACACCGGTCGACATCACCGGCATCGTGGCATCGAGTTCCTTGAGGGTGCTCCGCAGGGTTGCCGCCAAGCTGACGGGATTCCCCGAAGTCCTCGCGATGACCACAATGGGCGAGTCATAGGACTGATACAGCGGGAAGAAGATCTGGGGCGTTGGGGCCTCGCCCACGGTCACGACCTTGATGTTCTTGACGATCCCGACGACCGTCCGCCACGTGGGCGACAGGCGGGTCGAGATTCGCCGGCCCAGGGGATCTTTGCCGGACCACAACAGCTCAGCCGCAGCTTCGTTGACCACGACAACGCTGGGCTGATCGCCGCGATCCTGATCCGAGAAGTCCCGGCCGGCCACCATCGCCGCACCCAGGGTCTTGAAATACTCGCTGGCCACGTTGGCCCGCTGGACTTCCGGATACCGGCCGCCCGGCGGCTCGGCGCCCTCCGCCTCGATCTCATTGGTGTTGATATTGAGATTGAGGGGGGGGCGGGTCGTTGCCGAGACCGCCGAGACCCCGGGCATCTGTCGGAGCCGCCCGATGAATTGCTCGACGAACCCTTGCGACCGCGACCGGTCGAAACCCTGCTGCTGAGGATCGAACATCAGGGTAGCCGCCCCAGCCGGCTCAAAGCCCAAATCCACCGCCGCCGCACCCCGAAGGCCCCGAAGCAACAGCGCCGACCCAACCAGCAATACGACCGACACGGCCAGCTGGACGGCCACGAGCCCCGACCGGAGCCCCGACCGGGCCGCACTGCCGCGACTTCCCTCCCGGAGGTCGGCCTGAAGGTCCGGACGCGAGGCCCGGAGCGCAGGTGCCAACCCAAAGACGATCCCGGTACCGACCGCCACGAGGCCGGTAAACAGCAGCACTCGCCAATCAATCACGACGTCGAGATTCAGCGGGACCCCAACCGGCGGCTGGAACCGCAGCAAGATGCCCGCGAGCCAAGCGCACACGAGCAGGCCGACCAGGCCTCCGGCGATGGACAGCACCAGGCTCTCGGCCAGCAGCTGCCGAACGACTTGCCCGCGGCCCGCGCCTAACGCCATCCGGACGGCGATCTCCCGGCGCCGGCCCGCCGCTCGCGTCAGGAACAAGGTCGCCAGATTGGCGCAGGCGATCAGCAGTACCAGGCCCGGCACGGCCAACAGACCGAGCGACACACCGGTCACGGCCCCGTCGATCGACGGATTGAGCGTGACCTTCGACGTGGGCACCACCAGGAAGGTCCGGCCGCCGTTCGACTCCGGGTAGATCGTGCCTAAGCGGTCGGCCAGCCCGGTCAGGTTCGACGCCGCCTGCTCGGCCGTTACCCCCGGCTTGAGTCGGGCTCGCATGAAGCTGTTGTGGTTGCCTCGGACGGTGAGGAACGTCGAGCCCGGAAATACGTGCGACGTCGCGGCCGCGGGGACGAAGACCTCGGCGATCAGCCCGCGGACCATGCCCCGAAACTCCTTCGGCGCCACACCAAGGACTTGAAACGGCGCTCCGTTGAGCCGCACCGTCGTTCCGATCACTCGCGGGTCGGCCCCGAATTCGCGGGTCCAAAAGCCGTGGCTCAGCACCACGACGGCCGGCGCACCGGGGACGTCATGCTCCTTCGGATCGAAGGCCCGGCCAATCGCGATCGGGACCCGAAGGACGTCGAAGTAGTTTCCGCTGACGACCTCAGCCCAGACCGACTTGGTCAGGTCGCCGCGAGCGAACCCGAGGGTTTGGAGCTGGTAGAGGGCCACACCGGAGAACACCGAGTTCTGGTCGCGGACATCTCGATAATTCGGATATGAGGTGGTCGAATACCGGAAACCGGGGCTGGTCTCGTAGACATCGACCAGGGTCGACGGATCGGCGTAGCCCGGTGGCCGGAAGAGAATCGAGTTGACGATACTGAAGAGCGCCCCGTTGACCCCAATCCCGAGGGCCAGGGTCAGCAATGCCACGAGGCTGAAGCCCGGGGACGCGAGCAACCGCCGAATGGCGTAGCGAACGTCGTTCACTAGGCCTTCAGCATCGATTCTTCTTCGACGACTTTGCCGTCGAAGAGCCGGACTTCGCGGTCGGCCCACTTGGCGTACCGGGGATCGTGGGTCACCATGATGATGGTCGCCCCGCCTTGGTGGAGCTCACGAAGCAGTTCCATCACCGCTTCGCCGTTGGACGAATCGAGGTTCCCGGTCGGTTCGTCGGCCAGAAGAATCGCCGGATCGCCGGCGACCGCTCGGGCCACGGCAACCCGCTGCTGCTGACCGCCCGAGAGCTGGGACGGATAGTGTTTGATCCGGTGGGCCATCCCGACCCGCTCGAGCGCTTGCGTCACCCGGGTGTTGCGCTCGGCCGACGGCATGCCCCGATAGGTCAGCGGCAGTTCGACGTTCTCGTACACCGTCAGGTCGCCGATCAGGTTGAACGCCTGGAAAATGAAGCCGATCTGGCGGTTTCGGACCCGGGCCCGTTCCGACGGCGTCAGCGATTCGACCGAATGGCCGGCCAGTGAGTACTTCCCGCTGCTCGGCGTATCGAGCAGCCCGAGAATCGACAGCAGGGTCGTCTTGCCGCAGCCTGAAGGGCCGGAGATCGAGACGAACTCGCCCTTGGCGACATTGAGATGGATATCGGCGAGCGCATGGGTCTCGAGCTCGTCGGTCATGAACACCTTCTTGATGCTCTCTAAACTGATCAGTGTTTCGCCGGGTGCGGTCATGTGGACTCCAAAGGGTTATTTGATGCGAACACGATCGACGTTGTCCCACTGCGACATATCCGACATGATGATCACGTCGCCGGGACTCAGCCCTTCGACGATCTCAACCCGGCTGACCGACGTCCGGCCGAACTTGACTTGAACCCGCTCGGCATGGCTGCCGCCTTCGACCAGCTTGAACACGGTGCCGGGGCTGTTCTGCTGGGCAATCGTCGGCCGGCCGACATGCAGCACGCTCGCCAGCCGCTCGAGCTCGATCACGCCGTCCACGCTCAGATCCGGCCGGGAGCCGGCCGGGGGCGCCCCATCGAGAATCACATCGACCGTGACGGTTCCGTTGATCGAGGCGGGATCAATCCGAATGATACGCCCAGGGGCCAAACCGTTGCGGGTGTCGATGGTCGCCTTCTGACCAATGGCCAGGTCCTTGGCCTGGGTTTCCGGAATCCGGAGCACGGCCTTGAGCCGAATCGGGAGCGGAACCACCTTGGCCAGGGTCGCACCGGGCAGCGCGTATTGACCCGCCTGGAATGGCACTTCCTGGAGGATGCCCCGGGTCCCCGCCCGGACCACCATCGAGGCCGCGAGTCCGTGCTGAAAATCGGCGATCGAGTTGAGCCGGTCGATCTGCTGCTCCTGGACCTTGATCTGTTCGGCAATGGTGCCCGACAAGACCTCGAGCCGCCGCTCTTCGAGCGTGAGACGCTCGGCTAGTGTCGCGGCCCGTTCCTCCGCCTGTTGCTGGTCGAGCGGCACGATGAGGTTCTTCTTCAGCAACTCGGCCCCCGCCTCGGCCCGGCGCTTGGCGTCGGCCGACTCCTGGCGCATCTGGGCCACCGCCGACGCCTGGTTGAGCCGGTTGCTCTCCAGGGTGGTCTTGAGCTGGACCAGCGCCGCTTTGGAGTCGGTGAGCTGCCGGTCGGCGTTGAGCGTTTGGATCTGGACGTCCGGATTGGTGAGCTCCATCAGGATGGTTTCCGGCTCGACCGTCACGCCGGCCAAGTGATGGATCTTTTCGATCCGCCCCGGCGTGACCGCCGTAATCCACCGGATGTCCTCTGGAACCAGGGTCCCTGGGCCCCGGACCTCGCGGAGCATTTCACCCCGAACGACCGAATCGAAATAGATGGTGCCCCGCTCGACGGTCGGCGACGCCGGCTTCAGTCGAGCCAAGGCAACGGAAGCCACAACCACGGCGGCCACACCGACGGCGCCGAGGATCATTTTCTTCTTGCTTCGGGGCTGATCGCGAACGATGTCCAATGGTTCTCCGGAATCCGTAGATGCCTGTATGGGCCACTCCAAAGGGAACTATCGTGCCGCAGAGGCCATCGGCTAAACAACCATCTTGTAAGCATTTACAAGTCCTGATCCCACCGTGGTGTCCGATAATGGGACGGGCGAGTCCCGCGGTTGGGAAGCCTTCAACGCCCTCAAGTCCATCCGGCGGCAGTCGATGCTCAGTGAACGAGCGTCCCAAGAGCGGAGGTAGGTCGATTGTTCGCGCCCTTTGATTACTTGGCCTACGCCCTGACCGCCGTCCTCGGCGCCATGTTGTCGTGGCACTTCCTGGCTCAGATCCACGCTCGGTTGTCGACCCGAATCGTTCCGGTGATGTTGCTCTTAACCGCCGTGGTAGCCGGCTGGGTTCTGACGGAACGCGCCGACCGGATCGCCCGCGACACCTTCCGGGAGCAACACCGAGCCCTCGCCCCGACCTACGCTCACGAGTTGGAGGTCCTTGGGCACGCGGGCCTCCCCGAACCGATCGACCCCGGCGATTCACGGGTCCGAGTGATAGCCGCGGCCCAGGCCCGGTGGATCCAAGCCAACCCGGACATCGGGCGGATCTACACGATTCGGCGGTCGGGCACCGGTCAGTTTGCCGTGCTGGTCGAATCCGTGGCTACGCCGAACCCACCGGGCTCCGGCAACCACCGGCTACCCCGCGAAGCCGCCCAAGCGTTCGAGGGCGCCGCCACCTCTACCCCGGCACCCGTAGTGGACCAACGGGGTACCTGGATCAGCGAGTTCCACCCGATCCGGGATGCCGCGGGGACGGTCGAGGCGGTTCTCGGGGTCGACTACGCGGCCGCGGACTGGTTCAAGACGATTCAGCAGGCCCGCCTCACGGTGCTCGGGTACCTGAGCCTGATTCTGGCCATGATCTTGGGCGGCGTCGGCATCGCCATGGTGCAGCACCGGCATCACGATCAACTCCGGCGCTCGGAGGCCCGGGTCGCGCGGCGACTCCAGGCCATTTTCGACGCGACGGTCGAAGGGATTATTGTCGCCGATGCGGTCGGGTCGATCGAGTCGATGAATCCGGCGGCCCTGCGGATCTTCGGCTACGAAGCCGACGAGTTGTTCGGCCGCCCGATTGTCACCATCCTGCCGGCCTTGGGCGCGACGACACCGGCGTTGGGGCTCGCTCGCCTCTCGACGACGGCTCGGGTCGCGGAATCTGCCGGCAGGCGGCGGGACCAGTCCAGCGTCCCGATCGAACTGGCGGTTTCGTCGATGGAACTTGGCGAGGTGCCCACTTTCATCGCGACGGTGAGCGACATTTCGCTCCGGAAGGACGCCGAGGAAGAACGGATCGGGTACCTCGCCGAACTGGAAGGTGCCAAGGCCTCGGTCGAGCGATCCGCGGCCGAGTTGGCCCGGTCGATGGACGAAATCGCCGAGGCCCGAGAGCGGGCCGAGGGGGCCACCCGGGCGAAGAGTGACTTCCTCGCCACCATGAGTCACGAGATCCGGACCCCGATGAACGGGGTGATCGGGATGATCGGGTTGCTGCTCGAAACCCCGCTCAATGCCGAACAGCGGGAGTTTGCGACCACCGTCAAGTCATCGGCCGAGTCGTTGCTGACGATCATCAACGACATCCTCGATTTTTCGAAGATCGAGGCCGGGCGCCTGAGCTTTGAGCCGCTGCCGTTCGATCTCCGGACCGCCATCGAGGAAACAGTCGACCTGATGACGGCACGGGCGACGGAAAAGGGTCTCCGGCTGGCGGCTCGATTCGCTCCGGGCACACCACGCTATCTGATCGGCGACGTCGGACGAGTCCGGCAGATTCTGCTCAACTACACCGGCAATTCGATCAAGTTCACCGGCGAAGGGTATGTGCTGATCGAAGTCTCCTGCGATGAGCTCACCCCGACGCATGCCCACCTCCGCCTGGCGATTACCGACACGGGGATCGGGATCCCCCCGGAGCAGCAGGACCGGCTGTTCCGGAAGTTCTCCCAGGCCGATGCCTCGACCACCCGAAAGTACGGCGGCACCGGTCTCGGGCTCGCGATCTGTAAGCAGCTGGCGGAACTGATGGGCGGCGAGGTGGGACTGGCGAGCACCGTGGGCCGCGGTTCGACGTTCTGGGCCACGATCCAGGTCGAGCTCGACCTGGCCACCTCCGGCCAGCCGTCCCACCCGGCGCTGGCGGGGGTTCGAACGCTGTATCTCGACGGCGATCCGCTCCATCGTTTGATTCTCGCGGAACAGTGCGGCGAGTGGGGCATGCGAATCGACGCGGCGGATTCCGCAACCCGGGCCCTCGAACTGGTCGTTCGGGCGACCGAGCAGGGCGATCCCTACCGGCTGATCATCGTCGACCACGGGGCCACCTCCACCGGGGCCGCTGAATTCGCCGTGAGTGTCCAGGCGTTTGCCCCGGCTTCCGCCAGACCAATCATGCTCCTGATGTCCGACGTCGGCACCCGGGGCAAGGCCGATCAATACGCGTCCGCCGGCTTTTCCGGATATCTCGCCCGCCCGGTTCGGTCCGGAACCCTGGCCGACACCCTCGAAACCCTGTTGGCCCCCCGGTGCGCAATCCGGCCGGCGGCCGCCGTCGATCCAAGCCCGGTTGCGGCCCCGACGGTCGCCGCACCCGATGCGGCCCTTCGGCTGGTGCTCCTGGTGGACGACAACGTCGTCAATCAGAAAGTGGGCGCCAAGATCCTCGAGAAAATGGGTTGCCGGGTGAACGTGGCCAGCAACGGGCTCGAAGCGGTCGAGGCCTGGGCCCGGGTACCCTACGAACTGATTTTCATGGATTGCCAGATGCCCGAGATGGACGGGTATGAGGCCACCGCTGAGATTCGCCGCCGCGAGGCGATCGGGTCACGAATCCCGATTGTCGCGCTGACCGCGAACGCCATGCAGGGTGACCGTGAAAAGTGCCTCGATGCCGGTATGGACGACTACTTATCGAAGCCAATCAAGCCGGACGACCTCCGCGGCGCGTTGGCTCGATGGCCGAACCGGGCACCGGCCCAGGCTCTCTGAGTCTTGCATTTGTCGAGGGCGGACCCCCTAGATTGACGGGTGAGCATCCCCGAGATCGTTCCGAGCTTCGCGACCGACGCCCTTTGGCAAGCGCTGGCCGTTAACGCCCCCTACCATGTGGCCCTAGTATCAAACGACGGTCGTCTAGTTTATTTGAACCGGAGCGAGCGATTTCCTGATTCGCCGCCTCTGATTGGCCGCTTGGTGTCAGAGATCGCTCCGGACCTGGGTGCCACCATCATGGCGGCGATGACGCGGGCCCTCGCGAGCGGGCGGACCGACCGAACCGAGGCGCAGACCTCGCTCGGCGGGGCCACGCGGTGGTTCGACCTGTACGTGACGCCGGTCAGCGACCGGGAAAGCCGGCCGATTGGCGCGGTCGTGATCGCCCACGATGTGACCGAGTCCAAGCAAGTCGCGATCGAACTTCGGATGAGCGTCAACGCGCTCCATCGCCTGGTCGAGCAACGGGAACAGCTGGCGGCGGATCTCCACGACGGGATCCTTCAGTCGCTCTACGGGGTCGGACTCCGCCTGGAAACCGCGCGGGCGGCGTCCCAAAATGGGGTCGGGGCCATGGAGCCGCACCTGGATCGGGCCGTCGGTCAGCTGAACGATACGATGGCCGAGATCCGGCGGTTCATCACCGACGACCGGACGATCGGTTCGATGACGACCCAGTGGGAGGAGGCCCTGGCCGGCACCCTGCGGGGACTCGAAGTCGAAGGCGGTCCGAAGTTGGTGATGAACATCGATCGGGTCGCGGCCGCCCGGGTTCCGACCGAGGTCCGGAGTGAGTTGGTCTTCATTGCCCGGGAGGCGGTCAGCAACGCGATGCGTCACTCAGCGGCCGCTCAAGTGACGGTTGACTTGGCGGACGCCGGCCCGTCGATTCGGCTCGAGATCAACGACAACGGCCGAGGTTTTCCGCCCGACCCCTTGGAAGCCGGGCTCGGCCTCTTGACGATGGTCCGCCGCGCCGGGAAAATCGGTGCCGTGCTCTCCCAGCAATCGGCCGAGGGCAAAGGAACGATGGTTCGACTCGACCTCCCAGTGTCTCCCGCCGGAGCGGTAACGACGTGACGATTCGCCTGATGTTGGCAGATGACCACGAGATGGTCCGGGTTGGCTTGGCCTCGCTGCTGGTCCAGGATCCCGCGCTCGAAATCGTTGGCCAGGCCGCGACATCCGCCGAGGCGGTGTCCTTGGCCCAACGCCTCAACCCGGACCTGGTCCTGCTCGATGTCCGGATTCCAGAGGAGGGAGGCCTAGAGGCAGGACGGCAGATTCTGGAGGCGCTCCCCAATACCCGGATCGTTTTTCTCAGTGCCTTCGCGGACGACGAATTAGTGCGGGCCGCGATTCTGGTGGGCGCGAAAGGCTATCTGCTCAAGAAGATCGACCGGAAGTCACTGATCGACTCGATCAAACGCGTGGCCGGCGGTGAATCGATTCTCGACCCCGGGCTTCGCCGCGGCCTCCTGGACTGGGTCGCCGCCGGCTACCCGTCGTTGACCCCGCAGGAGCAACGGATCGTGGCCCTGGTCGCCCTGGGGAAGACCAACAAAGAGATTGCCGCGGCCATGGAACTCTCACCCAAGACCGTGAAAAACTACCTCCACAACGTCTTCGAAAAGCTCGGAATCCAGCGGCGGTCGCAGGCGGCGGCCCTTCACGCCAAGAAACAGCTGAACAGCTACGCGTCCCGGTAAAACGTCCGACCCTGGCCGGCCATCTCGACCAGCGCGTCACACGGGGCGAACCGCGGCCCATGCGCCCGCGCCAGATCCTCCAGCGTCGCCACCACCGCCGCGGCGCCGAGCGAATCGACGAAGCGGAGGGGCCCGCCGAGAAACGGCGGAAATCCGATCCCGAAGATGGCGCCGATATCACCGTCCCGAGGCGAGCGAACGACGCCCTCCGCCACGGCGCGGGCCGCTTCGTTCAGCAACGAATACATCAATCGTCGTTCAATCTGGCCGGCGTCGGCGGTCGCCAGGGGCTTGATGCCGAACAACCGGTAGACTTGGGGGTCGGGATCGGTCCTGTGGCCGTCGTGGTAGAGATAGAACCCCAACCCCGCCTTCCGGCCAAACCGCTTGGCCTCGACCATCTTGGCGATCGTTTCGGCCGGGGCCAGCCGGTCCCCGAACGCTTCCCGCATCACGACGCCGCCCTTGGCCGCCACGTCAATGCCGACTTCATCGAGCAGCGCGATCGGCCCAACCGGCATCCCGAACTTCACCATGGTCCGGTCAATGACGTCAATCGGAACCCCTTCGACCACCAAATGACCGGCCTCGACGAGGTACGGGGCAAGAATCCGGTTGACCCAGAAGCCCGGCCGATCGGCTACCACGATGACCGTCTTGCCGAGTTTCCGGCCGAACCGGACCGCGGTAGCAATGGCATCCGGACTAGTCCGGGCGGTCGGGATGATCTCGAGGAGCGGCATTCGGTCAACCGGCGAGAAGAAATGCATTCCCAGCACGTTCTCGGGTCGCCGAGCTCGTTCGGCAATCCGGGCAATCGGGATGGTCGAGGTATTGCTCGCGAACACCCCGCTCGGCGCCAGTACCGCCTCGACCTCGGCCAAGACCTGCTGCTTGACGGCCAAGTCTTCGAACACCGCCTCGATGACCAAATCGGCCCGCCCGAATCCGGTGAAGTCGGTTCCGCCCGAGACCAAGGCAGCCAGCCGCTCACACTCGAACCGGGTGATCTTCTTTCGGATCAGCTGTCCTTGGACAATATCGAGAGCCGAGCGGATCCCCTTGCCGACCCGGCTCGGATCGGCGTCCATGAGTCGAACCTCGACCTGGGCGGTGGTCATCGCGGTCCCGGCAATGCCCGCTCCCATGAACCCGGATCCGACCACACCAAGCCGGTTGATTTCGCGAGGGGCGGCTGAGCCGGGCTCGACGCCGTCGTCCTTCTTCATGGCCGTGGTCGCAAAGAAGATCTGGACCAGGTGGCGGGACACCGGGGTAACGGCCAGCTCACCAAACTCCCGCGCCTCGGCCGCGAGTCCGGCCTCCTTGCCCCGCTCGAGGCCGATCCGCACCACCTCGAGGGCCCGAAGCGGCGCCGGATAATGTCCGCCCGTCTTCTTCAAAACCTGGGTTCGAGCCATCCGATAGACCAGTCGCCGCCCGAGTGCGGTCCGGTCGAATACCTGGCCTCCAAGCGGCGTTGCTCGACCG
>JAYTTT010000427.1:0-16279 GCA_043744895.1 Gemmatimonadota bacterium | reverse complement strand
CCTGATTTCACGGGCATCGTGGCTTCGCATCGTCCTGATGACCGGATCGATCGCGGCGTCGACGTTAGGCTGGTTCGTCTACCGGATGTCGAGCGGCGTGGCGTTCCCGGTTGCCCAGACCGAGACCTTCACCGTGCTGGCGGTGTGCGAGTGGTTTAACGTGCTCAACTGTCGCTCGGCCTATCGTTCGGCCTTCCGCCACGGTCTCCTCCGGAACCGGTCGCTCCTGGCGGGCCTAGTCCTCGCCAATCTCCTGCAAGCGGCGGTGGTCTTTGCCGCTCCGCTCAACCGCTTGTTCCATACCACTCCGATCGATTTGGGTCAGGTGGTGGCCATCGGATTGGTGGCGTCGCCGGTGCTCTGGGTGGAGGAACTCCGGAAGCTGATGGCGCGCCGCCGCGACGGTCTCCGACAATGACCGACTCATCGTTGCACCCCGATCCCTCCCGTCGGCGGGCCGTGACGCTCGGGTTGGCGGCGGTCCTGCTCGGCGTCGTGGTGGCGGTCGGGCCCCTCCATCGGGCCTTCGTGGCTTGGCTTGCGGGCGCGGGATCGATTTTCGCCGGGCACCCGGTCGGGGGGGCCATCGTGATGATCGTGCTATCGGCCGCGTCTGCGATGCTGGCCTTCTTCTCGAGCGCCGTGCTCCTGCCCGCCGCCCTCCAGACCTGGAGCGAACCGGTCTGTGCCGGTCTCCTCTGGTTTGGCTGGATCGTTGGCGGCGCGGTGGCCTACCTGATCGCCAGGTATCTTGGCCGTCCCGCGCTCCGGCTGCTGACTTCGTCGCGGGCCCTCGGCCGCTACGAAACCTTCATCACGACGAGGACCCCATTCCGGTTGGTACTGCTCTTTCAGCTGGCGGTCCCGTCGGAGATTCCCGGCTATCTGTTCGGCTTGGCCCGGTATCCGTTCCTCAAATTCATCGGGGCGCTCGCGTTGGCCGAGTTGCCATACGCCTTGGCGACGGTGTATGCCGGCTCGGCGTTTATGCAGCGGCGGTTGATTCCGCTGGTGTTGCTGATGGCCCTGGTGGCGGTGCTCGGCGTCGGCGCCTTCAGAGTGTTGCGGCGGCGGATTGCCGAGGTGCCGCCACCGGGGCCATGACAGAGACGCGGAGCCCGGCCGGTCTGCTTCGGGGTCTTGCCGTCGGGGGCAGGCCGGCAAATACATCGCGGCCTGAGCGTAGCGGTCGGCCCAGCCGCGGGCCAGGGCGATGGCCGCCCGCGCCCGAGAGGTGCCCAAGTGGCCAAATATTGGCACCCTTCCCCATCGCCTCACTTGGCGGCAGATTGCAGCATCCCACTTTGAGGAGTCACCGATGTCGCCTTTCCGCCTTGCCGGCGTCACTGTCGGCTTGCTGTCCGTGATGGCTTGTACCCCGAAACCGGCGTCGTCGCTGCCCGCCAACTGGAAGACCGACCTGGTCACCGTCCGGGAGCAGGTCTGGCGCGATTGGTTCACCGGCTCGCCCAAGCTGGGCGAGGTGCTGACCGATGACTTCGTCGGAATGGGGTACGGCTCGGGGCCGTGGGACACCAAGGAAACGACCCTCGCCGGCTCCCGGGATTTTGCGGCCAGTGGGTCGAAGTTGGTGTCCATCAGCTTTCCCAAGACGACGACCCAGGCCATGGGCGACGTCGTGATTGTGTATTCGAACTACGAACTGGCCTTCACCTCGGACGCCGGCGAGGCCACCACCCAACGGGGTCGCTCGACCGAGGTCTTCCTCTGGAAGGGCGGCCGGTGGCTCCACCCCGGCTGGCATCTCGACTCCGGCGAATGAGCCGTCGCGGAAAACCGGAGGTATCCATGCGGCTGTCCCGTTGAGTTCGCGGGCCGGCTTTGTCGGCTGGCGTTGGTGCCGCTGCTGATCGCGGGTGATCGTCCTGATCTCTACCTCATTCCGCTCAAGGGAACCGGCCCGATCAGGGCGAAATCGTGGGCTTCCTGCACCGACGCCGGGGCCGGGAGCGCCACGCCGGTCTGACGGACGGCCATCACGTCGGAGTGGTCACCGAAGTTCGAAAGGGCATGAGTGGCGATGGTCCTTGCCGCCAGATGAAGGGCCAACGGGGTCAGTTCCCCGGCAATCTTTGTAGAGATTCGGGATCATCAGCAGCAAGCCCTGCGACGCCGTGAAGGTCGTCGCTAGCGCGCCGGCTTGGAGGGCGCCGTGAATCGCCCCGGCCGCCCCGCCCTCCGATTGCATCTCAGCGACGAGCGGTACGGTGCCCCAAAGATTGGTCCGGCCTTCAGCCGACCATCCGTCCGCTAATTCGCCCATGGTGGATGACGGGGTGATCGGATAGATCGCGATCACTTCATTGGTGCGGTGGGCGACGAGGGCGACGGCCTCATTGCCGTCGACGGTCGCGATGCGAGTGATAGTCACCCGTCCAACGTAGGGCCGCGATTGTGAAGGAAACGTGAATGAAAAACCAACGTTTTGGGCCCGGGTGGACTCTAATCTCGGGTCCCGAAACCGGTCCACCCGGTCCCCCTGGTTGCCGATGCCTAGTCTGAGACGACCCGACGACGACCGCTCGGTCGGCGGAGGCCCGGTTGCGGTGCTGAGTCACCGGTTCTGGACCACCGAACTCGGCGCCGACCCGTCGGTCCTCAACCAAACGATCCTGGTCAATAAGATCACGATGACCATCGTGGGCGTCGCCCCTCCGAGATTCGACGGTACCACCCTTGGCGCCCGAGTCCGCCCTTCGTGCCTATCACCATGCTGGCCCAGCTCGCGTTCCAGGACGCCGTGGGGGTTGAACCGCCGCCCGCCGACCGGGGAATGGCAGGTCAAGCCATCTCGCTTGTCGGGCTGGCCGAGTTCTTCGAAAGCCTGGCCGATTTCGTAGAGCGAACAGAGGATACACCCGTCGAGCTCGCGGAACTTTCGAAACGCGGTCACCGCTTCGGCGGCCCGGCCCCGGGCCAGCGCGATGGACCCCAGGGCGAGGTACCGCTGGGGGTCCCCGTCTCGAACAACTTGAGGCAGTGCCTGTTCCCAGGTTTGAGAGTAACGCTCGGCTCGATCAGGGTTGCCCGCATCGGCGTAGAACTGCGCCAGCGTTAGGTAAGGCCGGTTGGCGACCGGGAGGGAGTCGATCGGCTCCCGGATGAGGACAGAGTCCATCCGGCGGCGGGCGATCTCGGGCTGGCCGCGGTGCCAGACGTCCAGGTTGCCGCGAGCACCCCCTCCCTAACGAGTGGGAATACTGAGCCCGTGGCAGGCGGCGCACGTCTGGGGGTTCTTCCGCCGAAGCCGGTTGGGGTCGAAGCCCGGGCCATGCGGGTTGAACCGCCGCCCGCCGATCGACGAATGGCAGGTCAAACAATCCCGTTCAGCGTGGCAACTGACACAGCTCTCGAGGCCCTGCCGCGCCGCTTGGCCGTGTCCGAACAGAAAGAACTGTTTGGCGTCGTGATAGTTGCCGGTACCTAACGGACGGGTGGCGGTCATCCCGACTTGGGCGTGGCAGCTGGCGCAGAATTGCTGCTGGTTGTGACAGTCGGCGCAGGAGGTTTCGCGGGCGTAGGCGGCCGATGGGTGACGGGTCAGAAATCCCGTTGGGTGGTAGGCGCCGGCCCGGGCCGGGTCGGGCCGGTGGCACTGGAGACACATCGGCCGGACATGGCAGGTGGCGCAACTCCGTTCGGCCGCCGTGGCCAGCGGGGCGTGTTGCCGCCCGAAATCGGCGGTGTGGGTGTCCGGCTTCTTTCGGCTGACCACGGCTCCGACCGCCCGGCCCGGGCCGGCGGCAGCCAGCGAACGGATGGCCGCCGCCGGGGCACCCGTGTGACAGGCGGCGCAGCTTTCCCGCGTGTGGCAGGTCGCGCACGTCGCGGCCTTGGAACCAACCTTGTCCCCATGCCCCCGGCCGAAGTCGGCGGTCTTGTGATTGACCGGTGCCTTGAGCTCCGTCTTGATCGCCAACGACCGCGGATCGGAACCGAGCGCCTGAATCAGCGGCGTCTCCGGGGCGTTGACGTGGCAGGCCGTGCAGAAATCCCGGGCGTGACAGGTGGCGCAGCTGGCGGTGACCGGCGCCCCGGCAGTACCCTTGGCCAGCGCTCCGTGTCCCTTAAGGCCTTTCACCAAGAAGCCAGGATCCTTGTGATTCGCCGGGATTCCGAAGCTCTTGATCCGCGCCTCCGTCAGCGACTTCGCATCGACCAGCGCCAGGTGACAGGTGGCGCAAGCCGTGTCAGCGACGGCTAAGTGTTCGCTCGGAAGCTTGTGGCAGGAGAGACACTGACCCACGATTGCCCGCTGGGTGGTCATCCAGCGAGAGCCATTGGGCTGGTGGCAGCTGGTGCAAGTCGGCGTATCGCCCACCGCCCGGGTCGAGGCGGGCCCTGCGGCGCGGCCGTGCCGCTGGTGGTCAAACTTCAGGTTGCTCGGGACCGCTTGGGTTCGGGGCGCCCACTCGACCCGCTTTTCGATGGTCCCGTCATGACAGGCCTCGCACGACTGAGCCGCCGGCCAGATCGACCGATCGGCGCGGGCCGCCCCGGCGTGGCAGCTTTCGCACCGAGGGAAGAGCTTGGCGTGCTGCGGGTGGTCGAAGCCACGGGCCGGCCCCTGGGCCGCTGACGGCCCCACGAGGAAGCAGAGGCTGAGCCCAGCGCCGAGCGCCACGAGCCACGAGCGAATCATCGGGTTCTCGGAGCTCGCGGTAGCCGGTCGGCACTCGACCCGAACGTTACCACCAGCCGGGTGCTGACGCGGACCTGGTTCAGGTCGAACGCGGCCGCGTCGGGCCGGCGCCGCTTTTCTCCGAACCAGGCCAGGTCCGACGCCAGCCGAAATCGATCGGACAGCTTGACGTCGCCGGTGACGGAAACCCAGTTCACCCGGGCATCGCTGAAGCGAAACTCGAGCGGCCGGTCGAGGGTGCCGGCCCTAGCCAGAACCAGCAGCCCGTCCGAGGGCCGCCACGTGATCCCGCCGTCGACCGTCCGGGAACTGGCTCCCGGCCCGAACTCGCTCCGGAGTCCGGCCTCGAGGGTCCAGGTGGCGGCCACCGTGGCACTGGCCGACAGTTGGGCCCGCCAGCCCCGGTCTTCAGCGGAGACCAGTGGCGTGTCGGCGCCATCTTCGTCGAACCAGTAGCGCTCGCCCGAACCGCGAATCCAGATGCCCTTGACCGGCTCCACCGCGGCGTTGGCTCGAACCGCCCGGAAGGGAACCGGGCTGAAGGCGCCCCAGATGGTCCACAGATCGAAGAAGGGCCGGTACCGCCGGGCCTCGACGGTGCCGTACCAGTGCCGATCGGTGTAACTGGCGCTGGCCTCGGCCGATCCCCACCAGCCGTTGGCGAAATCGTACTCGGCGCCGCCCGCCAGCCGCACCTTGGCCATCGGATAGAAGTTTGCCGAGGCCGCCGCTCGCTCCGACACGAAATAGTCGACCTTGGGGTCGACCTCGCGCCGGTATTCGCCCCGGAGGTCGAACCACCGTTGGCGCCACGACAGGTCGGCCCCGACCAGCAACTGGCCGTTGCGGGGCTGGAAGTCGTCGAGGGGGTTGAGGGCCGGACTCGTGACTGGAATCGCGACTGCCCGGGCCAATCCCCATCCCCCGTAGCCGGCGACCTCGAGCCCCACAGACGGTGCCCGGTAACTGGCCCGGGCGCCGTCAAAGCCTTGGTAGCCGAGCCGGCCCGAAACCAGTTGCCGGCCCAACCGGCCGGTGACGGTCTGGTTGGCGTACTCCGCGTAGCCCTCGGTCAGGACCACGTTAGGCTCCGTTGCCGGCCACGCCGCCTGGTCGTTCAGATCGGTCGCAATCCGGCCCGAGGCCCGGATGGTGAGGCCCTGGACGCCGAATCCCCACGCGGTCAGATCTGCGGTCGTGGTCAGCGGCTGGCCCCGGAGCCGGGCCCCGGGGCGGAAGTAGAAGCAATAGCCCGGCGTACTGGTGCCGCAGTCGACCGCGAAGCCGTCCGGGCTGGTCGGCCCCTGGCCCGGCCGCTCTACCACCTGGCTCGCGGGAATGCTGTCGATCTCGACCCCGCGGAAGCTGACCGCCTGGTACCGGGCGTCGAGCCGCAGCCGGTATCCCTGAGCCGCGAGCGGCCCGAATCCGAGAGCGGTCAGTCCCCCGATCAGAAACCGGCTGGCCCATGTCATCGGCTTGGTTCTCGAAGCAGGTGCGCCCGATACGCTTGCGGCGTTGCCTGGAAGTGGCAGACGGTGCATTCCTTGGCCGGGTAGTGCTTGGCCTGCGGTTGGTGGCAGGTCAGGCAGAGCTGCCGGGTCGGCGTCAACTGAGCCACCACCCGATCGGTATGACAGGCGTCGCAGGCCTGATGGGCGAGCGCCGGCCGGGCGTGGGCCGCTTGCCAGTCCGAGCCGGTGTGGCAGGTCGCGCAGGCAGCCTTGGTTGTGTGGTGGTCGGCATGGCAACTCTGACAGGTTCGCACCACCGAATCCGGAGCCAGCGTGACCGAACGGGTATGACAGGTCACGCAGGTGACCGACGTGTGGGCGGGATGGGCAAACCCCACTGAGCGAGTCCGGGGAGCTTTGTCGGGGATCTTGACGGTCACCATCGCCTGGAGCGCCAACGCCAAATCCTCGGTCTGGTGACAGGTGGCGCAATCATTCGTCGCGGCTGCTTGGTGATGACAGATCTGGCAACCCCGAGGTCTCTCGAAGGTCAAGCGTCCGTGGCGAACATTCGACGTATGGCAAGTAAGGCAGGTGAGGCGGCGGTGCTTGGGATGGGGAAACGAATCGGCGACTGGCGTTGGAGCCGGGGTCGCCTGCGGCGGCGCGGTCGGCCAGCCCCAACCGAGGAATCCGGTCACTGGGCCGGTGCCGCCATCGACCTCCGCCCGCGACACCCGCTTCAGCGCCCGGGTGGTATCGAACGGTGCCGGGGGATTGAGCCTCCGGCCGGCCACCGCCGATTTCCGGACGTTGTCGTGACACCCCTGGCAATCGCTCGGATCGACCTTGGCCGCGTGGGGCTGGTGGCAGACGATGCACTCCTGCCCGACCTTGCGGTGCGCCACTCCGACGTGGAACGGCTCTTTCTGCCACTTGTCGTGGCAGCCCGCCGTCGCGCAGGACTTGGCCGCCTCGGCCGAGGTGGTCTGTTGGTGCGGGTTGTGGCACATCCCGCAGGTCCCGTTGTGCGGGTCTTTGTCGGGGTCGAAGCTGGCCAGCACCTTCTGCATCTCGTGGCAGGAGAGGCACTCTTTGTTGGTCGGCACCAGCGTCCCGGCCGCCGAGTCGCGGGTAGCAAGTTTGGGGACGTCAGCGGTGAATTGATGGCAGGTCACACAGTGGAGCGAGGTCTGCTTGGCCATCTTGCCGAGCTTGATTTCCACCTTTTCGTGACAGCCTTCCTGCTGGCAGGTCTTGGAAACCGGGACGAACTTGTGGACCTCCTGACCGTGGCAGGTCACACACTGGACGTCCTTGAGCGCGGACGAATCGGACTCGAGATGGACCCGGTGCCCTGCCGTCGTGGCGATCCGCTGCCACTTCTTGCCCTGTTCCTTCCCTTCGATATGGCAGGCGGCGCACCGCGCCGACGGGACTTTGGCGTGCTTCCCGATCTTCTCGGGCCGCTCGGCAACCCAGAGTACCAACTGCCGGGTGCTGGCGTAGATCGATTGCTGGTGGCAGTCGTGGCACTGGAGCGAATCGTGCTTGCCGGCCCGGGCCTGGAACGCCCCAAAAGGCTTGCTCATTACGTGACAACCGGTACAGAATCCGTTGTCGTGCTGCATGTAATTCCAACTGACCGCCCCGGTGCCGCCGGCCAACAAGATCAGCGCGAACACGCCGGCTGCTAGCCCGACCTTGACCCCTCGTTCCCGGGTTCGAACCCACGCGAGGATGGTGGCCCGGCGCCGCCAGAGATAGACCAACACCGCGATGGCGACTGCGACGCCGACAAAGAGCCCGCCGATTTGGATCCACTGGGGAACGCCGAAGATGAACCGGACGACCGTGGCGACCCCGCCGGGGAGAGGAGACTGGATAGAATCTGGACGAGCCGCGTCCCCATGGAACGCGGCTCGCAGAGAGTCCTGAACTAGACCAACCAACACCCTATTTGCCGCCCGCCTTGAAGAAGTTGGGCTGCCGGAGCTTGATCTCGTTCAGGCTCCGATCGACCACCGCCTGGACCGCCAACGGTGGGGCGGGCAGGAAGGGGTAAACCGCTTTTAGTTCCTGGATGTTACCGGCCAACAGGGCCGTACCTAGGAACGGGTTGTGGACGCCTTTGGAGCCGTCGCCGTTGCTATAGCGCTCGGCGAAGGTGGTCATGTTGAAGAAAGCGCCCATGGCAGCGGTGATCTTGGTCGCCTGAGCTGTCGTTGCTGGGAACTCAAGCGGACGATCGCGCTTGATGATGGCAAGGTAGCCGCCATCGATGGGCGCGGCGTCGAGCTTCTCGTCGTGATTCAGGTCGGTCCAGATCAGATCGGCCAACACTGCGATCGTGGCCCGGCGGGACGAGAAAGCGCTCGCCGCGATGGCCTCTGAGTTATGGCAGCCGTTCGCGACGCACCCCTTGTAGGAACGGGTGGTGGTGCTATAGGCGCAATTCTGGCTGTCGGTCGGGCCGCTCGCGTTCACACAGGGCAGCGGCAGGAATCGGTGACCGGTGGACTGGAAGACGAAGTTGCCCGATGCCGGATCGGCGAAGGTGTACCGCTGGACATGGCAGCCGGCGCAGAGCGTGGTGTTGGCGCTGCTCGAGTGGGTGCTGGCCACTGCTATCGTATCGATCTGGACCGACTGCGGCCGGTAACCGGCCGAGCCGAGGAGCACGTCACCTTGGGGCGCGTGTGGGGTCAACCGGGTGGTGCCCACCGCCAGAACCGCCCGGCGGTCGTGGCACTTCATGCACAAGTTGGCCGAAGGCTCCCGCGCGGTGATCGAGAACCGGAGCTGTTTCGGGTTGTTCTTGGCGTGGGGGTCGTGGCAGACCGTGCAGGTAACCGGATAGACGTTGGTCGAGTCTTTCTCGATGTAGTTGGTGTTCACGCCCCAGGCCACCAAGGTCTTCTTACCGTCGTGGCACGGCGCGCACGCGGCGTTGAGGTTTGCCACCGGCCCGCTTGCTTCGGCGACGACCGTGGCGTGGCCGCTCTTCCCCCACTCCTCGGCGAACGGACTGTGGGCACCACTGTGGCACGCGGCACAGGAAGAGTTCGAGGCCGCCGCACTGATGGCCGGAACGCCGCTGTTCGGCATCCCGAGGCGGGCGAGGGGCCAATTGGTCCGGCCGGGCGCCTTCGCGTGGTTATTGCCTGGGCCATGGCAACTCTCACACTGGACATCGTGGTAGGCACTGTCCTTGACGGCATCCCAGCCCCGTTTCGGGGTCGCTAGGCCGTTACCGTTGGTCGATACCGTGTGGCAACTGTAACAGGCGGCCACCGCGACGGAGGCGGGCAGGTCGGTCAGCGTCTTGTAGGCGCCGGCATGCCGGGTCTGGGCCCACTTGCTCTGCTGGCCCGCGTGGCAATTGCCGCAACTGGTTTGCTTGGTGTTGACCGTGTAGTAGCCGAGGAACCCTGAGGCCGCATCGGGCGGCGGATTGAACGGTTCGCGATCCTTGAATACGATCTTCTCGGTTGTACATGCACTCAAGGCTACGAGGCCGCCGACCATGAGGCCGACCGTCTTGGACCACTGGATTCGCAGCACGGTGTCTTCTCCGGCTTGGCTAGTTTTGGGGCAACTCGGAGCGGGGAGGTCCGCTCGCTCGACAACATTGGGGGGCCGATCCGCTTTGTGCAAGGCGGTTTCTTGGATTGTTAAACGATTTTCACAATTACGTTAGAGATCCCTCAACTTGAATCCGGGATTGCGACTAGCGATGGTGCGCCAGCCCACAAATTGTCCTGGACAGAGGCCGATCGACGGCCCTAACGAGCCAGCAGCCGACTAAGAATCAATGCCGGCAGCGCGAAGTTGCTCACCATGTGCCCGATGATCCCGGGCCAGGTGTTCTTGGTGCGCTGGGCCACGAACGAGATCCCCACCGTGGTCGGCAGATACGAGAGGAAGATTCCCAAGTTGGTGTGGTAGAAGGCGTGGAACGCCGCCCACAACACGCCGTGGAGGATCCAGGTCCGGGCCCCGAACCGGAGTTCCTGGCGCGGCAGGATGTACCCCCGCCACCAGAGTTCCTCGCCCAGGATGTTGAAGACGAAGAGGCCGAAGACGTAGTAGAAGAAAAAGCCCCAGGTGAACGGCTGCCCGAAAATCTGACTCTTCCCGTCCGTCAAGCCGTCCATGAAGGTGGTATACGCGGTCGGCTGGTCGTAGAAGTGCACCCCGCTGAAGGCGCTCTGGATCGCGCCGTTGAACGGGAAGATCGGCATCCAGAGGATGAGCCACACCGCCAGCGCCAGGGTCCAGCCCCAGGTGGCCCGATCAGGTCGGCTAAGCCGGAAGCGGTCCCGAACTCCGGCCCACGTCCAGGCCCGCCCTTCGAGGCGGTAGGCTACGAACGCCGCGATCAGCATCAGAACGAGGGGCGCAACGAACCCGGCATGGAAGGTGTTGAGCGGAGACGCTCCCGCCGCGACGGCTGCCGGGAGCACCACGAACAGGAAGAACGTGAAGACGATGGACGGAATGCCGAAGAGCAGGATGCTGCCGAGCCAGCCGAGGGGAGTGAGAGGCAGGCAGATAATACGACGCGGATCGGCCCCCGCCAACTCAACCCTGGCGCCACCCCCGACCGGGGACGATCTTCCCGGGCCTGCTCGTTCCCAGCTACCCACTCAGGAGGTGGGATGACCACCGCCGCAAATCCATCCGCCGGCCGCCGCTGGCCCGCGTATTACACCGTCGTGGCGCTCTGTTTTGCCGCGGTCTTCATTTCGTATCTCGACCGGACCAACATCTCGGTCGCCTCGATTCCGATGAAGGAACAGTTCGGGTGGACCGAAACCACCAAGGGTGTGGTCCTCTCGTCGTTCTTCATTGGGTACATCCTCCTTCAGGTCGTCAGTGGCACCCTCGCCAACCGGTACGGGGGCAAACTGGTCCTCGGCGTGGCGGTGGTCTGGTGGTCGCTCTTCACAGTCCTGACACCGCCGGCGGCGTTGATCTCACTGCCGATGCTGATCGCCGCCCGGATCGCCCTTGGGCTCGGTGAGGCGGCGGTGTTCCCGGCCTCAATCAACATGGTGGGTCGCTGGGTGCCGGCGGCCAATCGTTCCCGAGCCGTGGCGATGTTTGCGAGCGGGCTGTCGTTAGGGACCATGATTGCCCTCCCGGTCACCGGATGGTTGGTTCGTTCCTCGGGATGGCCGATGCCGTTCTATGTCTTTGGTGCCCTCGGGCTCGTGTGGGCCGCGGTCTGGTTCGCCAAGGTCGGGAACGGTCGCGGCGTCGAACCGGAATCCGCGAGCGATCACCGGGCCATTCCGTGGAAGCGGATCCTGACGACGCCGGCGGTGTGGGCCATCATCGTCAACCACTTCTGTAACAACTGGTCGCTCTATGTCCTGCTGGCGTGGCTGCCGAGCTACTTCAAGACCACGTTTGGGGTCAGCCTGGCCAATGCCGGCCTCCTCTCGGCGGCGCCCTGGCTGGTGAGTTTCGTGATGGCGAACGTGGCCGGCCACTGGGCGGACCAGCTGATCCGGGCCGGCAAGTCCGTCACCTTCGTCCGGAAGCTGATGCAGTCGATCGGCCTCCTGGGGGGCGCCCTCTTTCTCCTGCTCCTCCAGACCGCCGGCTCGGCCCCGGTCGGCGTGCTCCTGATGTGCGGCGCCACGGGAACGCTGGCGTTCTGCCTGGCCGGCTTCGGGCCCAACAGCTTCGACATTGCGCCCCGCTATGCCGACGTGATCTGGGGGGTCAGCAACACCTTTGCCACCATTCCCGGGATCGTCGGGGTGGCGGTGACCGGGTGGCTGGTCGACCGGACCGGAGGGTACACCGCGCCGTTCGTGGTCACCGCGGCCCTGGCGACGTTAGGCGCCGTGGTGTTTCTGGCCTTCGGATCGGGCGAGCGGCAGATCGAGTGACGTCCCTTACGAGTCTGGCCGAGCGCGGGCTCGTGCTCAATGCCGTGATGGCGGTGGTCAAGCTGATCGCCGGCGTGGTCGGCAACTCCTACGCGCTCATTGCCGACGCGGTCGAATCGATGGCCGACCTCTTCGGCTCGGTCGTAGTCTTGGGGGGCCTTCGGATCGCGGGACGGGACCCCGACGAGCGGTTCCCGTTCGGCTACGGCAAGGCGGAGACGGTTGCCACCGTCATCGTGGGACTGATGCTCTGCGGGGCGGCTGTGGGCCTCGCCATCGAAGCGGTGCGCGAGATCCTGATTCCCCACCACGCCCCGGCCCCGTTCACGTTGGGCGTGCTCGTCGTGGTCGTCCTCGTCAAGGAACTGTGGTCCCGCCGAGTCCTCCGCCAGGCCCGCGCCGCCGGCAGCGATCTCGTCGCGGCCGATGCCTGGCACCATCGGAGCGACGCCATCACCTCCGCCGCGGCGTTTGTCGGGATCTCGGTGGCCCTGATCGGCGGTCCGGGATGGGAGGCCGCGGACGACGTCGCGGCCCTGGCCGCCTCGATCTTGATTCTCTGGAACGGGGTCGCGATCGCTCGACCGGCCCTCTTCGAATTGATGGATCGATCGCCTGAAGACCGGTTGCTCGCCGCGGTCGACGGCGCCGCTCATTCAGTGTCCGAAGTCCGGGCCACCGAGAAGCTCCGGATTCGGAAGATGGGCTCGGTGTTGTTCGTGGAAATCCACGTCCAGAGCGACCCCGGAATGTCGCTCCGCGACGCCCACGTCGTGAGCGGCAAGGTCAAGAGCGCGGTCCGCTCGGCAGTCCCGTCCGTCCGGAACGTCCTCGTCCATATGGAACCGTTCGAGGGATGACCGTCCTTATTCCGTGATCCGGCGGGCGATGGCCCGGCCGATGAAGCGGAGCCGGTCTCGGAATGGGAGCCGGCCCAGGTTGGTGCGGACCACGCCTTTGGTAAAATAGGTCGCCTCGGAGTAGTCGATCGCCACGTCCACCACGATCGGGCGGCCCGCGGCCGTGACCCGGCGGGCGTACTCGACCACCTCGCCGATTTCGGTGTCCTGCCCGAGGCGCAACCACTCGATGCCCACCGCCTCGGCTAAACTGGCCACGTCGTAGTCGGGCAGGATGCTCGACGCTTTCCGGTTGAAAGCGGTCCGCTGGAACTGAGCGATTTGGGCCAGTTCCCGGTCCCGGAGCACGAACACCGCGACCGCGATGTGCTGACTCGCCGCCGTCAGCAACTCGAGCCCGGTCATCAACAACGCGCCGTCGCCCGGCAACGCGATCACCGGCACCTCGGGCCGGGCCAGCTTGGCGCCGATGGCCGCCGGCACCGCATAGCCCATGCAGGAGTAGTCGACGGGCGCCAAGAGCCGGCCCGGCCGGTCGAGCTTCAAGCACTCCATGGCGAGGAAGGTGCCGTTCCCGCTGTCGGTGGTGTAAATCGTCTCCGGCCCGAAGGTCCGGGCCAGGTGATCGAACAGAACCGCCGGGGTGACCCGGTCCCGGCTCGGCCGATCGAGCCGGTCCTGGGCGACCCGGCCGTGCCCGGTCCGGATCGCCTCTCGAGTCTCCCGAGCGTCCGGGGCCGGTCGCCCCTCGAGCCGGAGGAGCAGGGCGGTGACGATCGCCGCGGCGTCGCCCTCGAGCGCCACGGCGGCCGGGAAGTTCCGCCCGATGACGTCGTGGTTGATATCGGCGTGGATCAGCGGTCCCTTCGGAACGCAGGAATAGCTTCCGGTCCCGACCTCGCTGAACCGGCATCCGATCGCCAAGGTGACCGTGCACTCGCCGGCCACCGCCCGAACGAAGGGCGGCGCCGCGTCACCGAACCCGTTCCAGAGGAACAGGGGGTGCGACTCGGGGAAAACGCCCTTTCCGGTTATGGTGGTCGCCACGGGAGCGCCTAACGCTTCGGCCAGGGCAACCAGGTCGGATCCGGCCCCGGCGGCGCCCCAGCCCAGGTAGAGCAGGGGGCGGGCCCCGGGCGTGGTCAGAAGCTCCACCGCCCGGGCCATGAGTGCCGGATCGGCCATCGGAGCCGGGATCGGCTCCGGAGCAACCAGCGGCCCGGCCGCGTGACGGAACAGATACTGGTCGACCGGTACTTCGACCATGACGGGGCCTGGCGTTCCGGCTCGGGCAATGGCGCAGGCCTTCCGAATCGTCTGGTACAGCTCCTGTCCGCTGGTCGGCCGGAACGTGGCCTTGCAGACCGGTGCCGCAATCGCCAGCTGATCGACGTCGTGCAGCTGGTACCCGAACGGGCTGTCACGTCGGATGCCACAGCCCAGCACCAGGAGCGGCATCCCGTCGAGGTACGCCTCGGCGATGCCCGACAACGCGTGGGTCAGCCCCGCGCCCGGCACCACGTTGACGCAGGCCAACTCCCGGTTGGCGCGCCAGACCGCGTCGGCCATGAACCCGGCGCTTTGCTCGTCGGTGACCAACACCGTCCGTACCGTCCGGGATTCCGCGAGCGCGTCGTACAGTTCGATGTTGTGCGTGCCCGGAATCCCGAACGCAAACCGGATCTTCTCGTCTTCGAGCGCCCGGACCACCAACGCCGCGCCGCCGATAGTCGTCATGCCGGGGCCCCGGTCGGCAGGTCGGAGAGAATGCCGTCGGCCACCCGGTCGGCGAGCGCCATGACGGTCAGATACGGATTGATTTCGAGGGAGTCCGGGAACAGGCTCGCGTCGGCCACCCGGAGCCACGGCCGCCCGTGGACCCGTCCCCAGGCATCGGTCACCGAGTTGGCGGCGGTCGCGCCCATACCCGCGCCACCCATCAGGTGGGCCGAGGAAATCGAGGTGACGCCGGGAAGAAAATGCTCCGGCCCGATCAACCGATCGGTCATGGCCGCGTTGGTCCGATCGATGAACGGGGGGTTGGCCAGCGGGGCGTGGATCCGAACCGCCCCAGCCGCGAAAAAGATCGTGGCCGCCATCCGAGTGGCCCGGACCAGCGATTCGACCACCCGGTCGGTGAATCGGTAATGAACCACCGGATGGCCGTCGCGGTCGATCGCCACCCGGTTGTCGGCGGTGGCATGGTCGCACGCCAGCACCAAAATCATCTGCAAGCGCGAAAACGCCCGGAGCATGGCGCCGTGGTCGGGGCCGAAGCCGGTCATGTTCTTCGCCGTCACGAAGGGGAAGTACATGCAGGTTTCGAGGACGAACCCGTCAGCTTCGGCCCGATCGATAAAGAAACTCTTGGGGTGGCCCACGTCGTTGACGACCGGATGAGGATGCTCGGCCACCAGGATCAGGGCAGGATGCGCGGTGAATCCATGCCCAACCCGACCCGGCAGGCCCACCAAGCCGGATCGGAGCAACAGGGCCGGGGTCCCGATTGCCCCGGCCGCGAGCACCACGATACCCGCCTCGATGTCGTAGTCGCCGCTTTCCCACTCGGCGTCGGCGCCCTTGCCGCCGGCCGGTTTCGGCGTCACCCGAACCGTCAGCCGCCGCTCGTCGAGGCGTCTGACCTCGGCTCGCGTCACCACCGTAACGCCGGCCCGCTCGGCGGCGGGAAGTTGGACCCGGTGGGTCCCCTGCTTGGCCGCGTTCGGGCACCCGAGGTTGCAGAGGCTCGATCCCCGGCACCCCTTCAGGTTGAGCGGAAACTGCTCGGCGTGCAGGCCGGCCTTGGTGGCCCCCGCGACGAAGAGCCGATTGTTCTCGTTGATCAACTCGTCGGGCAAGAGATGGACGTTGTTATCCGCCATGTACCGGACCGATCGGCGCGCCAGGTCGGCGTGATCGAGCCCCGGCACGTTCCAGTCGCGAATCACTCGCTCCGGCGCCACGATCGAGGTCCCGGTATAGACAATCGTCGAGCCCCCATATCCGCGGGCAAACGCCAGCGCCATGGTGCCGTCGGCGGTCATAAACCCGCCCCCGTCGGCGTAGAGCGCCCCCGCCATGTCCAACTCTTGCCCGGTAAAGTCGCCGTCGAGGAATCGGGGCCCCCGCTCGAGCACCAGCACCGACCGCCCCTGGCTTACCAGCGCGCCTAACCGGGCCGCCACCGTTCCACCGCCGGCCCCCGACCCGACAATGACCACGTCGTACCGGCGCGCGGTCATGGCCGCCCCTCCCACCCCGCCCGGTTGGCCCGATACCCAAGCCCCTCAATAACCCGAGGCTGGGTGTAATACCCCATCAAAACGAGCGTCCTGAGCCCCCAAACCCCCCGCCGGATCAACCGAAACGGCGCCCGCTCAAGCGCCCCCATCAACCGCC
>JAYTTT010000426.1:0-4146 GCA_043744895.1 Gemmatimonadota bacterium | reverse complement strand
GCGCCCGGGCGCTCGAGGTCGTGACCCGAAACCTGGGCGCCGCCGACCGCAACGCCTCCTTGGTCGAGGAGCTGATGGCTACCGACTGAGGCGGCGGGCCCTACTCATGCCGAAGCACCGTGGCAGGGTCAATACGGACCGCTCGCCAGGCCGGGACGAAGCTCGCGGCGGCTGCGATCACCAGGAACCCCCCGGCCACGAGCACCAATAGCGCCGGTTCGTTGGTTCGGAGGCTGACGGGAAACTTGGCCAACACCCCGCCGAACAGGAGCGACGCGACCATCCCGACCGCTACTCCGGTCAACGCCAGGCGGAGGCCCCGACCTGCCACCCGCCCGACCAGCCCAAGCGGCGTCGCACCGAGGGCAATCCGGACCCCAATTTTCAGCGATCCGATTGTTGACGTAGCCGCTCAGAATCCCGTAGAGCCCGATCGCGACGAGCACCAGCGCCACCACCGCAAAGGCCGACAGGAGCCACGCCAACACCTGCGGGGTTCGGGCGACCACGCCCAGCTGATCGTCCATCGTCTTGATCTCATCGACAAGCTGTTTCGGGTTGACTTCGAGAACCCGAGCCCGAATCGCCGGGGCGATGCTCGCCAAGGGGGCATCGGTCTTGAGCACGAACGCGAGCAACGGCCAGTAGGTCTCCTCGGCTCGGATAAAGACCTCGGGCATGATCTGTTCGTCCGTCGCCCACTGCCGAACCCCCGGAACCACGCCGACGACTTCGACCTGCTGATCGCCCGAAACAGTCACTCGCTGTCCGATGGGTCGATCACCGAGGAAGGTCCGTGCGAATTCTTGATTCACGACCGCCGTGCCCCGATCGCCGAGCGGCCGGCCGCTGATGAGCGGAATCCCCATCACGGTGAAGTATCCGGCGCTGACGGCTCGGATTGAGACGCTCTTGACGGCGAGCTCGGCCGGGAGAGTCCGGCCCGCGACGACCACCGGACCTGACTGGGTTCCCCCCTTCGAGGGGCAGTCGGTCGACCACGCCGACCGCCCGAACTCCGGGGATCGCCGCCAGGCCCTCGAGCGTGCGGGTCCGGAAGTCGGCCAGCACGGCGCGGTCCGTGCCCCACGAGAGATTGATCCGAGCGGTGATGACCTGGTCGGCCGAAAAGCCGAATGATGAATGGCGGAGGCGGAGAAACCCATCCAGCATTGTGACGGCGGCAACCAGAACCACGAGCGCCACCGCCGTCGGTCCGATCACGATGAAATCCCGGACCCGCCCCCGTGGCGCTGCTCGGTTGAGCGAAGGCACCAGCGATCCTCGGGCCGCCCGAACCGCGGGTAACGTACCGAACACGAGCGCCGACGTCACGACCAGTGCCAGTGCAAAGAGCATGACCCGCCCGTCGATCGTCGCCTCGGCAAGGCGGGGCAGGTCGAACGGCAGGTTCGCCGACCGCAGAACGGGGACCGCGACCGCGGCGAGCGCCACACCCAAGAGCCCACCCACGAAGGCCAGCACCACGCTCTCGGTGAGATAGAGCCGCACGAGGCTGCTGGTCCCGGCACCTAACGCGGCCCGGAGAGCGCTCTCCCGCCGGCGCTCCGCGGTGCGAGCCAGAAGCAAACTGGCCACATTGAGGCACGCGATGAAGAGTACGGCCGCCGCAATCCAGAGGACGAGAAGGCCGGTGGAGCGGGCCTCACCGACTAGTTCCGCCTGCAGTGGCACCAGCCTGGCATCGCGATCGGCGTCGGTCTCCGGATACTCCCGGGCCAACCGTTTGAGGACCGTGGCAAGTTCGGCCGATGCCTTGGCGACGGTGGCCCCAGGCGCCGAGCTTGGCCACGGTGAACAGATAGCTGCCGCGCCGGGGCCCAGCCTGAAGCCCGGCCGGCGCCGGCGCCCACGCCTCGATTTCGAGCGGGTGGCCGCCGTTCGGGACGATGCCGACGATGGTGTGCGCGGTGCCATCGACGGTCACCGATTGCCCCACCGCGACCGCCGCCGAGCCAAACCACTTCGCGGCGACCCGTTCGCGGACCGCGATCACCGGTTGACCAGCCTGTTCCTCGGGCGAAAACACCCGGCCGGTCATCGGGGTCGGACCGAAGATCTCGAAATACGACCCGAAGGTCCTCCGGACCTCGAGCCGCTCCGGATCGCCCCGGCCGGTGACGATCGAGCTTTCGCCGAAGTAGCCCGCCACCGCGGCAAAGCTCCCGACCTGCCCGGCGTAGTCCCGCAACCGAAGCGGATTTCCGCCCACGGCTTCGCCCTCTTTTCGCTCGGCCACGACGAAGAGGCGGTCGAGAACCGGAAATGGCAGCGGCTTGAACGCGACGGCATCGAGCAGACTGAACACGGTGGCCGTCGCTCCAACGCCTAACGCTAAAGAGAGGACTGCCGTCATCCACAAGCCCGGCCGGCGCCAAAGGCTCCGAACCCCGAACCGAACGTCCCGCCCCAGCGGCTCGAGCCACGGGACGACCCGCACATCCCGGGTTGCCTCGGCCTGGACCCCCCGATGCCCAAAGGAGGCCCGAGCGGCCCGCGCGGCGGCCTCGGGCGTCATGCCTTTGGCGATATTCTCGTTGACTCGCACCTCGAGGTGGAAAGCCATCTCATCGTCGATCCGTTGGTTCATCGACCCATCGCCCACCAGGGACCGAGCAATCCGTCGCCACCAGCTCATCCGTCCCTCCATTGCAGGACCAGTTGAACTCCCGAGATCAGCCGCGCCCATTGTTCCTTTTCATGCTCGAGCTGTTTGCGACCGAGGGCCGAAATCGAGTAGAACCGGGCCCGCCGTCCGGTGTCGGTCTCACCCCATTCCGACGTGATCCACCCGGCCTCCTCCATCCGGTGAAGGGCCGGATACAGAGAACCCTCCTCAACCCGAAGACTGTCGTACGACACCCGCTGGATGGTCGAGGTGATCGCATAGCCGTGCTTCGGCCCCCGCGCGAGGGTCCGAAGCACCAGCATGGCGAGCGTGCCCTGCAGTACATCGTGGCGAGCCATTCATGCCCCCAGTCGTCCATACATAGACTACTATATATCGACAACTAGGTATCACTGCAAGGGGGGCGAGGCAGGTGGAAACGCGATGTTCGGGGATCGGACTCGAGGAGTCCGCGACACCGACACGCTGGACGAGGCCCGACCGCTGGGGCTCGAACCTAACCGCGGGGGAATCGGCGCCGATCAGCGACCGATGACGACACCTTCGTAGATCACCGTCTTCGGTGCAATGACCCCGAGGGTCAGGCCGGTAAACAACAGATCGGTCCACCGGCTCTTGGTCTTGATCTTGAGTTGTGCGACTTCCTTGCCACCCACCAGCTGGCTCGCAAGCGCCTTGTCGAGCCGGGCCTTCCCGAGGGGGACCAGGCCCCAAAAGGCGTGGACCGTGTGGGTGGACACCCTGAACGGTTGCCCCACGGCCGCTTCGCCCGCCGCGGAGGCCATCGTAGCGGGCACGCCGAGGCTGGTCGCATCAAAGCTCTGGGCACAACCGGTCAATACCACCGCCGCAACGAAGGCCGGCAGCCCAATCCGTCGAATTTTCAGCACAAGTCCTGATCCTTACCGTAAGTGATAGCTGGCCCCAATGCTGACACCTGAGGCGGCCGGACCCCCGCCACTCCAACCCAGCCGGCTGTCATACCCGGCCCGAACACCCCAGCCGTTCAGTAAGCCGAGGTCGATCCCGGCGCTCAGCGCCGGCTTGAGGCGGCCCCCGGTGATCGGCCGGTTCCCAATGTAGTCGACCCGGGGGGCAATCCACGGCTTGATGGATACGACCGTGGCGGGAATGTTGAGCGCCGCTCCGATCCCTCCCCATCCCCGCCACGGCGACCCCGAGGCTCTGGTTAACGAACGATCAGCCCCAGCCTGCCAGATGATCTTGAGTGGAACGAGCGGGCCGCCAAAGACGGTAAACTGGGCCGCCCCAGTCACCACCGAACTGGTCAGGCTCGAACCCGTGGCCGGATCGATCGTCACCCGAGAGGCGCCAATGGTAATACCGAGGGGGCCGAAGCCTAACGAACCGCTCCCGGCGATTGCCCGGGACCGATCGTCATTGGCCGAGCCGGAGCGCTTGAGCCGCCCAAATCCGAGATCGACCCCCAGGGAGAGGCCCTGCGGAACGCCGCCGTTGCGAACCGGCAACGCGGC
>JAYTTT010000425.1:0-4149 GCA_043744895.1 Gemmatimonadota bacterium | reverse complement strand
CCTCGGCTCCGAAAACAAAAATGTGGGGGAACACCCCACATCCTCCGAGCCACCCTCCCCCAACCGCACCGAACGGGACAATCTACCCGATGCTATGGGGAACGTCAATTGCCGCCGATCCACTATTTGATTGAGTTATCGACCGTTACGCTGATCGAACTGGACCCGGTATTCCCGGCCGGATCGGTCGCCTCGACTTGGAGCGAGTGGCGGCCATTGGTCGCCCCCTGGGCGGACCAAACAACCCCCCAGGGTTCGACCCGATCTTCCCCGAGGACCGCCCCATCCACCTTAAACACCACCTTGGCAACCCCAAACCCATCAAACACTTGCGCCGTGAATGGAACCTGGCCGGCCACCGTCGAATCGGCCTTGGGAGAGGTGATGACCACGACCGGCGAGTCGGAATCGCTCTGGGATCCGGTGCTGCAGGCCGCGCCGGCGAGGGCGACACCGAACCAGGCTGCCGGGATGAGTTTTTTGATCACGTGAGGACCTCCATTAGCGGACCGAACCGACCTAATCATGGCGGGAGCAGCCCCAGAAACGCCACCATCCGCCCGTCTTGGCCGGCCGAGGCTCGATGACTCATGAACCGATCGTTCATGTGGGCCGAGCAATGGGAGGACACCGTGACGGTACCCACCCCCTCGGCCCATGCCTGCCCGGCAATCACCGCCCGGAGGTCGACCTGGCCCTGGCCCGGACAGCCGCACGCCGCCGACACCTCGGGGCCGACCTGATAGCACCGGCCGCAAATGCCGACGCCGCAGTGCACCACCAAGTCGGCCGGCTGGGAGCCTGCATGGCTCACCAAGGTCCGGACGCCGGCGCCGACGATGCCTGCCGCGGTGCCGCGCCAGCCCGAGTGGAGGAGCCCTATCGCCCGGCGAACGGGATCGATCAAGTAGATCGGAATGCAGTCGGCCGCCGAGACGCAGAGCAATAATCCGGGATGGTTCGTGGCGTGGCCGTCGGCGCCTTGGTGCACCGCAAAGCCCTGAAACGGATCTTGCCAGATGATCCGGGTGCCGTGAACCTGGCGAGCGACCGTGGTGCCGCGAAACCCGGGAAAGACCTCCGCCAGCGCCCGCCATCGATCGAGGACCCGGCCGATCGGCTGGCTCCCGGCCAGACTCAAGTCGAACGGATCGGCCACCGGTCCTCGCCCGGTAATGCCGGCCACAACCCCGAACCGCTCCCGCCACCCGGGCACCTCGTGCCAGGGGACCGTCCCGTTTCCAACCTCGGTTTCGGCGAGCGTGCTCGCCTCAATCATCGACCCGTTCGATCTCGGCGCCTAACGCTCGAAGCCGGGTATCGATCCGTTCGTAACCCCGCTCGATCTGGCCGATATTGTGGATGATGCTCTGGCCTTCGGCCGCCAGGGCGGCCAGGAGCATGGCCATCCCGGCCCGAATGTCGGGCGACTCAACCGTGCCGCCTCGCAGCGGCGAGGGCCCGGCAATGACCGCGCGATGGGGATCGCAGAGCACGATGCGGGCGCCCATCCCAATCAGTTTGTCGACGAAATAGAGCCGCGACTCGAACATCTTTTCGAAGATCAGCAACATCCCGGTGCACTGGGTCGCCGCCACGATCGCGATCGACATCGTGTCGGCCGGAAAGGCCGGCCACGGGCCGTCCTCGAGCTTCGGGATATGCCCGCCGAGGTCGGTTCGAATCCGTCGTTCCTGATCCCGATCGACGATCAGCTTGTCGCCATCCAAGCGGGGGCAGATGCCGAGCCGATCGAACCCGATCAGCGTGGCGCGGAGATCTTCGCCCCGGACGCCTTCGATGGTCAGCTGCCCGTTGGTCACCGCGGCCAAGCCGATGAAGCTGCCGATCTCGATGTGGTCGGGACCAATTTCGTAGCTCGCCCCGTGGAGCGGAGTGCCGCCCCGGACCACGTAGGTATTGCTGCCGATGCCCTGGATGTCCGCCCCCATCGCCACCAGCATTCGGGCCAGGTCTTGGACATGAGGCTCGGCGGCGGCGTTCCGGAGCGTCGTGGTGCCGGTGGCCGCGACGGCCGCCATCAAGGCGTTCTCGGTGCCCGTCACGCTCGGTTCGTCGAGAAAGATGTCGGCGCCGACCAGCTTCTTGGCTTCGATTTCATACCGGTCGCCGGCCAGGATGGTGGCCCCGAGCGCTTCGAGCGCCAAAAAATGGGTATCGACCCGGCGGCGGCCGATGACGTCGCCACCCGGCGGCGGCAGCATCACTTGGCCAAACCGGGCCAGGAGCGGCGCCGCCAGCAGGATCGACGCCCGGATCTTGGCACAGAGCCGGGGGTCGAGCGGCTTGGACCGGACCCCCGAGGCGTCGACCCGGATCGCGTTCGGCCCGGTCCAATCCGCAGTGGCGCCAAGATCCACGAGCAGCGCGACCATCATCTCGACGTCGCGAATCCGGGGGACGTTGGCGAGATGGACCGGCCCGTCGGCCAGCAGCGTCGCGGCCAGGAGCGGGAGGGCGGCGTTCTTGTTTCCAGCCGGTCGAACAGTCCCGGTCAGGGGCCGTCCGCCTTGGACGATGAAGCGGGGTGGCATGAGGCAAACCTCGCCCCCGGCCTAGCGGCGCGTCAAGCGGATGACGTTATTTCGGGACATGACAACCCTTCCCGCCTGGGTCGGCCCGACGGTGGCCATCGCGCTGGTGGTCATTGCGCTCGCCTTTCTTGCCATCGCGCTCGTGGCGGTGGCGGTAGCCCGGCAAGCCACCGGCCAAGCCAGCCACTTGGCCCGCGAGATCGGTGACTTGCGGCGAGAATTGGCTCCCACCATTCAAGCTCTCAACCGGCTCGCGGGCGCTGGGGGTGAGGTCGCGGGGCGGCTCAAAGACGAGGTCGATGCCTTGATCACCGTCAGCCGGCGCCTTCGGAAAAGTGTCGTGCAGGGGGCTCGCCGGGTCGAGGGCCGGCTCGAGGATCTCGACGCGCTCTACGAGGTGGTCTCCTCCGAGGTCCAGGACACGGCCCTCGACCTGGCCGCGACCCTTCGCACGGTCAGAACCGGGGCCTCCGCGCTCAGCCGAATCAAGCGGTTCTTGGGCCGGGGACGGCGGTGACCCGATCGCCGGTGGGGGTCGGGATTCTGATTGCGGTCCTGGTTTTGGTGGCGTGGCCGACCGATGGGTACGCCTGGACCCACGGGACCCACATCTACCTCACCGATACCATTCTGACCAACGCCGGCCTGTTACCGGCCAGCATCGGCGACTTGATTCGGGCCTTTCCCTACGACTTCCTCTACGGTTCGATCGCCCCCGATACCTCGATTGCCAAACGCTACGTCCCGAAGGGACGGCACTCCCACTACTGGAATGTCGGCCAGGAAACCCTCGATTTTGCCCCCACCGACGCGCTCCGGGCCTTCGGGCTGGGCTACCTGACCCATCTCGCGGCCGATACCGTGGCGCACAACTACTTTGTGCCCCGCCAGCTGCTTCTCACCAGCAGCTCGCAAACCATGGGGCACCAGTACTGGGAACTCCGGGCCGAAACCCACCTGACCGACCGGTTTGCTCGGAGGGCCCGGGACCTGATTCGGCTCGATCACAGCCTGGCGGACTCCCATCTCGAACGGATCGTGTCGCCGACCCTGTTCAGTGTGAAGACCAACCGGCGTATCTTTCGGAGCATCGTCCACCTCTCGGACACCAAGAGCTGGCAACGGGCCATGCAGGCGGCCCGGGAGCGAAGCCGATGGTTGCTGACCGACGAGGATCTGGAGCGCCATTTGGCGCTGTCGTACGATTTCGTGATGGAAACGCTGGCGGAAACGGCTAATCGGGGCGGGTTTGCCCGGACGCTCGATCCGTCGGGACACACCCCGCTCCAGCGGGCCAAGCGGTGGCGGCGGGAAGCATTGTGGCAGGGCGGATTGTGGGTGCCCGAACGGATGGTGGATGTGGCTGAGCAACGATTCGGATTGCCCGACCCCGCCCTGGGGTTTTGGCGATCATCGATTATCGAGCGGCCGTGGATTACACTGACTTCAACAACCGAAGGAGCAACAAACAATGGGCAAGGGCGATCGCCGGAGCCGGAAGGGTAAGATCTTCCGAGGGACTGCAGGCAAGAAGCGACCGAAGGGCAAGAAGAAACCCGAGAAGAAGGCCTAGGCAAAATCGGGGGGCGGGCGC
>JAYTTT010000424.1:0-16343 GCA_043744895.1 Gemmatimonadota bacterium | reverse complement strand
CGCTGATGGCGCCGTTATACACCGACGGGCCGATTTCCTTGAGGAAGAACTCCAGCAAGGACTGAATCTCGATGTCGCTGATGTCGAGGTTGAGGTCGTCGGCGCAAAAGCGCCGGAGCGAGGCGAGCGCCTGTTTCTTGGGCTCGGCGGCAAGGGTCACAGCCATGGGCAACTCCACAATCAGGGGGCAACCCAAACATCGCCACGGAACGGATTGCAACCAATAGCCCATTGCGGTCTTGCCTGCGCGGCCGGGGCCGGATAACCTCGATCCCGCATCAGCGGTACCGGTTCTCATTTCGTGAGAGGATGTCGGCGATGAAGAGGGTTGCGCTCGTGATCGCGGTGGCAGGATGTGGAACCGGCACCGGCGGAACGGTGGCGCCGGCCCAGTGGTTTGCCCAGGACGCCGTTCATTATCTCGACCAGGTACAACTGGAAACCCGAACCAAGGCCATTGCCGCCACCGGAAACCGCGGGGCGGTGACCGTGGCCTACGGACCGTTCGCCGCCCGGGCCGGTCTCGCGGTCCTTCAGCGCGGCGGCAACGCGATGGACGCGGCCCTTACCACGGCGGTGACCCAGATCGCGGTCACCGCCGGCTCGCCGGTCAGCTATTTCGGGATCATGGCGCTGGTCTACTATGACGCCAAGACCGGCAAGATCTCCACCATGAATGCCGGCTGGAACACCGTGAAGGGCGACACTGATCCCCTCACGATTCCCGGTTCCATCGACCTCGGCCGGAACGTCCTCGGCACCGCCGTGAGCGGGCGGACCGCGCTGGTGGGCGGATTCATGAAGGGGGTCGAGTCGGCCCACCGCCGGTATGGCCGGCTTCCGTGGAAGACGCTATTCGAGCCGGCGCTGTGGGTGGCGCGCCGGGGCCTGCCGCTCGATAGCACGCTGGCCCGGGAGTTTGCGGAACGGGCTCCCGATCTGGCCCGGCTCCCGGCCACCCGGGCCATTCTGCTCAAGCCCGACGGATCGCCCTATCGGGCCGGCGAGGTGTTCCGCCAGCCGGCGCTCGCGGGCACCCTCGAGGCCGTCGCGGCCCAGGGCGCCGACTTCATGTACCGGGGTCCGTGGGCCGACAAGCTGGTGGCCGCGGTCCGGGCCGACGGCGGCCGGATGACCCGCGAGGACCTCGCGGCCTATGAGGTGATCTGGAGCGATCCGCTGGTGCGGGGGGTGGGCGACATCGAGATCGCGACCCTCCCGGCGCCTAACGATGGCGGCGTGGCCCTGATCGAGGCCCAGCAACTCGCGCTCGAGGCCGGTCTGGGCCGAGGCGAGCACTGGTCCCGCTCGGGAGCGGTACTGAAGCAGACCTTCTCGATTGCGCTGGCCCGGATGGTGACGTACTTGCCCGAGAGCGTCCAGAAGCAGCGCTATCCCGACGTCCGGTTCGACGCCGAATCGCGAATGACTGCCGCCAACGCCCGGGCCTATCTGGCCCACCTCGCGCGGGGTGACACGCCGATGCCGGTCGCCACACCGCCCAAGCACTCCGACGACGTTGTGGTGATCGACGCCGAGGGCAACATGGCGGCCATCACCCACAGTATCAATTGCGTCTTCTGGGGCAAGACCGCGATCAACATCGACGGGATTTCAATCGGCGATCCAGCTTCTTACCAGCAGGCGCTGATCGCGAAGACGGGGCCGGGCAACCGCTTGCCCGACCCGACCGAAACCGGTATGGTGCTCAAAGCGGGGAAGCCGGTCCTGGCGTTCTCGTCGATGGGCTCGGGCCTCCATGAACGGACCCTGCTCGGACTCGTCAACGTGTTTCGGTACGGGATGACGGTGGATCAGGCGGTCGACGCGCCCGACTTCTTCATCCCGTCGTATGACCCGGCGGCAGGCGGCATGGTGATGCCGGTGCCCGCCGGGCGGATTCCGGCCTCGGTGCTCGAAAGTTCCGGGGTCCGCTATCGCGAAATCCCGGTCAAGGAGACGCGGTTAGGCGGCGAAGGCACCTGGATTGCCGCGAGCCGAGATCCGGCCACCGGGCGAATCCGGGCATCGTCCAACAATCGCAACAACTCGACCGCACTCGCGTTCTGAACCGAGCAGTGCTCATCCTTGAACCGGAGTTCAGCCATTGAACCGATCAGCCCTTGTCCTCAGCCTCGCCTGCCTCGCCGGCCTGGCACCCGCCTCCGCCCAAAAGCGGGCGGCCGACCCGCTGGCGGGATTCGATCGCTGGGTCGATTCGGCCATGGCGAAGGCGGGCGCCGTCGGCCTCGCCATCGCGGTGGTGAAGAACGACTCGGTGATTTTCGCCAAGGGGTTTGGGGTCAAGAAACTCGGCGACCCGGCCCCGGTGACGACCAAGACCCTGTTCGCGATCGGCTCCACCAGCAAGGCGATGACCGCCACCGCCGTCGGAATCCTGGTCGATGAAGGCCGCCTCGGCTGGCATGACAAGGTCGCCGACCGGCTTCCGTCCTATCAGTTGGCCGATCCCGGACTCACCCGCGACGTGACGATCGCCGATCTCCTGACCCACCGGACCGGACTGCCCGGCAGCGACGACCGCCTCTGGATGGGATCGCGGCATTCCCGCGCCGAGGTCATCCGGCGGTCGCGATATCTGGCGGCGACCCACGGGCTTCGGACCACCTTCGACTACTACAACATCGGGTTCCTGACCGCGGGGGAGATCGTGGGAACGGCAAGCGGCAGCAGCTGGGATACCTTCCTCCGGGAGCGGCTCTTCCGCCCGCTCAAGATGAACTCGACCAACACCAGTATCCGGTCCACCGACTCGACCGCCGACGTAGCCACGCCGCACGACCTCCGTGACGGCAAGGTGATTCCGATCATGTACCGGAACATCGACAACATCGGACCGGCCGGTTCGGTCAACTCCAACGTGCTCGACATGGCGCAGTGGATTCGGATGAACCTCGGCGGCGGCACCTACGAGGGCCGGCAAGTGCTCACCCCGGCCACTCACCGGGAGATCACTGTCCCCCACGTGCTGATCGGCGCCGATCCGGCCGGTTCCGCCATCAGTTACGGCTACGGCTGGTTCCTGAGCCGGCGAGATGGATTCAACGTGGCCGAGCATTCCGGCGGCATCGACGGGATGCTGACCCAGCTGATCATGGTCCCCTCGGAACACGTCGGCGTCATCGTGCTCACCAACAGCATGGGGTCGCTGGTGGGGCCGGCCGTGTCGCACGCCGCGCTCGACCGGCTTCTCGGCACCAAGGGTGACCGGATGGCGGAGGTCATTACGGTCGAGACGATGCGATCCTTGAGTCAACGGGCCGAAGACAGCCTGAGCCGGGCACGGGTCGCCTCGTCCCGTCCGTCGCTGCCGCTCGAGGCCTATGCCGGCGGCTACTACCAGCCGATGTACGGCACCGGGACGATCAGCGCGAAGGACGGCGGCCTGGTCTTCTCGGTCGCTGGGTTCCGGGACTCTCTGCCGCTCGCCCACTGGCAGTTCGACAGCTTCCGCGGCCGGTGGTCGGATCCGATCTTCGGGCGCGCCACCGCGTCGTTCCGCCTCGAGACGACCGGTGCCGCGGTGGCCGGCGTCACGGTCGAAGGCCTGACCGGTGAGTTCAAGCGGATATCCGCGGCCACGGCCACCCTCGCGTGCCAGCCAACCAGCGCCGACCTCTCGCAGCTGGCGACCCGCGCGTCGCCCTATGACTCGGTGGATGTGACCCTGGGAGACGCCGCCCTCCGGATCTGCTACTCGCGACCCGCGATGCGAGGCCGGAAGATCTTCGGCAGCGAGATCGTGCCGTTCGATTCACTCTGGCGAACGGGTGCCAACGACCCGGCCATCATCAACGTGCCGTTCCCGGCCACGATCGCGGGCGTCGCCGTTCAACCGGGGCACTACTCACTCTACACAATGCCCGGGCGGGACCACTGGATGGTGGGGATCAACGGATCGACGACCCAGGCCGGGAACGATTTTTCAGCCGAGGTCCTTGGGCGCGAACTGGGCCGGCAGTCAGTCCGCCGCGAGGCGACCCTCGACCCGGTGGAACGGTTTACCATCCGTTCGGAACGGACCGGAGCCACCCATGCCGATCTCATACTCGAGTGGGAGACGACCCGGGTCCGGATCCCAATCGCCCGCACCGATCCGCCGGCCAAGAAGCCCTGAGGCCGGGTATGCCGGCGGTGGGACCTAGCCGATCGTTCGGGACCAGACCAGATTGAAAGTGGCACTCCTACCCAACGAGGTCCCGTTCTGATGTCATCCGTTCCCAGCCGGGTCGGTCTGGTTCTCTTCTTCATCGGTGTCGGCGCGCTGGAAGCCCAGCGCGCGAGCCCGTCCATCCCTCGCACGGCCCGGGGCAAACCAGATCTGAACGGGATCTGGCAAGCGATGACCACCGCCAACTACGACCTCGAGCCTCACGTGGCCCGGCCGGCCTTGGCGATGCGGCCCGGTCCGGTGGTGCCGGTGCCGGCCAAGGAGGTGCTTGCCTTCGGCGCGGTTGGCGCGGTGCCCGGCGGCCTCGGCGTGGTGGTGGGTGGCCGGATTCCCTATCTCCCGGAGGCGCTGGCCAAGAAGCAGGAGAATCAAGCGAATTGGCTCAGCCGCGATCCTGAAATCAAGTGCTATTTACCCGGCCTGCCCCGGGCGACCTACCTTCCCTTTCCCTTCCAGATCTTTCAGAGCGCGAGCAAGTTCTTCATCGCCTACGAATTCGCCGGGGCGGTCCGGGACATCTACCTCAAGGATCCGGGTCCTCCGCAGGTCGATACCTGGATGGGACAGTCGGTGGGCCGGTGGGACGGGGATACCTTCGTGGTGGAGGTCACCGGGTTCAATGACCAGAGTTGGTTCGATCGCTCCGGCAACCACCACAGCGAATTCCTCAAGGTCGTCGAGCGCTACACCATGGCGGACCGAGACCACCTCTGGTACGAGGCGACGATCGAGGACCCCAAAACCTTCAGCCGGCCGTGGACCATCCGGCTCCCCCTCTACCGGCACATCGACCCCGATGCCCGGCTCGGCCAGTTCAAGTGCGTTGAATTTGTCGAGGAATTGCTCTATGGTCACCTGCGCAAGAACCCGCTCAAGTAGGAGGAGCGAGCCATGATCGACCGGATCGCTCGCCTGGTGAGCGTTGCCGTCATCGCGGCGCTGATGACCCCGCCGGCCGCCGCCCAGCCAGCCAAGCCGTGGCGGGTGCCGCGGACGGCGGACGGCCACCCCGATCTGCAGGGCAATTGGACCAACGCGACTCTCACGCCACTGACCCGGCCCACGGGACAGGAACGGGCGTTGACCAAGGAACAGGTGATCCGGGTCGAGAAGATCCGGGCCGATACCATCGATCGATTGTCCCAGGCGAGCGACCCGAACCGGCCGGCCCCGCCCAAAGGTGGCGACGGGTCGGTTGGGGCGGCCGGGATCTACGAGTACGCCTGTCACGAGGGTAATTACGCCTTGGCCAACGTCCTGTCGGGCGCGCGAGCCGCCGAACGCGAGGCCGCGCCGGCCAAGCCTGACCAGTAAGGAGAAATCCAATGACGATGATTCGCGCCGCCGTGACAACCGGGGTCCTCGGTTTGGCGATCGCGGTACCGCTGGCCGCCCATCACGCTTTCGGGGCCGAGTTCGACCCCAACGCACCGATCCGGCTCCAGGGCAAGGTGGTCAAGCTCGAATGGATCAATCCGCACACCTGGATTCACATCGAGGTCGCCAAACCCGGCGGAGTCAGGGAAGTGTGGATGGTCGAGGGAGGAACGCCGAACGTGTTGCTGCGGCGGGGTCTTACCCGGCAGTCATTGACTTACGGAATCGAGTTGATCGTCGACGGATATCAGACCAAAGATCATTCGCTGAAACGGGCCAACGGGCGTGATGTGACGTTTGCGGATGGCCGGAAGATCTTCTTGGGGTCATCGGGAACGGGCGCGCCCAAGGACGGGCGAGATCCGAACGAACCGGTGAAGCCCCCCCGTTAAGACGAGAAACCGATCCACCGGCCACCGGCCGCGACCGTCAACCAGAGTCCCAGCGACATTACCGCCACCACCCGGGTCGGCACGGTGGCGGCGAGCCCCGCGGTCCGTGCCACCTTCGCCCGAACCGTGAACGTGAACAGGAGCGCCACGGGCAGGGTGGTGATCTTCACCCAGAAGGCGGTATTGTAGTAGCACTTGAGCGCCTCCGAGAGGAACATCGGCGTCCCCGTCACCACCATCACCGCGATGGCGACCAGCAGCCAGGGACGCACGTCCCGGGCAACGTCACCGATCCGTTGCCGCGTGAGTCCAAGCCCGAGCATCCGCAGGTCCAGGATCAGGATCGTCCCGCCCAACAGGCAGAGGCCGAGGAGGTGCACCGCCTCCAGAATCGGAAAGAGCCAGACTGAGGTCCTGACCGTTTGCCCGAGGCCGGTGGCCTCGCACCATTGGAAAAACGCCAGCAGCATCGTCGCGGCCTAACGTCCCACCGGCGCCACCGGGCACCCGGAGGCCCAGTTGATGAAGGCACTCTGGGGCTCAAGGTCGCAATCGAACCAGTTGTAGGCGACCAACCGACCGGCAATCACCACGACCACCCAGGCAACGAGCGAGACAACCGCCGCCGTTCGCGCGGCCCGGGGCGTCGGGTGGTCATGGTCCCACCCGGCGATTCCCCGATGAGTCCGGGAGTGGAAGAACCACACGTTCAGGCCCGCCCCGATCAGAAAAAGCACTTTGATTCGGAAGAAGATGTTGTGAGAATACCGAAGCGGGTTGGCGTAGAAGAGGAGCAGGCCGGTGGTGACCATGACCGCGAAGCCGGCTCGGGTCCAGGGCAGCAGCCGCTCGGTAAACTCGGACGCCGGCATCCTTCGGAACGCCAGTCCGAGCAACCGGAGGTCGAGCATCACGGCGGTGCCGACGAACAGCGTGAGACAGAGGACGTGGAGCGATTCGAGGAACGGCCAGACGTAGAGCGATTCCCGAAGCCCGACGCTCCAGGTGGTGCCGGACAGCCATTCGAACAGTCGCTCGACCCAGATCACTTCGGCTTGCCACCCGGTGGCGCGAGCGGGATCAGATAGGCCGCATGGCATTTGGAGCAGGCCTCGTAGACCACTCCCCCGGCCTCGAAGACCGCGTCCTTGTCTCGCTTCTCGGCCGCGAGGGCCGCTTGGCGCCCGGCCTCGATCATCGCCCGGGACAGGGTCATCCACTCGCCCCGATCCCGAGCCCGGCCCTCCATCATCAGCAAGTTCCCCGATTCCGCGACGATATAGGCGCTGTTACGGACCGCGTCCCATTCCTCCGGCGAGGTGGGCGCGAACTCGACCGTGCCGTTGCTATCGGACACCGACCCGACCGCATCCCAGAGGTTGTCCGCCGCCGGATCGATGACGGCCTGCATCAGCCGCTTCACATCGGTCACCGGCATGAAGGGTGACTTCGGTGCGGCGCAGCCGAGCCAGAGACCCGCCGCGAGGATGACCCACGCTGGACGGCTCATCATTGCTTCACTCCGAAGACCAAGAGAACATTGCCGGGTGTCTGACCAAAGAGGCCGTACCCGGCGCTCACGAACACCATGCCGCCCGCGATGGCCGGCCCGGGGCCATCGATCGCTCCCCCACGAGCCACGACCCCATTGACGGTTTGAAATTCCCGGCCGGTGTCGAAATCCCAGAGCAGCCGCCCATCGGTGGCGGCGTAGGCCCGGACGTGCCCGTCGAGCCCACCCGAAAACACCAGCCCTGGAATGGCCGTGGGGGCGGAGGAAAAGGCGGCGAAGCAGCCGGGCCGGTCGACGCAGGGGGGCGCGGGTTGGTTCCAGAGCGGGGTCCCGGTTGCCAGATCGAGGGCGTGGAGCCCGGGCCGGGCCTCGCCGGGGAGGTCGGCCGGCGTGCGCCGGTCGGAGACCGGGGCAAACACCTGGCTCTGACCCACCCCAACACCCCAGTGAACTCCGCCTAACGCTCCTCCTCGGCCGACCCTGGTTTGCCAGACGACCGCCCCCCGGCGATCGGGATCGAGCGCGTAGACCACGCCCTGTTTCTGGCCGGCCACCAGGAGATCGCGGCCCTCCGGCGACCGGGTCAGCAGCGGCGCCTGGCCGAAGTCGAGATCCGAACCATTGGGGCTCGGACAGTTGTCGCCCCGCGCCACCCCGCAGGCCATGTTCCAGGCGTCCTGGCTGGTGGCCTGGAGCGACCAGACGAGTCTGCCGCCGGCGAGGTCGAGGGCCAAAATCGCGTCGCTCGTGGCGGTGGTCGGGTGACTGTAGTTCTCACCGGTGCCGACGTAGAGGAGGCCTCGGACGGCGTCGACCGTGGGGCTCGACCAGATCGGCGCCCCAGCCGGACCGAACTGGGGTCGCCCGCTCGCGGTCTTGCCCACTTCTTTGGCCTCTTCCTCGATCGCCCGATGGCGCCAGACGATCGCGCCGGTAGCAAGATCCACGGCCACCACCGCCCCCGACGAGGTGCAGCATTGGTACTGCGGACTCTGCGCCGCCACCACCTCCATGGAGGAGACGGGGACGTAGACTCGGCCGGCGTGGATGACCGGCGACCCGGTGACGTTGGCCGAGGGGTGATCGCCAACCCGGGTCTGCCAGAGCCGTTCGCCGGTCATCAAATCGAGCGCGACGACGTTGGTTCGGAAATCGGCGGCGACCGCGATCCGCCGGCCGCCCCGATCGGGGTTCGAGACCGCGACGACTCCCTTGATTGCCGCCTCGGCCTGGTAGGTCCACTGGATGCAGCCGGACTTCCGATCAAGCGAGTAGACCTCGCCGAACTGGCCGCCGATGATGACTTGATCGCCGATGACGCTCGGCTGCGACCGAGTGACGGTACCACCGGGAAAACCGAAGGCCCAGCGGAGCTCGAGACCGGGAACCTGGTCGGCGGACAGGCCGGCTTGATCGGCCGTCCGAAAGCCGGTGCCGGAAGGGGAGCCTCCCCACGCGGTCCAATCGCGGGGACTCGGGGCGGAGACCGCTCCCTTCGGGCCGGCACAGTAGGCCGTGGCCGGCAGCGCCGTCGGTTCGAGGGGCCGCTGGGTCAGGTATTCGGCAACGGCGCGGCGATCGGCATCGCTCACGTCGGCGGCGACCTCACGCATGGTGCCCTGGGTCAGGGTCGCGAGGATGGCACGGGGTGACATGCTGGCCAGCGATGCTCGGCGCGGGGCGCGGACCGAGCCATCACCGTCGTGGCAGCCGGCGCACTTGGCGCGGTAGACGACCTGACCCTGGTCCTGAGCGAGGAGCGGCTGAGCGCTCGCGGCGGCCGCGAAGGCTGCGACGGCGAAGAAACGGTTTCGATCCATTTTGAACCAATATATCTGCCCGGCCAATCGACCGGACTAGGAGATCCGCTCGGGTTCGATCACCCGCTCCGCGATCGAGCCGCCCCGGGCCTCGACGTAATAGCACTTGGCCCCGTCCCGGGTCGAGACCACCCGCTTCACGTCGTTGTCCTCAAAGTAGATGCCGGCGTCGTTGTCGCAGGCGTACCCCGGCTTCAACTGCCCGGACAGGATCAGCCGGTGGTAGGTCGGGCGCCGAGCCACTTCGGCGTCGTAGTGGGGCGAGTGACTCCCCTTGAGGAAGCCGAGGCATTTCACGATCGTGAGTTCCTTCGGCCGGGAGTCGGTGGTCCCTTCCTCGAACCAACAGAGCGACCCCGCGCTCGCGCCACCGAGTACGATGCCCCGATCCCACGCCTGGCGGAGTACCTGGTCGATCCCCTGCGCCTTCCAGATGGCCTGCTGGTTGAGGGTGTTCCCGCCCGAGCAGACGATCCCGTCCATGGAGAGGAGGACCTCGTCCCAGCCCTGTTTCTGCGAGATGCTCTCGATGAAGCTGTGCTGCACATGCGGCTCGACGTCGAGGGTAGCGCAGCTCTGGTACCAGCTGATGATCCCGCTCTGGCTGTCGGCGGAGGCGGTCGGGAGGTAGCAGAGCTTGGGGCGCTTCTTCCCGGTGAGAGTCGCCATGTAGCGGATGAACGCCGTGCCGTAGCCGCCGCCGGCGATCAGGATCTTGCGAGTTCCGGCCGTGTCGGGCTTCTCGTCCCCCCGGAACTTCGTGACCAGATGGGGGAGGCCGAGGAGGGCGGAGGAGGAGACCACGAATTCTCGTCGCTGCATGAGGTCGCTCACTTGGAATGGGAGGGTCGATGGTTGGTGGATAATGTAGCGATCTCACGACTACAATCCGACCACAGGATCCGCGACCTTTGCGAGCGCTTGGAGAGATGCCAATGTCACCCGCCCAACCGATGCTGCTTGCCGCCCTCGCTGTCACGGCTTGCACCCCCTCGGCCCCGGCCGTCCAGGCCGATTTCGCCGTCGTCAACGTCAACGTCGTGGATGTGGCCCAGGGCAAGGTCGTGCCGGGCCAGACGGTGCTGATTCTGGGTGACCGGATCGTCAAGCTGCCGCTGAGCCGGCTCACGGAACGAGCCGGCTGCCATCCATCAGCTGCCGCGCCATGTAGGTGAACTCGAGCGCGGCCGTATGGGCCCGCTGCTCGATGTTGGCGCCCGAGCCATGGCCCCCTTCGATCACCTCGAAGAAGAGGTACGGGAGACCGAGATCCGACATCCGGGCCGCGAACTTCCGGGCGTGCTCGGGGCCAACCCGGTCGTCCTTGGTCGTGGTCCAGACGAGCGGCGTCGGGTAGGCGACCCCCGGCTTGAGATTGTGGAGTGGCGAGATGTGCGCGAGGAAGGCTCGCTCATCCGGATTCGCCACACTGCCGTATTCGCCGACCCACGAGGCACCGGCCTCGATCCGTTCGTAATTCAGCATGTCGAGCAGCGGAACTTGAATGTCCACCGCCTTCCAGAGTTCAGGGCGCTGCGTCATCTGCACGCCCATCAACAGCCCGCCGTTTGAGCCGCCCTGGATGCCCAGGCGCCGGGGACTGGTGACCTTCCGGGCGATCAGGTCCTCGGCCACGGCCGCGAAGTCGTCGTAGATCACCTGACGGCGGGTCTTGAGACCGGCCTCGTGCCACGACGGCCCGAACTCCGCGCCGCCCCGGATGTTCGCGAGCACGTAGACGCCGCCTCGTTCGAGCCAGAGCTTGCCGATCTCCTCGTCGTACCTCGGCGTCATGGAGACATTGAATCCGCCGTAGGCGTAGAGCAGCGTGGGGTTCTGGCCGTCGGCCTTCATCGCCTTCGGATGCAAGATGAAATACGGCACGCGGGTGCCGTCCTTCGACGTCGCCTCGAACTGCTCGACCTCGCTCAACGACGCGTCGAACTTCGCCGCCATGGTCTTGATCGGGATGGCCGTGGCGGCGGCCGCGTCGGCGAGCCAGATGCTGGTGGGGGTCAGGAATCCGGTCACGCCCACCAGGGCCCGGTCGCTCTTCGAATCGGCGCTGAGCAGGTTGGTGGTGACGTTGTCCGGCAGCGAAAGCGGGCGCGAGGCCCACTTGCCATTGGCGCCGCGCGCGAACGCCAGGACCCGGCCCTTCACGTTGTGATTGAGACCGACGAGCAGGCGATCGCGGGTGGCGGAGACCCCGGCCACCGATTCCCGCGGGCCGGGGGCGAAGATCGTCACCGGCGCCAGGGCACCGGGATTCCGCATGGCGGCCCCAGCATCGAACGCCGCGACCGATCCGCCGGAAATCGTCGTGGTTCCGTGCTTCCAGTCTTCGAGCAACTCGACGATGATCTGGCCGCCCACGAAGTCGGCAATCTCGGCCTTGAGCGGAACATCGAGCCGGGCCACGTCCTTCGCCCGAACGATGTAGCGCTCGGCTTCGAACGTGGTGAGCGGGCGCGCCACGAAACTCACCCGGCGCCCCTGTCCGTCTACCAGCGTGGACGGCGTCACTCCGTAGCCGCCGTCGCTCGCGGCGCCCCGGAAGATCTCGACCGCCTGATCGAGCCCCTGGCCGCGCCCGATCCGCTTGACGATGAACGGATACCCCGAGGTTGTCACATCCGCGGCCGTCCAGGCGCGGGCCACCAGCAGGGTGTCGGTTCCGGCCCAGGCCACCTGCTGCTTGCCCTTCGGCAGCACGAAGCCGTCCTTCACGAAAGTCCGGGTGGTGAGGTCAAACTCGCGGATGGTGACGGCGTCCTCGCCGCCGTCGGACAGCTGCAGCAGACAGCGGCGCTCGGCCGGTGCGGCACAGATGACCCCGTGCCAGACCCAGTTGGCGTTCTCCGCCCGGGCCAGTGAGTCGAGGTCCAACACTGTGGTCCAGGCCGGCGACCGGGTCCGGTAGCCGGCCAGTGTGGTCTTCCGCCAGAGGCCGCGCACGTGCGCTGAATCCTGCCAGACATTGTAGAGCGCGCCGCCGAGGAAGCTCGCGTAGGGGATCCGGTCGGTGGATTGGGCCATGGCCAGGGCCGACCGGTAGATCCCGGCGTAGCGCGGATCCTTTTTCAGCACCGCCATCGTCTTCGCATTCTCCGCCCTGACCCAGGCCATGGCGCGCTCGCCGTGGACCTCTTCGAGCCAGCGGTAGCGGTCGCCCAGGGTATCGGGAATGCCGTCCTGGGCGGCGGCCAGCCGCGCCAGGACCAGGGCCGAGATGCAAAGGAAGACGAGCGCCCGCATGTTGGATCTCATTTCTTTGCCGCCGGGGGCGACAGGTTGTATTCGACAGGCGGGGTCGCGCCCATCAGGTTCCGGACCCCGTAGTCCCAGGCCCGGCGGAGGCCGTACCCGGGCGCGATCGCCGTGCCGTGCCCTGCGTTAGGCACGATCAGAAGATCGAAATCCTTGTTGGCCTTGATCAGCGCGTCCACCACCTGCAGCGTGAGTACCGGAGACACGTTGATGTCCATGTCGCCGTGGAGCAGGAACAGCTTGCCCTTGAGGTTGGCGGCGAAGGTGGCGTTGGCGGCGTCAAGGTAGTTCGAGCCGGACTCGGGACCGTTGTACGTCTCGCCCCAGACCAGGATGTAGCCGCGCTGATCGTGGTTCCCCGCGTCCGACATCGCCACCTTGTAGAAGTCGGGGTAGGTCAGGATGGCGTGGGTGGAGGCGTAGCCGCCGCCCGAGGTACCGTAGATGCCGACCCGGTCGAGGTCCAAATATGGATAGCGCTTGCCCAACTCCTTGATCACGGCGACGTGGTCCTCGATGTGCCCTGCCTGGCCGAGGCCACTGTACGACAGGTCGTGAAACGCTTTCGAGCGACCGTGGGTACCGCGCCCGTCCACCACCACCACGACGAAGCCCAACTCCGCGTACGCCTGGCCGGTCCCCCGGTCGAACAGGGATGCCTCGAAGCTCGGCCGGGCCCGATGGCTCTGCGGCCCCGGATAGATCGCGTCGAGCACCGGATAGCGCCGGGCCGGATCGAAGTTCGAGGGCCGGAGGATGTTGCCATACAGCATCGTCTTGCCGTCAGCAGCCAGGGCGGTGAACCGTTCGGGCGCCTTGAACCCGAGGGTCGTGAGACGCGAGATGTCCGCCCGCTCGATCTCGGCCACCAACTTGCCCTCGGCGGTGCGAAGCTCGGTTCTGGACGGCTGATCGGTGCGCGACAGCGTCGCCACGAAGTAGCGGCCGGAGGGCGAGAAGCCGAGTGATTCGGCGGGCGTCAGCAGCGTCACCTTCCCGTCGGCGAGAACAATCCGATAAACCTTCCGGAAGTACGGATCGACGCCCGGCTCCCGCTCGTTCCCGGCCACATAAATGAACCCGCGTACCTCATCGAGATGAAGGACGTTCCGGACGGTCCAGTTGCCCTCGGTGAGCCGCCGCTTGAGGGCCCCAGTGGCCGCGTCATATACGTACAGGTGGCCCCAGCCGTCTCGCTCCGAGAGCCAGATCATCTCGCCGTTGGCCATGAAGTAGATCATCGGCCGCTCGCCGAGGCTCGAGGGCTCGACGAAGGTCTTACCAGACTCGGAGATGAGCTTCCGCGCCTGGCCGGTGGCGGGATCGACCAGGTAGAGGGTCATGCTCTTGTAGTAGCGGCTCCGGACCAGCGTATAGACCTGCCGCCCGTCGACCGACCACCAGGTCTCCTTGGCCTGAATGTGGGTGGTGTAGATCGTGGGCATCGGTTCGATCGCCACTTTCCGCCCGGTTCGCTCGGCCACGTCGAACACCCACTGCTCGGACATCGGAATGACCGAGTCGTTAGGCGCCGCCATCCGCCAGGTCGTGGCCACCGGCATCTTCGACCCGTTGGTGGGCGTGGACTGGAGGATCGCGGTCTCGCGGACGTTCCGTTCATCCAGCTTCTGGGTCAGGATCCGCCGTGAGTCCGGCGACCAGGCCACGATCGCCGGGCTCGCGAGCCCGATGTGGCGGCCGTTTTTGTCCACGGCTGCATGGTCCCGGCCGTCGGCGTTGTCGGCCCCGATTGAGAGTTCGGTGGTCACCGCGTAGGCGTGGTGCTGCACTCCGTCGGTCGTCAGCGCAAAGCGCGTCGCACCGTCGGTCGAGCGGACCCAGAGGTTGTAGTCCTCGAGGTAGGCCACCCACTTGCCATCCGGCGACGGGACCTCGGTGGGCTGGTACACCGGAAGCGCCGTCCCTTCGCAGCCCGCCTTCACGGTCGAGCAGGTCCAGGCCTTCCCTTCGACGTCAAACCGCACGGCCGTCTTCCCGACCTCGTCGTAGTCGGCGAACGGGAGCTTGTTCGCTTCAACGGGCTTGCCCAGTGCCGTGGTCAGGCCGGCGGCCACCATGGCCTGATCGAACGCCGGGGACTGTTTGCCGGTGGCCGCGTCGACCTGGATGAACGTGTGGGCGCCGTCGCCCAGGTCCTTCAAATAGGTGAGCCGCTCACGGTCACCCTTCCGCCAATGGGGCGTCACGGAGGGGTTGAGGATGAACTTCCCAGCGTTGGTAGAGAGGAAGTTTGCGGCCCGGTCGTACGTCCTGGCATCGACGACCGGCCGGGTCTGGGCCGCGCCGACCAACGGGCTCGCAGCAAGGAGGGCGAACAGGAACGGAGGGCAACGAGACATCGAGAAATTCACCGTTTGGTTTCGATGGTGGCCGTGATCCAGTCGGCCAGGGTGACGCCGTTCACGACCGTGGTATAGAACCCAGGCCGGGTGAGAATGGTGTGGTCTTCGCTCGGAATCAGATAGCGGCGGAACGTCGGGACCGCGGTCTCGATGTCGTGGAGGTTCGCCTCGAGCAGCGGTGCGAGCGGCTGGACGGGAACGCCGAGCAGCGCCAGGAACCGCAACTGGACCTGGTCGTGGTCCTGATTGATCTGGGCCAGGCGGAGCTTCGGATTGGCTCGGCCGGCCGCGATGTACAGCGCCTCGAACGTCAGCCCGGCCGAATCGATCTTCGCGAATGCCGGGATGTCGGCCAGGGTCTGACGAACGCCCCACCCCGTCAGAATGCCGGGGATCCTCGGCGCGCGGTATCCGCCTGCCCCGTCACCGATCCCGGTCACCCGGGCCCGCGGGAACTGCCGGGCTAGGCGGGTCGCGTAGACCGGGACCGGAATGGCACCCGCGCTGCCACCGGCCACGACGATGTCGCTCGGCTTCCTGATCTCCCGGGCGATCCACTGGAGCGCGGCGGCCACGTTCGCGGCGCCGTGATGGTTCATCGCCACGCCGGCGTAGTCCACCTCCCGGCCGCCGAGGTGCACATCCGCGGTGCAGTAGGGGACGAAGACCACCGTCCAGCCCTTGAACGGGTTCCCGGTCCGATCGACGGCGAGCACCCCGTCGGCGGTGGCGGGATTGTCGTTCTCATCCACGGTCGGATCGAAGGTCGGGTGGTCGTTCAAGTCGCAATGAGATTTGTCCCAGCAGCCGCCGCCGCCCTCCAGGTAGACCAGGAGGTGGTCGGGGCGGCCGCGGTGGACCCAGAAGTTCCAGGGCGTGCCCTTGGCGCATCGGGCGGCCTCGACCTGAACGGCCTGCCAGACCTGGGCGGCGCCGACACCGGGCCAGAGGACGAGGGCTACGGCAACGAAGAGTCTCTGCATGATTCCGGGTGGTGGGGTTTGGCTAACAATACGGGTCCGATGGGGGCGAGGCCAGTATTGCGAGCCGGCAGCCCGCCGGTGAGTTGCGCGAGTTCGCCGGCGTGGGTGTGGTAGATGAAGGTCCCCGCGCGCGGCGGCGTCATGTGCGCCACGAACGAGTCGCCCGGCGCGATGATCGGGGCCAGACGGTTACCGGCACCGCTCCATCCTGCGACGCCGTCGAAGAAGCTCTCGAGTTCCATGCCGTGCCAGTGGACCGCGGTCGCCTGCATGCTGCGGTTCACCACGGTGATTGGACTTGCCCCGATTTGATGGACGCGTGAGTGATAGGCACTACGCGGCCTGCTGCCACTGCGCTTCGTACTCCGCCGGACTGATGTACCCCAACGTGGAATGGCGCCGCTTCCGGTTGTACCAGGTCTCGATGTAGCGG
>JAYTTT010000423.1:0-4180 GCA_043744895.1 Gemmatimonadota bacterium | reverse complement strand
GCCACCATCCGTCCCATGTTGCTGGTCATGCTCCTCGGCGCTGCCACGTTCTTTGCAATCCGGACCTTTGCCCTCGAGGGCGATGCGGTGGGCACCTTCACGGCCGAGGCGCTCGATGGCCTGTCGATCGGGGGACGGGCCCTGACGATGCTGGCCGTGGTGCCGCATTGGCACCGGCTCCTCCTGTGGCCGGCCCACTTGCAGGGAGACTACTCACCCCGGGAAATCGAGGCAGCCACCACCTGGACACCGGACCAGACGCAGGGGGCGCTCTTAGTCGGGCTCGCGGTGATTCTGGCCGTTGCCTGCTGGCGCCGGTACCCGGTGGTGACGTTCGGCCTGCTCTGGGTGGCCATCGGAATCTTCCCGGTCAGCAACGTGCTGGTGCCGACCGGCATCGCGTTGGCCGAGCGGACTCTGTTCCTACCAAGCATTGGGATGATGCTGGTCGTCGGCGGGCTCGCGGCCCCGGTCATCGAAAGCCTGAAAAGCCGGAGTGCCCGAATCGGGGCCGGCATCGCGGTGGCCGCCATCCTGGTGATGGGGACCACCCGGAGCGCGAGCCGGCAGCGGGTCTGGAAGGATCAGTTCACGTTTTGGTATCAGACCACCATCGACGCCCCGCTCTCCTATCGGGCCCACCATGCGTTGGCTCAGTTGCTGTTCCAGATCGGATCCCGAAGCTGGGCCGAGCGGGAGTACAAGACCGCGATCGCTCTCTATCCGAAGCAATGGGGTGCCTATTTCGAACTGGCCAACAAACTTCGGCTCAACGGGCTCTGCGAGGAGGCAGTGCGATACTATCGCCAGACGGTCCTGATCGAGCCGGAACAGGAGGCGGCCCGCACCAGCATGATCGCGTGTCTGTTCTACCTTGGGAAGTATTCCGAAGCCCGGGCCGAGTCACGAGAAGGGGTGGCCTATGCGAGCCGGCCGGCGCGGGTCCGGGTGTTCCAGCGACTGCTCCGGATATCCGATAGCGCCGCGGCGGCCGGGGCGCCTCCCCGCACCGTCCGAATTTCCATGAGCCCCCAGGATACGATGCCGTGAAGAGCCCGCGCGGCGCACTGTTCCTGCTGATCGGCCTGGTCCTGATTTCGACCGGCCGGTCGTTAGGCAGCGGGTTCGCCTTCGACGATGTTCCGATCATCCTCGACAACACCCAGGTTCATGACATGTCGGCGCCCTGGGTCTACGCGCAGCAGAGCTACTGGCCTCCGAAGAATTTGGGAGACGCCTACCGGCCGTGGACGGTGTGGTGGTTCGCGATCCAGTGGGCGGTATCGGGGGGGGCACCGTGGGTATTTCATTTAGTCAGCGTGGCCCTGACCGCCGCCGTCACCCTGGCCGTTTACGGACTCGGGCTCGAACTGATGCCGGCCGCTGGGGCGGTGGCCGCGGCGGCGCTCTTCGCGGTCCATCCGGTCCACGTGGAGGCCACCGGCAACATCGTGGGCCAGGCTGAGCTCTGGATGACGCTGTTCTCGGTGGCCGGCGCCTGGGTGTACCTTCGCGCCCGCCGGGGCGGAACGTTAGGCCCAGGCCCGAGGTGGACGCTGGCCGCCTTGGTGGTGCTCGCCGGCGCCTCCAAGGAACAGGGGATCGTCCTGCCGGGACTCCTCGGACTGGTCGAACTCCTGGTGTTCCCGGCGGTTCCCTGGCGGGATCGACTCCGGGCGGTGGGGCCGACGTTCGGCGTCTTGGCCCTGACCGGCGTCTGCTTCTTGATCGGCCGGTACGCGGTACTCGGCGATCTCGGGGGCGGGCCACCGGCCGCCGGGCTTGAGGGGCTCGGGTTACCCGGCCGGGTCGGGGTCATGCTGCCGCTGGTCGTTGACTGGGCCCGGCTGCTGCTGTGGCCCGACGCATTGTCGGCTCAATACAGCCCACCGGCCTACGGTGGGGCCACCAGCCTCCCTCAGGCCCTGCTCGGCGGCGCGATCGCCGCCGCGGCCCTGATCGGCGGCTGGTGGAGCCGGCGTCGGGCGCCGTGCGTCGCGCTCGGCCTGGGCTGGATCGGGCTGGCCATTCTCCCGGTCAGCAACGTGTTGTTTCCGACCGGCATTTTGATTGCCGAGCGGACATTGTTCCTCGCGAGCGTGGGGGGGGTGGTGGTGGTCTCGGCACTCGGCACTCGGCACTCGGCACTCGGCACTCGGCGCTCGGCGCTCGGCGTGGCCGGGGTGGTGGTGTTGATTGGGTTGGGGGCGGCGAGGAGTTTTTCGCGGCAGGGGGTCTGGCGCGACGGGGCGACCTTGTTTGCGCAGACTATTATCGACCAGCCGAATGGGTACCGGGGGTTCTTTGTTTTCGGGCGGGACTTGGTGCGCCGGGACCAACCGGATCTGGCGATGGCGATGTATCGGCGGGCCGGGAGTCTCTACGGCGGCGACCCACGGGTGTTCGAAGAGTGGGGTCAGATTCTCCGGGGCCGGAAGCAGTGCGTGGAGGCGATCCCGATCTTCGAGCGGGGAGTCGCCGCCGCTCCAACCGGGACGGTCGCCCGAAGCCGGCTGTTTGAATGCCTGATGAGCGAGCGCCGGTTCCGGGAGGCTCTCGACGTGGCCCGCCTCGGCGTTGACCTCGGATCGACGGAGTTTTCCGCCAGCCGGGACCGGGCCGAGGCGGCGCTGGCTCAGCGACCCTGACCGGGGCGCCCTCGTCCCATCCAACCTGGCTCGGTCAGTGTATTTTTCGATCTGAATCCATCCCGGCAACCCCGCATCGAACGGACCCCCCTCTTGAGCCAGGAATCACCGAAACGGGACTTCATCCGCGACCTGGTCGCGGCTGACGTGACGAGCGGCCGGTTCGGTCGCCCGATCTGCACCCGGTTTCCGCCGGAACCCAACGGGTTTCCCCATATCGGCCACGCCAAGTCGATCTGTCTCAACTTCGGGATTGCCAAGGAATTCGGCGGCCAGGTCAACCTCCGGTTCGACGACACCAACCCGTCCACCGAGGACATCCGGTACGTCGAGGCCATCAAGCGCGACATCCAGTGGCTCGGCTTCCAGTGGGACCACGAGTTCTACGCCAGTGATTATTTCGAGAAGCTGTACGAATTCGCGCTCGTCCTCATCGGCAAGGGCAAGGCGTACGTCGATAGTGAGACCGAGGCGGAGATCCGGGCCCATCGGGGCACGGTGGCCGTTCCGGGAACCGCAAGCCGGTTCCGCGACCGAACGGTGGCGGAGAATCTCGACCTCCTGGCCCGGATGAAAGCGGGTGAGTTTCCCGACGGCGCCCATGTGCTCCGGGCCAAGATCGACCTGGCCCACCCCAACATGATCATGCGCGATCCGCTCTTGATCCGGATTCGTCACGCCCACCACTACCGGCGCGGCGATGCCTGGTGCATTTACCCGCTCTATGACTACGCCCACGGACTGTCCGACGCCATCGAGGGGATTACTCACTCGCTCTGTACCCTCGAATTCAAGGACAATCGCGACATCTACGACTGGCTGGTCCGCGAGGTTGGCTTCGACCCGCCACCAGAGCAGACGGAGTTTGCCCGGCTGGTGCTCGACTACACGGTGGTGAGTAAACGGAAGCTGCTGCGGTTGGTGAACGACGGCCACGTGACCGGGTGGGACGACCCCCGGATGCATACCTTGGCCGGGATTCGGCGCCGAGGCGTCACCCCCGAGGCGATCCGTCATTTCTGCGACATGGTCGGCGTGGCCCGGAACGACGCCCGGAGCGAACTGGCCGCGTACGAGCATGCGGTTCGGAGCGATCTCAACACCCGGGTCCCCCGGGTCCTCTGTGTGGTGAATCCGCTGAAGGTCGTTCTGACCAACTATCCCGAGGGGCAGGTCGATGAGCTGGACGCGTCGTACTATCCCTACGACGTTCCGTTGACCGGGTCGCGGCTGGTGCCGTTCTCCCGCGAGCTCTATATCGAGCGAGACGATTTCATGGAGGATCCGCCGAAAAAGTTTTTCCGCTTAGGGCCGGGGCGTGAGGTCCGGCTGCGGTATGGGTATTTCATCACCTGCGAGGAAGTCATCAAGGACGGGGCCGGCCAAGTCGTCGAACTGCGCTGCCGCTACGACCCCGCGACCCGCGGGGGCAATGCGCCGGACGGCCGGAAGGTCCAAGGCACGATTCACTGGGTCTCGGCGGCGGATGCCGTCGACTGCGAATTGAGACTCTACGACCGGCTGTTCTCATT
>JAYTTT010000422.1:0-16421 GCA_043744895.1 Gemmatimonadota bacterium | reverse complement strand
AGGGCCGAGCGCCGAGTGCCGAGCGACTATATTCCCCGCATGAAGCAGGAGCGAATCAGAAATTTTTGCATTGTGGCCCACATCGACCATGGGAAGTCGACCCTGGCCGATCGGTTGATCGAAACGACCGGCACCCTTGGCAAGCGACAAATGCGCGAGCAGGTCCTCGATACCATGGATTTGGAGCGGGAGCGGGGCATCACCATCAAGCTCAACGCCTGCCGGATGTCCTATCATGCCAAGGATGGGATCGAGTACGAGCTCAATTTGATCGATACCCCGGGGCATGTGGACTTTACCTACGAGGTCTCCCGGTCCTTGGCGGCGTGCGAGGGGGCGGTCCTGGTCGTCGATGCGTCACAGGGGGTCCAGGCCCAAACGCTCTCGAACTTGTTCCTGGCCATGGAGGCCGGGCTCGAGATCGTGCCGGTGCTCAACAAGATCGATCTCCCGGGAGCGGAACCGGAGAAGCGGGCTCAGGAGTTGATGGAGTTGCTCGGGGTCGGGCGGGAAGACATCCTGGCGGTGTCGGCCAAGGAGGGGACCGGCGTTCCCGAACTGCTCGAAGCCATCGTCGCCCGGGTCCCAATGCCCCGCGGCAACGTGGACCGGCCGCTCCGGGCGCTTGTCTTTGATTCGTACTATGACCGATACCGGGGGGCGGTGCCGACCGTCCGGGTCGTGGACGGGATCATCACCAAGGGAATGAAGATCCATTTTGGATCGCATCCCGGCGATGTGTACGAGGTCGCGGAGGTCGGATTTCCCGCGTTGGGAAAATTCGAAACCGAGGCCTTGAGCGCCGGCGAGGTGGGCTACGTCGTGGCCAGCGTCCGGGGCGTTCGCGATGCCCGGGTCGGCGATACCATTCTCGATGCCACCAACCCCGCGACCGAGTTGCTGGCCGGCTACCGGGAAGTCCGCTCGATGGTCTTCGCCGGGGTCTACCCGACCACCACCGACCAGTACGAGGACCTCCGGGACGCCCTCGAAAAACTCCAGATCAACGACGCCAGCCTCAACTACGAGCCCGAATCATCGCTGGCGCTCGGGTTCGGCTTCCGGTGCGGGTTCCTCGGACTGCTCCACATGGAAATCGTTCAGGAACGGCTGGAGCGGGAGTTCAACCTCAGCTTGATCACCACCGTCCCGACGGTGGAGTACCATGTACTCCTGACGAACGGGCAGGAGATGGTGGTCGAGAATCCTTCAACCTTGCCCGAGTCCGGGCTGCGGGTCCGGATCGACGAGCCGTACGTGAAGGCCCGGATCGTCTCGCCGGCCGACTACATTGGCGCCATCATGAAGTTGGGCCAGGACCGCCGCGGCGTGTACAACGGAATGCACTTCATCGATCCGACCCGGGTCGAGTTCCATTTCGACTTTCCGCTCGGCGAGATCGTGCTCGACTTCTACGACCGGCTCAAATCGTTGTCGCGGGGCTACGCGTCGCTCGACTACGAGATGGCCGGGTACCGGACCAGCGATCTCGTCAAACTTGACCTCTTGATCAACGGCGAACAGATCGACGCCTTCAGCGTCATCGTGCACGAGGACAAGGCCCACGACTGGGGCCGGAAAGTGGCCGAGAAGCTCAAGGAGCTGATTCCCCGGCAGCTTTTCCCGGTCGCGATTCAAGCGGCCATCGGGGCCAAGATCATTGCCCGGGAGACGGTCTCGGCCCTTCGGAAGGACGTCCTGGCCAAGTGCTACGGCGGCGATATTACCCGGAAGCGGAAGCTGCTCGAGAAGCAGAAAGAGGGCAAGAAGCGCATGAAGCAGATCGGCCAGGTCGAAATTCCTCAAGAAGCCTTCCTGGCGGTACTCCAAGTCGACAGCGACTAGCGATGGCCGGCGGCGGCACCTTGGTGATTCAGACCGCGTTCTTGGGCGACGTGGTATTGACGACCGGCCTCCTCTCGGCGCTGGCCGCCCGGCACGGGCCGGTGGATATCCTGGTCACGCCCGCCGCCCTGCCGTTGCTCACCACCCATCCGGCGGTTCGGAAAGTCCTCAGCTACGACAAGCACGGCCGGGATCGTGGCTTCACGGCGTGGTGGCGGCTGGTCCAAACCCTGCGGGAGCCCGGGTATGCCCGGGTCTACCTTCCGCACCGGTCGCTCCGCTCGGCGGCATTGGCGAAAGCGGCCGGGATCCCGGTTCGGATCGGGTTTGCCGACGGGAGCGGGGCGTTCCTCTACACCGAACGAATCGCTCGGCCGGCGGGAGGGCATGAAGCCGAACGGTTGCTCGCTCTGGCCGGCTCCGGGTCCGGCCCGGTGGCCGCCATTCACCTGGCCCTGACCGAAGACGACCGGGCCGAGGCGTACGCCTGGCTCGCCTCGCGGGGAATCGGCGACGGGTTCGTGGCCGTGGCTCCGGGGTCGATCTGGGGCACCAAGCGATGGCCATGGTTCGGGGAACTGGTCCGGCTCCTCCGGGGGCGGATCGTGGTGATCGGCGGGCCGGCCGACGGGGAGGTTGCCCAAGCCATGCTGGACGCAGCCCCGGACCGGGTCGCCAACGCGGCGGGAGCCGTGCCCTTGCGGGTGTCGGCCGCGATTCTGGAGCGGGCCGGCGTTCTGGTCACCAACGATTCGGCCCCCCTCCACCTGGCCAGCGCCACCGGAACGCCGACGGTGGCGATCTTCGGACCGACGGTTCCGAGGTTTGGCTTCGGCCCCCGGGCTCCCCGGTCGGCCATCATCGAACGCACCGACCTGGCGTGCCGGCCCTGTTCGGCCCATGGTCCGGCCAAGTGCCCGCTTGGTCATCATCGCTGTATGCGCGAGATTCCAGCGTCCACGGTTCGGGACACCATCCAGCAGCTGATCGGCTAGGCGGATGCGATACGTGATGGGAGTCGATATCGGCGGCACCAACCTCGTGGTGGGCGCGGTGGTGACGGACGGGAGCCGGATCGTCGGGCTTCGGACCGAACCGACCGGAGCCGCCCATGGGGCCGATCGCGTGATCGACCGGATCGTCACGATGACCAAAGCCGCGATCGACGACACCAGGCTCGCCGACCGGGACGCCGTGATCGAAGGGGTCGGCATCGGGTCACCCGGGCCACTCAACCGGACGACCGGGGTGGTGATCCTGACCCCGAATCTGGGCTGGCACGACATGCCGGTCCGCGACCGGATCGGAACGGCACTCGGCCTGCCGGCCTGGCTCGACAACGACGCCAACTGCGCCATGGCCGGCGAATGGTGGGTCGGCGCGGCCCAGGGAGCCCGGCATGCGGTTACGTTTACGTTAGGCACCGGGATCGGCGGCGGGATCGTGGTCGACGGCCGGCTGCTCCACGGCGCGTCCGACGTCGCGGCGGAAATCGGCCACATTACGATTGAGACCAACGGCCGCCGATGCGGGTGCGGCAATGACGGCTGCCTCGAGGCCTATGCCTCCGGGCCGGCCATTGCCCGCCGGACGATCGAAGCGATCGAATCCGGGGCGGAATCCTCGATCAGCGCCAAGGTTGGGGGAGCGCTCGACCGGATCAGCGCCCAGGCCGTGTATGACGCGGCCGGCGCCGGCGATCCGCTGGCGCTCGAAGTGGTGCAGGACACGGCCAAATATCTTGGGGTCGGCGTGGCCAACCTGATCAACATCTTGAACCCGGAAGTCGTGGTCATCTGCGGCGGCGTGACCCAGGCGGGCGACCGGCTGTTCACCCCGCTCCGCCGGGAGGTGACCCGCCGGGCGTTCCGGCCGGCCGTTCAGGCCTGCCGCATCGTGCCGGGGTTGCTTCCCGGAACCGCCGGGGTGGTCGGGGCGGCCAAGGTGTTCCTCGATGCCCGGTCGTAAACTCGGCGTCCTCGGGTCGCTCGTCTGGGACGAGATCCACGGGCGCGACCCGGTCGTTCCGGTTACCGAGGAATGGGGCGGGATCGCCTACGCCCTGTCCGGATTCGACGCGGCGTTAGGCGATGACTGGGAAATCGTCCCGTTGGTCAAGGTGGGGCGCGACTTGGCCGGCCCCGCCGAGGCCTTTCTCCGAACCCTGGCGCACCGGAACCGGAACGCCCGGTTCATTGAAGTCCCGACCCCCAACAACCGGGTGGTCCTCCGGTATCAGTCGGCGGGGCGGCGGTGTGAGCGGATGTCCGGCGGCGTGCCCGGGTGGACCTGGGCCGAATTAGGCCCCTTGGTCTGGGACCTCGACGCCGTCTACCTGAACTTCATCTCGGGCTTCGAGATGTGCTTGGGGACCGCCCGAGCGCTGCGAGACGGCTTTGCGGGGCCGATCTATGCCGACCTCCATAGCTTGCTCCTCGGCATGGGACGCGACGGGTTGCGGAGCCTCCAGCCCTTGCCCGACGCGCCAAACTGGTTCCGGTGTTTCGACCTGGTGCAGGTCAACGAGGAGGAAATGGCCCAACTGTCGAGCGACCCGCTCGGTCTGGCCAGCGACGTGCTCGGGGCCGGCGCCTCGGCCCTCCTGGTGACGTTAGGCCCCCGGGGAACAGCCTACGTGGCGGCCCCCGGTTTCGAACGCCTCGCCGACCGCCGGCGCGGATCGGCGCCGGGACACGGCACCGTGCGGACGGCCCGGATCGAGGCCGAGCGGGTCGAAGCCACCGACCCCACCGGGTGCGGCGATGTGTTCGGCGCAACGGTCTTTGCCCATCTCCTCAGGGGCGAGTCCCTCGAGGCGAGCGTCGGGGCCGGCAACCGGGCCGCCGGGCGTAACGCGACCTTCCGCGGTGCGTCCGCGTTGAACCATCATTTGCGAGGGGCGTTGCTCACCCTATGATCGAAGTCGTCCCCCTGCCCCAGAGCCTCGACGACCGGAGCCTCGACGCCATGGCGCAAGGACTGTCGAGCTGGCCCCCGGCCGAGCGGCTGCTGATCGACGCCCGCGGCACGACCTGGGCCTCGCCCTACGGGCTCACGTCGTTGCTGACGCTGGGCCAGGCTCTCAAGGAACTCGGCGTCCCGATGCCGCGATTGGCGGTGCCCGAGAGCGACGACACGCGGAGCTACTGGACCCGGGCCGGTTTTTTCCATCACGCCGTCGAATATTTCGAGTTGGTCGGACGGGTCCCCAAGCGGCCGGGCGAAGCCCCGTCGGACGTCCTGGTACCGGTCACGGCCATCCGGGCGGCCTCGGATGTCCACGAGGTCGTGGGCCGGGTCCAAGAAGGGGCGATGCGGATCCTGACCGCCGACCTCAAGCTCGAAGCGAAGGCCACCATGGGGTTCGCGATGGCGCTTTCCGAAGCCTGCCAGAATGTGGTCGAACATGCCGGCACTGGCGGCTGGGTGGCGGTCCAAAGCTATTTTTGGAAACGACGGCTGGGCCGCAAAGTGGCCGTGATCGCGGTCAGCGATGCGGGCGTGGGCTTCCGGCGGTCGCTCGAGAGCAGCGAGGCCAAGAAGGTGGGCGACCGGTGGGGCGATGCGGCGGCGATCGAGTCGGCGCTGTTGCACGGCGTCAGCCGGTTTCGCGACGCGGGCCGGGGCCAAGGGCTGGCCGGGATCAAGCGATACCTGGTCCGGTGGCACGGCAAGATCTCGATCCGAAGCGGAACCGCCCGGGTCTCGGTGCGGCCCGAGTGGGACGACGACGTCCCCTTGGCCGAGCATCTGCCATTCTTCCCGGGGTCCCAATTACAGATCACCATTCCGGCCCAGGAGACGCCGACGCGATGAGGGAGCGGATCGATCTGGCCCCACTGCTGAGGGACGCGGTGAGCACCACCTACTCCGACCTGGTCACCCGACCCACCGGGGTGTCGGTCCGGCAGCGGATCGAGGCCCAGATCGCGGCGAGCCCCCACCCGACGGCGCAGCTCGATTTCGGAGCGATCGGGTTGCTCGATTTCAGCTGCGCCGACGAGATCGTCGCCAAGCTCCTCCTCAACAGCGATTTCGAGCGACCCCGGTTCGTGGTCCTCGTCAACGTCTCGGACGCCCAGGTCGAAGCCATCGATCACGTCCTGGAAACCCACCGGCTCACTATCATCGCCATGCTGACGATCGGGGGCGGCCCCCGGGTCCTCGGCTGGCAAACGCCGGATCTGCTGGCCGCCTTCGAGGCGGTCACGGCCCTCGGGGCCGGCGACGCGGGCCGGGTGGCCGATTCGTTAGGCTGGACGATCGAACGAGCGGCCGATGCCCTCCAGTCGCTCGCGCTCCGCCGGATGGTGCAGGCCGCCTCCGGAACCTATTGCCCCCTGCCCCTCTCATGACGATCCCCCGCCCCGGCCGTTCCACGCTGTCGGTCCACGGTCCGCTCGCCCCCCGCCACCCGGACGAACCGGTGGTCCAGCCCGTGTATCAGAGCACCACCTACGTCAATGCCGTTGGCGCCGACGGCGAGGTCAAGTACGAGCGGTACGGCAACACCCCCAATCAGCAGGCCGTAGCCGCCAAGTACGCGCTCCTCGAAGGGGCCGAAGCCGCGGTCTTCCTGTCGAGCGGAATGGCCGCGACCGCCATGGCCCATTTGGCCGTCCTCCGGCCCGGCGACCATCTAATCGCGAGCCGGTGGATCTATGGCGGGACCCGGCGGCTGTTCGACGAGGAGCTGGGCCGATTCGGCATCGCGGTGACCTACGTCGAGCCGACGCAGCCGCGGGCCTGGCGCCGGGCAATCCGCAAGACCACCCGGGCGATCTTCTTCGAGTCGCCGACCAACCCGGTCATGCGAGTGGTCGATCCGGCACCGGTCGCGTCGATCGCCAAGGAACATGGGTTTGCCCTGCTGGTCGATAGCACCTTCGCATCGCCGATCAACTTCCGGCCCCTCGAACATGGGGCCGACGTCGTGATCACCAGCGCCACGAAATCGCTCAACGGTCACTCCGACGTCACGGCGGGGGCGGTGGCCGGAACCCAGGCGGTCGTCGATGAGGTCATTCGCCTCTCCCGGCTGTGGGGACCGTCCATCGACTCGCACTCCGCCTGGCTGCTCAATCGCGGCATCAAGACCTTGGAGCTGCGGGTGACGCGGCAAAACACCACCGGCATGACGGTGGCGACTTGGGCCGAGGGCCAGCCCCGGATCGGAGCCGTGTTCTATCCCGGGTTGCCGTCCCATCCCGATCACGCCATTGCCGCCCGGGTGCTCGACGGGTTTGGCGGCATGGTCGGGCTCGTCATCACGGGCGGCTCGCCGGCGGCCGAACGGTTTCTTCGGCGCCTGCGGCTCGTCACCCATGCCCCGAGCCTGGCCGGAGTGGAGAGCCTGGTCTCGGAGCCCCGCATCACGTCCCACGCGTCGCTCACGCCGGAACAACGGGCCGAGCAAGGCATCCCTGACGGCTTCGTTCGGCTCAGTTGCGGGATCGAGAACACCGACGACATCCTCGACGATCTGCGCCAGGCGCTCGAAGGACTATGATCCGCTTCAATCACGTGTCGAAGACCTACGCCAACGGCGTGGTCGGCCTCAAGGACGTCACCTTCCAGATCCCCAAGGGCCAGTTCGTCTTTCTGACCGGCCACTCGGGAGCCGGCAAGTCGTCGATCCTGTCGCTGATCTTGGCCGAGCAAAAGCCGACCGAGGGCGATGTCCGGGTCTCCGGATATCAAATCGGCAAATTGACCCGTCACGAAATTCCACGACTCCGCCGCCGGCTCGGCATCGTCTTCCAGGATTTCCGGCTCCTCGAGTACCACACGGTCGAGGAAAACGTCGCCTTCGCGCTCGAAGTGACCGGAGCCCGGCGCGAAACAATCCCCAACCGCGTCATGCGGGCGCTGACCCAAGTCGGCCTGGCCTCGAAGGCGCGGGCCTACCCGAAAGAGCTCTCCGGTGGCGAGCAGCAGCGGGTGGCCATTGCCCGGGCCTTGGTGAACGACCCCCATATTCTGATCGCCGACGAACCGACCGGGAACCTCGACGAGCGGGCCACTCGCGGAGTGTTCCAGCTCCTCCAGGAAATCAACGCCGGCGGAACGGTCGTGGTGATGGCGACTCACAACATGGAATTGGTTCGTGACACCGGATACCGCACCGTCGAACTCAAGGGCGGCCGGATCGTCTTCGACAGCGGCGTCGACGAAGAAGGAGCCACCCGATGAGACACCGGACCCCGCTCCGGGAAGCCGCCATGACGTTCAAGCGGACCCCGCTGCTCTCGGGCCTGTCGATCGCCTCGATCGGCTTCTCGTTGTTCACCATCGGGCTCTTTGCCTTGGTGGCGCTCAACTTCCGAAAGGCCCTTGCCACCCTCGCCGAGCGGGTCGAAGTCGTCGCGTTCGTGCTCCGAGGAACGCCGACTGAGACCATTAGCCAGGCCTCCCAGGATATCTCGGCCTTTCCCGAGGTCCTCGAGGTCAAGTTCGTCAACGCCGACCAAGCCCTATCCCGGGCCCGGCGGGAACTGGTCGAGTTCAAGGAGGCCTACCGCGATCTGGAGGTCAACCCGTTGCCGGCGTCCTTCGAAGTCCGGCTTCGGCCTGAATTCCGGGACGCGGAGCACGCGCAGGCGGTGGCCGAACGACTCCGGGGGTTTCCGTTCGTCGAAGACGTTCGGTATGGCCGCGATTGGGTCGAACGACTCGATCGGCTCCGCAACATGGCGGCCGCGGTCGGCGCGGTCATCGGCCTGGCCTTCGCGGCCGTGGCCATCGTCATCATCGGCGTCACGATCCGGATCACGGTACTGCAGCGGTCCAAGGAAATTTCCATCATGCGGCTGGTCGGGGCCACCAACGCCTACATCCGGGGCCCCTTTCTGATCGAGGGCGCCATCAAAGGCGTTGCCGGCGGGATCCTGGCCATCGCGATGTGCTGGATTACCTTCGCCCTGTTCCGTCGGACCACGGCGGATACCGGCGCCACGCTGGTGTTCTTCGGGGCCGTCCAGATGGTGCTGATCGTGGTGTTCGGCACCACGATCGGACTCGGCGGCAGCCTGCTGTCGGTCGGGAGACACCTCAAGAATGTGTAGCGGCGCCGGCCGGAGGCGTTTCGTCTCCGGAGCCGTCGCGGTCTGGTGCGGCCTCGCCGGCACCGCGCTGGCGGCCCAACAGCCCGCCGACCTCGAGAAGAGCCGGCAGCGGCTGGAGCAGATCCGGGCCGAGCGTGATCGGCTCCGGCAGGACCAGGAACGGCTCCAAGGCCAAGTCCGGGATGCCGGCCGGGAGCTCGACAACCTGGAGCGGCAACGCGAAACGACCAATCGGCTCGTCAACGAACTGGAGCGGCAGATCGGCGGACTGGGCGGTCAACTCGACAACACCAGCGGCCAGCTGGGCCTGACCGAGGACAACCTGGCTGACCGGCGGGCGGTGCTGGAGCGGCGGTTGGTCGATATTTACAAGCGGGGGCCGCTTTACACCTTTCAAGTGCTCCTGGCCGCCGAATCGTTCTCGGACCTGTTGTCCCGGTACAAGTACCTGTTTCTGTCGAGCCGCCAGGATCGGGCGTTGCTCACCGACGTCGAGCGGCTCCGGAACCGGATTCAAACCCAGCGCGGTGAGCTGGTCATCGTCCAAGAGCAGCTCGATCGCCGGCGGGAAGAACGGGAGGCCGAGCTCCGGAGCTATCGGTCGCTGGCGGAGGACCGGGCGGCGCAGATTCGACGGCTCCGTCAGAGCACCCAGACCACGGCCCGCCGTCTCTCGGTGTTGGCCAAGAGCGAGGAAGACCTCATCGACGTCCTCGCGGCCCTGGAACGAACCCGGCGAACCGCCCCGGCCCGGGCCCCGGCCGCCGGCGGGACCCCGGTCCCTCGCTCCCTCGGCGTCTCGACGGCGGAATTGGGCACCCTCGACTGGCCGGTGCAAGGCCGGATCATCCACGACTTCGGGCCCGACACCCTGGCCAGCGGGGGCCGGATCACCCGGCATGGCATCTCGATCGCCGCGACGGCGGGTACCCCGGTCACCGCGGTTTCCGCCGGCCGGGTCGTCCTCGTGCAGCGTCTGGGCACCTACGGGCTCTCGATCATCGTCGAGCATCCGAGCGGGTACTTCTCGCTCTACATGCAGCTCTCGAGCACCTCGGTGCAAGTCAACGATACGGTGACGAAGGGCCAGAAGGTGGGATCGGTCGGGGGTGAGAACTCGGATGACGGCGCCCATCTCTACTTCGAAATTCGAGGCGACAACCAGATCGCGCTCGACCCCACCGATTGGCTCCGCCGCCGCCGTTAGGCGGCAACCCCCGCGCCGGGGTGTTTCAGGGCATGAAGCGCCGCCTCGGCCTTGGCCAACAAGTCCTCGGGATTAAGGATGCCGGGGCTCGGGTACCCGATCCATCCGGCGCTGACCGCGAGGGCGTCGGTTTGGCCCTCGCCGAAGGAGTGGCCGGCAATCGCCCGGCGGATCCGGACCAGAGTATCGCGGGCGCCCTCTTCGCTGGTCTCCGGCATGATGACGGCGAACTCGTCGCCGCCGTACCGGGCGACGAAGTCCGGCGATCGCAATTCCCGCTGCAACACCCCGCCCAACTCACTCAAGACCCGGTCGCCGGCCTCGACGCCGTGCCGATGGTTGACGAATCGAAGTCCGTCGACATCGAGCAACATCAGCGTGAACCGGCGCCCGTACCGATCGGCCCGGTGCATTTCCTCCCGGACCCGGCGGTCGAGAGCGTCGAGCCCGCCGCAGCCGGTCAGCGGATCGGTGACCCCGGCGCTGGCCTGGCGGCGGTACAGCGTGGCGCGGCGGTCTTCATGCTCCAGGAGCCGGGCCGTACTGGCCACCAGGGTCTCGACGAACGCCACCTCGTCGGCGGTCAGGTTGGGCCGGGGTAAGGCCGTGCGGAGGACGAAAAACCCGAGGCTCTTCCCCTGAAACATGATCGGCACGGCCACCGCGCTCGTCGGCTGCGCGGGGAGGCTGGCAAGCTTGACGCCGATCGCCGAAAACAGCGGATGCTGCCTGACGTCGGGAATGAACGCGGTCCGTCCGGTGAAGGCTGCGTGTTGTGCCTCGGGGTAATCAGCCAGGTCGATTTCGAGGTTCCGGACTTCGGGCCGCTCGGCCACCGCGATCAACCGACCCCGGTTCGCGTCGACCGAAAAGATCGCGGTGCAGTGGGCCGCGTCGAGCGAGCGCGCCACGTCCCGCACCAGAATCTGGAGCATTTCCTCGGGCCGGGGGGCCAAAGCCACATCCCGAAAGACGGCAAACAACTGGGCCTGGCCGTTGGGCGATCCCGTCGCCCGGAACCCGTCGCGAACGCCGCGAAGCCGAGCCGCCACCCGAGCGATCAGTTCCGGGAGGTGAACCGGCGCCACCATCACATCGACGGCCCCCTGGGCCAGGGCGCTGCCGGCGGCCTCGGCGGCGCCCGCCGGCAGCAGGACAATCGTGGGTACGTTCCGCCATGCTTCGCTGGTCATCGGCATCAGGAGCCGATCCAACTCATCGCCCGACCGGGAGATCGAAACGATGGCCAGGTCCGGTGAGCCGGCGTCGCCCGGTCGGGCTGGGAGGTCATCGCCTTCGCTCAGGACGAATCCCGCCCGCATCAGGCTGCGTTCGAGGCCGTCCGGCCGGGCGTTCGGGTTACCGAGTAACAGCAGGCGGGTCTGCATCTCACTCGGACTTGGGCAGGTTCCGGACCACCGAAACGGGGTTGATCACCAAACCCTCAATAGCTTGCAGAACAAACACTTACCGCATGTCACCTCAGGTATTTCGGACCGCATTCCGGCCTGGTGTCGGATCAGAACCGCGACACCTCCGGGGTGCCGATCGCCCGGTGGCCGCCGATTCCGAAGGCCCGCTCCGCTTGTCCGGAATGCCCTGGCTGCCGATCTTTCCGCCCTAGCATCGAGACCTTCACCAGGACCCCTACCCCAGGATTATGAGCCATCCCACGAGCCTCGCCGCCCATGGCGTTACCACCAATACCGTTTGGGCCAATCTCGGCACTCCCGCACTGTATGAACATTCGGCCCGACGAGGTGAAAGTCGGCTGACCGATCACGGCGCCCTCGTGGTCGTCACCTCCCCCCACACCGGCCGCTCGCCGAAGGACAAGTTCGTCGTCGATGAGCCGTCCAGTTCCGGGCAGATCTGGTGGGACAAGAACGCCCGCCAGGCCGAGGCCACGTTCGACCGATTGTTGCTCGACGTCCAGCAGCATCTGAGCGGCCAAACCGAGGTGTTCACCCAGGATCTCTTCGGCGGGGCCGACGGGGACTATCGCCTTCCGGTCCGATTCATCACCCCGAACGCCTGGCAGGCGATGTTCGTTCGGAACATGTTCATCCGGCCCGACCCGGCGGCGCTCGCCTCGTTCGCTCCGTCATTCGTGGTCTACCACGCGCCGGAGTTTCAGGCCGATCCAGCCCGGCATGGAACCCGGACCGGAGCCTTCATTGTGCTCAACTTTGCCAAGAAGGTCATTCTGATCGGCGGCACCCGGTATGCCGGCGAGATGAAAAAGTCGATCTTCACCGCGCTCAATTATTTGCTGCCCCAGCAAGGCGTCCTGCCGATGCACTGCTCGGCCAATATCGGCCCCGCCGGCGATGCCGCGATCTTCTTCGGACTCTCCGGCACCGGCAAGACCACCCTCTCCGCCGACCCGACCCGCAAGCTGATCGGCGACGACGAGCATGGGTGGAGCGACCGCGGCATCTTCAATTTCGAGGGTGGCTGTTACGCCAAGGTGATCCGGCTCTCCAAGCCGGGCGAACCGGAAATCTGGAACGCCAGCCATATGTTCGGCACGGTCCTCGAGAACGTCACCCTCGATGAGCAGACCAGAACGGTGGATTTCAACTCCGACACGATCACCGAGAACACCCGGGCCAGCTACCCGATCCACTTCATTCCCAATTTCGAGCCCAGCGGAGTCGGCAGTCACCCGAAGAACATCGTGTTCCTGACCGCTGATGCGTTCGGCGTCATGCCCCCGATTGCCCGCCTCACCGCCGAGCAAGCCATGTATCACTTCCTCTCGGGCTACACCGCCAAGGTGGCGGGCACCGAGCGGGGAGTCACCGAACCGTCGGCCACCTTCTCGTCCTGCTTCGGGGCCCCGTTTCTGCCCCTCCATCCAGGCGTCTACGCCAAAATGCTGGGCGAGAAGATCGCCAAGCATGGTGCCAAGGTGTGGCTGGTCAACACCGGCTGGACCGGCGGGGCCTATGGAGCCGGTTCCCGCATGAAGCTTGCCCACACCCGGGCCATGGTGACCGCGGCGCTGTCAGGTGCCCTCGACGGTGGCAGCTTCCGGACCGAACCGGTGTTCGGATTCGAGGTGCCGACCAGCCTGGCAGGGGTGCCGACCGAGGTCCTCGATCCCCGAGGGACCTGGAAGGACGGCGGCGCCTATGACGCCCAAGCGGCCAAGTTGACGGCGATGTTCAAGGAGAATTTTCGGGCCTTCGCGGCGGAGGTCCCGGCGGGCGTCGTCAACGCTGGGCCGCCCTAGTGCCGAGTGCCGAGCACCGCGTGCCGAGCCCGTTTGAGATTATTCGGGATCCGTTGTGGGATAACATTCAGCTCGATGCGGCGGCGTTGTCGGTTCTCGACACGCCGCCGCTTCAGCGGTTGCGCTATGTCCGGCAGTTGGGACACGCATTCCTCGTCTATCCGGGGGCGACCCTTTCGCGGTTTGAGCATGCGCTGGGGGCGTACCACCTAGCCGGCCGGGCCCTGACGGTCCTCCAGCAACGGGGGGACCTCGAGGCGGTGTCGCCGGGCCACCAACGGGCGGTCCGGCTCGCGGCGCTGGTTCACGACATCGGCCACTATCCGTTTTCGCACGGGCTCGAGGAGGCTGGGTTCCCGCACCATGAATCCCTCGGCGTTGCCAAGTTGACACGGGGAGAGTTGGGACGGGCGTTGGATTCGTTAGGCGGGCCGGCGCTGGTGGCGGAAATCGGCACCTTAATCCAGGGCACCAACCCAGGACCGCTGCAGGGGCTCGTATCCGGGACCCTCGACCTCGACAAGTTCGACTATTTGAGCCGCGATGCCCGGGCCTGTGGCGTTCCCTACGGCACCCTCGACGTCGACCGGCTGCTCTCGGCCCTCACGATCGTCGCGGCGCCAGACGGCCGGCTCGAGGTCGGCATTCTCGAAAAGGGAATGAGCGCCCTCGAGACCTTGCTGTTCGCCAAATATCAGATGTATCGGAATGTCTATTGGCACCACGCCGTGCGAGCGGCGACCTGCATGTTCAAACGGGCGGTGCGGGCCGCCGTCGCGAGTGGTGGACTGAGCCGGGAAGCCCTGGCGGAAGAAACCGATGGCGCCTTGATGGAGCGGCTCTTCTCGAACGACCCAACCGGGTTGGCCCGGGCCGTCCACGAGCGGCGGCTCTACAAGCGGGCCCTCGACCTTCCCGCTAGCGAAGTCCCCGATGGGGCCGGCGACTGGATCGGGGACGATCCCGATCTCCTCGAGCGGGTCGAAGACGCCGTAGCCGCCGAACTCGGCCTCGGACCAGCCGGCCTGCTCCTCGACTACCCGGCCCGCCCCAACATGCTCGGCGTCGACATCATGCTGGCCACCCGGGACGGCCGAGCCGAGCGCCTCACCGGCGAAGGCCGAGCCGGCCACCTCGGCCTCCCAAGAATCGGAGCCGAACTCTACCGCAGCGCCCGCCACCTCCGGGTCTTCACCGCCGCCCCCCTCCCCCACCCCAACGCCACCGACCGCCTCCAAGCCCTCGCCTCACTGCCCCCCGCCGAACTCACCCTCCGCCTAACCCAATCCCGCCCCCTCTTACCCTAGTGCCGAGCGCCGAGTGCCGAGTGCCGAGTGCCGAGCCTCACACATCATCGATCCGCACCACAATCGCCGTAATGTTATCGAGCCCCCCGTGCCGATTCGCCTCGGCAATCATCCGGCTCACCACCAGTTCCGGCGTGGAATCAGTCTGAATGATCTTGGCCAGCTGGTCGTCTTCGAGCATGCCCGTTAGACCGTCCGAGGCGATCAGCAGCACGTCGCCCTGCTCCAGGCTGCCGAAGTAGACGTCGGGCACCACGTCCTCGTTGGCCCCGACGCACCGGGTGATCACATTGCTGTACGGGTGGGTCCGGGCCTGGTCGGCGGTCAGCAGCCCGGCATCGACCTGCTCCTGCACGTAGCTGTGGTCCTTGGTGACCTGGAGGAACTCGCCTTTGCGAAACAAATAGGCTCGGCTGTCGCCGACCTGACCGATCAGATACCGCTGGGCCCCGAGTACCAGCACGGTGGTGGTGGTGCCCATCCCCCGTTTGTCTGACTCGGCGATGGTCCGCTCGAAGATGGCCTGGTTGGCGGCTCGGATCGAGTGACGGACCCGTTCGAAGGCGGCCGCGTCGGTCAAGCCTCGCAACGGCCCCAGTTCCTTGGCGATGATCTCGACCGCCATTTCGCTGGCGACCTCGCCCGCCGCATGGCCACCCATCCCGTCGGCGACGATGAACACGCCACTCTTGAGATCCACCATGAAATTATCTTCGTTGCCGCTGCGCACGACGCCAACGTGGGTATCTCCCGCGCACGTGATCAGCATGGCTAGACGAACAAGACCAAGGCGACGAGAGCCGCCAGCAGGACGACTATGGCCGTGACCAACAGGCCGACGTTGGACCGCACGGGGACCGGCTTCGGCGCCGTCACCGACAGCGCGACCGGAACCGGCGCCTCGGGGGGGATCGGCGCCGGCGCAACAACCGGTCGCTCGATCACCGCGGTCCGCGGCACGGCGTCGGCCCGGTCGTCATTGGGCTCAAACGAAATCGCGACGTCGCCAAGCACAATGGTCGCTCCGGGGCACAACGGCGTTTCCTCGGTCACCGGCTCGCCATCGACCGACGAGCCGTTACTCGAGCCCAGGTCGGTCAGGGTCCACACACCCTCTCGGAGCTGGAGTTTGGCATGGGACGCGCTGATGCTGGTGTCGAAAAACCTGATGTCGTTCGATGGGTCCCGGCCGAGATTCACCACCGGCGACCTGACCAGAAGGCGAGCACCTTTGCCGTCGCCGCTCTTGATCCGGAGGGTGGCAAGCGGCCGGCTCCGGGGCAGGCCTATCAGGGTATCGCTCAAGCGGGCTGCGGCCCCGGCCGGCGGGACGGCAGGTCCGGCCGGTTCATTGACGGCTGAGTAGTACCGAAACTCTTCGGCCCCAATTCGAATCACGTCCAGCGCTTTCAATGGGCGGCGGCCATCGATCCGGCTGCCATTCACGTAGGTTCCACTGCTCGAAAGATCGACCAGCACGTCCCCGTCAGGACGGCTCACGATCTCCGCATGCCGGCGCGACGCATCGGGCGAGGCGATGACCACCTCAGCCCCGGGGTCCCGTCCAAGGCCAAACGGAACCACCGTAACCCGATACTCGCGCCCGTCGTTCAAACTGACCAACCGGCCACTCGATTCGACCCGCGTCACAGTTCCTCTCGTCGGCTGGCCGATCGGCCCGCGATAACGTGGATCTGCAGCCTGCCGTACTCCAGATACATGCGCCGCCTGGTCCCGTTTCGAACGCCGTGAGGACCAAA
>JAYTTT010000421.1:0-16560 GCA_043744895.1 Gemmatimonadota bacterium | reverse complement strand
TCTGGACCGGTCACCAAGAGTTGGCCGAGATTCAGGCCCCGGGTAGCGATACCACCCCCCAGGCCGTTCGAGAACAGGATGTTGGAGCGTACCCGGTGCCCTATCAGCTCGCGAGCTGGCCCGATCCCAATCGATTCTATGGCCAGGTGTTGTACTTGCCGGGGGTGCGAATCGACGCACCCCTGAGCGTCACGCGCTACAATTACACCGACACCGACGACACCAACACCCAACGCACCTGGGCCGGCACCCAGACGATCGTGCCGTTCTGGAACCGGGAGGGCCTGGCGTCGGTGGGCGCGTTTGCGGATGGCATCGTGGACCGATCGTACAACGGAACCCCCGGGTGCAATCCGGCAACCTCCGGGGCGGCCCGATGCTACCTTATCGAGTGGCTCGGCGCGCGGTCCGTGTGGGACCAGCGGAAGGGGAACGGTGAGAGAAAGTACTGGCATGGGTCGCTGCTCGACGGGAAACGGGATGTGTCGGGCCTCGATTATCGGCGGAACCGCTACTATGATCCAGGTGCGAGCCGATTTACCCAAGAAGATCCCATCGGGCTCGCCGGGGGCTTGAACCTGTACGGCTTCGCCAACGGGGATCCGGTCAACTTCAGTGATCCGTTTGGGCTAATTGTTGAATTTAAGGGTACGGCAAAGGAGCAGATGTACCTCCGCAATGCGCTCAGCGAGGCGAAGCGCGAACTTCGCCGAGCTGCGCGGGGGGGCAACCGGCTGGCAGGCAATGTTCTTTCGGGCATAGAGTGGCTCGAGAATTCTAAGGATGTTACGGTGACAGTTTCTTCCGGGGACGTGCATGAAGTGGGATTCGGGGAAACCAGCCCCGATGGCCGCGCCATTACAATCGACTACTCGAAGGGCGGCCGTTCCGAGGCCGGGTCCTTCTATCCCACCTTCACACTCGCGCACGAGCTTGGGCATTCGTACTCGCTGACCGGTCCGGACGTGTTTATGCGATCGAAGAGTGCCCTGAATGCGGTCCAGTGGGGTAACGCGGTGCGTGGCATTCTTGGCGGCTGCCTCCAGGGTATGAATCACGCTCCGGTGCGAGCCTGGCCGGGCGCGGACGGGGGTTGCTAGCCATGATTCCCAGACAGTGGCGGAACGGTGCTGCGGGGGTCGCGGAGCGTGGCCCTTCGTGCGTCCTGTTCGTTGCGACGGCGCTGGGGCTGCTTGGTGGTGCATGCGCCGGGGGGAAGGAGCAACGTTACAGCGGACCGCTTGCGGAGCTAGCTGCCAGCGCGCTCGCGAGGATCCCACCTCCCTCGTGCGACACGACTGCCATTACCCCAGCGCCAGGAGAGGCCGGCCCCTTCGTCAGGTGCCAAACGCGGCTGGATAGCGCGAACGTGTCGGTCATTGCCGGTCTTGGAGGGCGCGTTGTCGAGGTAGCGTACGAATTCCGCGGTCCGCCTCTGAGACTGCGTCGTATTGCTGATTCCGTCACAGCGGCGTTCGGCCACGGTTTCGGCGCGGCAGGGCCATGGTGCGATGGTCCGTTGCAGGCCGAGCGGCTCCAATGGCAGGCGGGCAGCTTTTACGCTGTCCTGGTGGTGGACACGTTAGCCCGCAGCCTGCTCGTGAGCCGCACCGTGGGCGTGCCGTACTGCAAATGAACGAATGGCCATCGGATTTTGACCGGGGTTCATTCGATCACGACCGCTGTGAGCGGCGGAGCCGGGCGGTGCCCGTAAACGGGCCGGTCAGGGACATCGGCCGGGCCATCCTGGCGATCAGTCGGCGCGCGTAGCACGTCAGGAGATGCGGCACAAGAAGCTCGACTCACGCGAGCTGGGCGTTCCTTTTGAACTCAGGGGCCTGATGGGCAGACCGCCGAGGGGCCGACAAATACGTGCCGGCCGGCTTGAGCGCGAACGCTCACCCGGATGTGACAAGAGGTCGACGCACCCCTCGAGTCCCGAAGAACAGGTTCGGGCGGACTAGGGCAGCTTGAGAGGGCTCATGCGGTTCCTCATCATCGTCCTATGCGCTGCGGCCTGCTCCACTCCGCCGGCTGCCCTCAGAACAGAAAGTGCACCTTCCGACTTGTCAGGCATCTGGAGGGTAGCTTTCGTTTCCGACTCAGGTGGGCATCGTACAGGCGGTGTGATAGCCCTCTTTGAGAGTCGTATTCTCGGGGAACGTTTTGGTTTTCAGCCAGTTCCCGGTGTCACACAGGGGACCTACGACGTTGACTTCAGACCCCTCGGATTCACCTTCCTTGGCGGAGCCGCTCTACAGCCTGCGGCGTCAGCCCTCCGAGGCGATTCTGTCGAAGTGGTCCTGAACCCGTACGTGGGTCACGGCAGGCTTATCATGCAAGGGGTCCGTCGTGGGGGGATCGTTTCTGGCGATTGGTCGTATGACGGACCGGGCGGTGCGCGAGGTGGATTCGAACTTCGTCCGTGGGCCACGGTTCGATAGGAAGGGGCTAAAGTCGGACGAGGGATATCAGGCCACAGACGCCCACGAAACGAAGGCCTTTGAATCGGAGAGAAGGCGGCGGTGCTAGGGTCCCTGGTCCTCGTGGCGGTCTTCACCCGAGGGCCGTACGCCAGAGCAAGCTGACAGGGTGAGACCAGTGATCCGATCCCTTTGTAGGGAATCCCTACATTGCCGGGCGGCTCCCCCTGAGCCGTCGACGGGACGGACAATCTTGCGGGGAGAGAACGAAGGTCTGCGGCGCAACCCCCGTGAAAACCAGAAAATTGAAGCGATTTCAAGCAAGGCACCGCTCGCGAGGTCCGTCGAGGCCCGGCTGGTGAAAATTCGCACGCTGGCCCGAAGTTGTCAGGGCTGACACTTCTGTTCGATCAAATCTGTTCCAGCGAACACTCGCCAACCGAGTAACTTGCGCAGGAATCGTTGAAACTAAACGGCTTAGGTCGCGGAGGCGCCATGGCCTAGCCAATGCACTGGCTAAGCACATCTCAGTCGAGAGCTGGCCCGTGTGTCGACCCGAACCGCCTCAGATCTCACCCTAGCGCGAGCGTTCCGCCCCGAGTACCTGGCCTACCACGGAGTGCTCCCCCTGGAAGTGGCCAACGAGCGCCTTCGAGTTGCGGTTGACGCCGCCACCGCTCTCGACCCGGAGGTCATCGAGGATCTGAAACACTCCTTCGGACTCGATCTCGACCTGGTCCCCACCGATCGGGCCGAACTCGACGAAGCCATCCGGACCACCTTCGCGGCCGAGGAGTCGGTCGATGGGCTGGTCCGCCAACTGGGCGCCGGCAGCACCGACCAACCGATCGCCACCGACGACCGGATTGCCGACGCCCGCGATCTGGCCAACCAACCACCAGTCGTGCGCCTCGTCAACCTCCTGGTTCGCGAGGCCAACGACATCGGAGCCAGTGACATTCATCTCGACGCCACCAGCGACGGCCTCCGCGTCCGGGTCCGGGTCGACGGCGTTCTCGCCGCCTTCCCGAGCCCACCTCGAAATCTCGAAGCCGCCGTGGTCTCGCGTCTCAAGCTCTTGGCTGAACTCGACATCGCCGAGCGGCGTATCCCCCAAGACGGCCGGTTCCGAATTCGGCTCGAAAGCCGCGATCTCGATCTCCGAGTGGCCACCGCCCCAACCCACTACGGGGAATCATTGGTCCTCAGGCTGCTTGACCGAGGCGGCCGCCCGGTGGAACTGTCCGACTTAGGCATGGACGCCAAGACCCTGGAGGCCATGACCCAGTTATCCCGCCGGTCGAGCGGAATCGTTCTGGCGACCGGCCCCACCGGCAGCGGCAAGACGACGACGCTCTACGCCGCCCTCGGTCTTCGCCGCGTGGCCGAGGAAAAGATCATCACCGTCGAAGATCCAGTCGAGTACCTACTTCCCGGGGTGACCCAGGTCCCGATCCACAGCAAAGCGGGCGTGACCTTCGCCGCCGCCCTCCGAAGCCTGCTCCGCCAAGATCCCGATGTCATCATGGTCGGCGAAATGCGCGACCGAGAGACCGCTTCCATCGCGACCCAAGCGGCCCTCACCGGCCACCTGGTCTTCTCGACCCTCCACACCAACGATGCCGCGTCCGCGATTACCAGGCTGAGTGACTTAGGCGTTGAACGCTTCCTGCTCGCCGCCACGCTCCAAGGCATCCTCGCCCAGCGGCTGGTTCGCCGCATTTGCCTCGATTGTCGGGTCGAGTATCGGCCCGACCCCCAGGTGGTTTCGCTGCTCACCCGCCGAATCGGTGAGCGAACCGAAGTGCATCGGGGCCTCGGGTGTCCGGCTTGCCGCAACACCGGGTACCGCGGAAGGGTCGGCCTCTTCGAATTACTCCACCTCACCGAGCCCCTCAAGGAATTGGTCGGCCGCGGCGCCGACGCCGGTGCCCTCCAACGCGCCGCCACCGAGGAAGGCATGCGGACGATGCGGGACGACGGCTGGGCCAAAGTCCAGGACGGCTCCACGACCATTGAGGAGGTCATCCGTGTCCTCGGGATCTAGCCAATCGAGGCGGGGCTTTACCCTGATCGAGCTCTTGGTGGTGATCTCGGTCATCGCGATTCTCGCGGCCACCGTGGCCCCAGCCGTCTTCCGGAACGTCGGCGACGCCAAAGTCGCGGCTGCCAAAGCTGATATCGAAACGATCGGACTAGCCCTCGACGGCTATGCGTTACACAACGACCACTACCCGTCGACCGCCCAAGGGCTGGCAGCGCTCATCACCCTGCCCACCGGCAGCCCGCCGGCCCGCGGGTGGCGCGGACCCTACCTCAAGAAGGGCGTCCCGTCGGACCCCTGGGGCAATCCCTTCCAATACCAAAGTCCGGGCCGAGCCAATCCTTCGAGCTACGATCTGTTGAGCCTCGGCCGCGATGGCCGCCTCGGTGGATCCGGGGAGGACCAGGACCTAACGTCATGGCGGCCGGCACCGTGAAGCAGTTCCACTATCGAGCGGTTGCCGCCGACGGAGCGGTCCGTACCGGTCTCGTCGTTGCGGCCAACGGCGCCGGTGCTGACCGAGCCCTGTTCGGGCAGGGGTTGAGCCCGATCAACGTGACCGAGCGAGCCCACAAGTCATCCCGGTGGAACCGACCCACCGGCCAGGAACTGGCGTTGGCCGTTCGCTCGGTCGCGGCCCTCGTCGCCGCGGGCGCCCCGCTCCGGGTGGCTATGGAAACGGCCGAGTCGTTAGCAGCCCGCCCCGGGCTCAAGGCCTCGCTCGCCGCCGTGGGCCAAGATGTCGTCGAGGGGCAAACCCTCGCGAGCGCTCTCGAACGGTCCGGCCTGCTGACCCCCGCGATGCTCGGCGTGGTCCGAGCTGGGGAACGCGCCGGGCGGCTTGAACTCGCCCTGGCCGAGGCGGCCAGCCTTCTCGAAGCGGAGACCGCGGCGGCGGCCCGGCTCCAGCGGGCCTTGATGTACCCCACCATCCTGTTGGTTGCAGGGGTCGCCTCAACCGCGTTGATCAGTCTCCTCGTGGTCCCCCGTTTCGCGGCCCTCCTCGCCGATGTTGGCCGGACGCTGCCACCGGCAACCCGGATCCTGATTGCGATCACGACGGCCCTCCGCACCCACGGGCTCATCATCCTGGTCGGCGCCGCCAGTGCAGCCGCATTGACATGGCGGTGGGCTCAGTCCACCACCAACCGGGAGACCGTCCACCGATTCGTGCTGGACCTCCCGGTACTCGGCCGGTTTCGGCTCGCGGCGGCCACCGCAAGGATTTGCCGGTCTCTCGGGGGGGCACTTCAAGCCGGCTCGCCGCTCATCGGGGCGCTCGAGATCGCCCGCGAGAGCCTGGCGGACCTGGCGGTACAACGCCGGCTCGAACGAGCCATCCCCCGCGTGGCGAGCGGGTCAGGCCTCACCAACGCGTTGGTGGCCGAAGCGGTCCTCCTCCCGAGCGTGGTACCCCTCGTTGGGCTCGGCGAGTCCAACGGCCGGCTCGGCGCCATGGTGCTGGAAGCCGCGAAAGTGTCCGGTACCGAGGCCGATCGGCTCCTCGACGCGTCCGTAGCACTGATCGAGCCAACGTTGGTCCTCGCGCTCGGATCGCTGATTGCCTTTGTGGCGGCGGCGATGTTCCAGGCCGTGTACAGTCTCGGCCCGGCCACTTGAAATGACCGTGCCGATGGTCGGATCGTCCGGCGTCACCCTGATCGAGTTGCTGGTGGTCATCACCGTCGTCGGAATCCTTGCCGGTGCCGCCTCGATCGCCGTTCGGATCCCCGGTGCGCCCCTGGGGCGGCCAGCGGTGGTCGATCGGTGCCGGCGTACCGCCGTTGATCGGGGTACGGCCGCCACCGTGCAAGTGGATAGTGTCGAACTGCTCTGTCTTCCCGATGGCCAGGTAGTTGGTGCAGGAGCGGGGCAATTCGTCGGGCGGGTTCCATGAGTACCATCCTCGACCGACGCGGCCTCACCTTGCTCGAAGTGGTAGTGGCGCTCACCATCGTCACCATCGCAGGGGGCGCCTTGGTTGGCCGCGTCGGCGGGGCAATCCGGCAAATCAGGCTCCTTGACGCCGAGGAAAAGCGGATCGACTCGGCCCACCAAGTGCTGGCCGGGCTCAGCCAGCTGCGGCGCGCTGAGTTAGATCGTCGGATCGGCGAGTATCCCACCAGCGGGTTCATCGCCTCCATTCAACGACCGGACCCCGAGTTGTACCGCGTCGCCCTACTCGAGCCTGAGCCGGCCGGCCGGACCCTTGTGGTCACCGTCTTATACCGCCCCCGTGAGGAGCCCCGATGATGGCCGCACGGCGGGGCTTCACGCTCGTTGAGGTGATGGTGGCGCTAGCGATCGGGGGCGTGGTCCTCGTCTTGGCCGGCCGGATCTTTACGGTCGTCACCGACAGTGCTCGACTGATTGAGTCCGAGCGCCTTCTAACCGAGCGGAGCGCCAACGGTCGGCGGTGGCTCCGCGCGGCTCTGGCATCGGTCGTCCCCACCTCGGATCGAGCCCCGTTCGAGGGCAGTTCGGAGGCCCTAGCGTTCGTTGCGGCGACGCCTCGGCCTAACGGCCGGTTCGATACTGAGCGGATTGAGCTTGGATCCAGCGCCGGCGCCTTGATCGCCAAGCGATCAGTCAGTGGAGCGATCGTGATGGACAGCGGAGTGCAAGCCGCCCGGTTTGAGTACTTGGGCTCACCGGGTGAAGGCTCCCGCTGGGTGCCGGCTTGGCGTTCGACCACATCCGCGCCGCTGGCCGTCCGGCTCCGCGTGGCCAGGCTGGCGCTCAGAGGGGCAGTCGACACGACCATCATCCTGATCCGGGATCGCCGATGAACTGCCGAGGTTTTGCTCTGGTCGCCTCGCTTTGGCTCTTGGCTATTGTCGGCACCCTGGCCGCGGCCGCGCTGACGGCCGCCGACGTCGCGGCCGGCGCCAGTCGAAACCGAGCCGCACTCGCCCGAGGGGAATGGGCCGGCGAGGCCTGTTTCGAGATCGCCAAGTCCAAGTATGCCCGGTGGGCGGCCCGTTATCCGGCCCTCGATGACCGATTGATCGCCCGAGAGTTGTTGAGCAACTTGACGCTCGATTCGACCGCGCTGGGCGCTGGCATCTGGTGCACGGCGAGACCCGTCGATGCGGGGGTTGTCCTCAACCCCGGGTGCCCCGGCGCGGCCGGAGCGGTCGATCCGACCGATCGCATCAACCTCAACGGCGCCCTCATCGAGCTTCTGCGGTGCCTGCCAGGCCTCGGCGACGATGGGGCTCGAGCCCTGATCGGTGCGCGCCGAGGCGGCCAGGTCTTTCAGTCGCTCGACGAAGCTCTGGCGGCGGTGCCGCGCCAGGTTCGCGAACGGCTGCAGGCGCGGTTCGGCGAGTTTGCCCGGATGGCCGTGACTCGCCCCCCGGCCGTACGCTTGATCGTCACTGGCTGGGCCGGGCCTCGTCGAGTCCAGAGGGGCATGACGGTCCTTCTGGCCATCGGCGGAACTCGAGTCGCCGTGTTGTCCCGGGAGGCCGAATGAAGCCCCGGCGGGTTCGGTTCAGCGGATGGCTGACGCTCGCTCGGCCCACCGTCGACGAGCTGGCCGCCGAATTCGAGACGGCGTTGCCGAATCAATCGCGGCCCGGTGAACGGGTCGTGATCGTCGAACTCGAAGCCCCGCCGGTTCAACGGCGGACGCTTCGGGGACTTCCCGCAATGAACGGCAGCGATCTTCGAGCACTGGCCACTCACCAAGCCAGTCGGATTTTTCGATTGCCGGCCGATGGGTTGGTGGTCGACGCCCGGTGGATCCGCGGTCGCTTGGGGGTGCGGACCGGCTTGGGTGTTGCGGTCGATGCTGGCTTTGTTGCCGACCTCCTCACGGCCGCCGCTCAGGCCGGGATTACCATCCAAGACATTATTCCAGCCAGTAGCCCAGCCGAGTCTGGGATGACGTTGTTACCGGCAGAAGTCTTGAGTGGCCGGCATCGGTCGGAATGGTCCCGGACTCTTCGGGCCGCAGCGGCAACCGCGGTGTTCGCCACGGCCCTGGCCGGGGTGACCTGGCGGCGGCACGCGGTCGACGCCGACCGAATCTCGGCCGAGTTGAGCCAGCTCCGCGAGCCGGCGCTCAAGGTCCAAGCGGTGCGTCGACAAGTCGACAGCTTGGCGGCGATGGTTGAAGCCGTCCAGGACGCCCGTCGTGCCGGCGCTCGCCTTGGCGAGCGGGTCGCCGCCATCAGTGCGTCGATGCCCGACTCGGCGGTCCTAACCTCCCTTGCGGTCGGGCGGGATACCGGCCTTCAGGTGAGCGGCCTGGCTGCTGAGCCCTTTCTCGTGGTGGGGCGCCTCCGCCGGATCAAGCCGTTTGAGCAAGCCAAGCTGGATGGGAACCCGGTGGTCGAAGCGGCAGGCGGTCGAACCTGGTCTCGGTTCGCCATCCGAGTCCCGAGCGAGCCGCCGCCATGACTCCTCGGGATCGGCGCGCGCTCGCCCTCGGTGGTCTGGTGCTTGCCGCCGCCATGGCCGTTAGGCTCGTCACGGGTGTGGCGGCGGCCTCGGGACAAATGGGCCGAGACCGCGAAATGCGCGCCGGTCTCGTCGCCGAGGCCCGTCATCAAGTCGAGGGCTTCTCCCGGCTGGAAGATTCGGCGGTCGCGGTTCGCCGCGCCTTCGTCTCGCTCGCCCCTCAACTCCTCGAAGCTTCGACCGTGGCCGATGCGCTCACCGAGCTCTCCCGGCGCTTGACGGTCGCGGCGCGACAGGTCGGCGCCGGCTTGGAGGCCCTCACGCCCGAAGCCGACTCGAGCCGGCAAGGCCAAGTCCGCCGAATCTCGATGCGGATTGCCTTTACCGCCGGGACCCATGGGGCGGTCAAACTCTTGGCCGCCCTCGCGGCCGGCCCGGTGGTCCTCACCCCGGAGTGGGTTCAGATCGTTGCGGTTGATCCGTTTGCCTCACCAACCACGGCCGAACAGGTTCGGGTCGAGTTGATTACTTCAGCATGGTTTCTCGAGGGTACCCAATGAGCCACACTCCGGCCATCACCCGATGGGTGGTCCTCGCGCTCTGGCCCGTCCTCGCGGTGCTTGCCGTTCGCGCTGGTAGACCGCTGCTGCGCGAGCCCACGGAGCCGGTGTCGCCGGCTGGTCGGCAACTGGTCTCGCTGAGTCACACCCCGGTGCGGGTGCTCTCCATCCCCCCCTTTCGGAATCCCTTCCGGGTCGACCGGCGGCTGTCGATTGGCCCAAGTCGGCAGCTGGTGCTGGCGCCGTCGTCGGAACCACCACCCAAGCCCCTGACTGTCCCCAGCCTAACGGGCGTGGTGTGGGGCCGGGTGCCCACCGCCGTCGTCGAGGGCGTCGTCGGAACCGATGGTCCAGTTACCCTCCGGGAAGGCGATCGAGTGTTCGGGATTCGAGTTGACCGGATTCTCCGGAACAGCATCGTCCTGATTGGAAAGGACACCACGTGGCGGCTTCAACTCGCGCCGAACGGGAACCCGACCCCATGATGGCTTTCCGGCGGACCCTCGTGGCGTTGGCTCTGGCCCAGATCGCCGGTTTGGGTCCGGTGCTGGGCCAGGACACAGCCTCGGTCCGGTTGGCCTCGGACAGTGTCCAGATTCGCTTCGTCGAGTCAGATCTGGGAGCAGTCATCCGAGCGCTCAGCGGCTACCTGGCCAAGCCGCTGCTGGTGTCCGACATCGCCGCCCGGAAAGTCTCCTTTGAGACGCCGATGCCGGTGCCCCGTGCCTACGTCCTCGGTCTGCTCAAGGGCCTCGTCGAGGGGTACGGCCTCACCTGGCTAGAGGACTCTCTGTTCTTTCGGGTCGGGCCCAAGGCGGCCGAGGTTGCCCCCGCTGTCCTTATTGGCGGGGCGGGCCAGGGCGCCCCGGAACTACGGGTCCTTCGTCTCAAACATGCCCGTGCCGCCGATGTGGCCGCCACCGTCAACCTCCTGTTTGGTGGTGGGAGCGAGTTCAGTGGGCGGCCCGGCCTCTCGCAGGGTACCCTCTCCGACCAGCTTCGCCGCTCGTCCGAGCCCTCGCCTGCCGCCCCGCCCGCGCGCCTACCGGCCACCCTGTCCGGCCCGGTGACCATGGTGCCGGATGAATTGACCAACTCGTTGCTGATTCGCTCCTCGCCAGTCGACTACGAGCTGCTGCGTCAGGCGATCGCGGAGCTGGATGTGCGGCCCCTTCAGGTCTTGATCGAGGTGCTCATCGTCGAGACCCGAAAAGACCGGAGCCTGACCGTCGGCTTTGCCGCCGATTTCAGCAAGAAGGACGGAGATAGCAAGGTCGATGGCGGTTTCGGTGTGGCCGGCACCGGCGATGTAGTCCTGCGATTCATGCGCCTGGCCCGGACCGAAGTCTCCGCGTTGCTGACCGCTGCCCAGGCCAAGGGTGATGTCGAGATCATCTCCAGGCCGGTGCTGTTGGCGTCGAACAACACCGAGGCCAGGTTCCTGGTCGGGAGCCAGCGGCCCTTCATCCAGGTAAGCCGGTCCCTCCCGACCGACGTGCCCAGCCGCGACCAAGTTGTTCAATACCGTGACGTCGGTACCAAGCTCACCGTCCGCCCAACCATCAACCAGGATGGCTACGTCTCCTTGGTCATCCAGCAAGAAATCAGCGGCGCGACCGACGAGAGCCAATTCGGCGCTCCGATTATCTCGACCCGCGAAGCCAAGACGCAGGTCCTCGTCAAGGATGGACAAACTATCGTGCTCGGCGGGCTTCGGGATCAACAACGCGACCGAAGCCGCTCGGGCATTCCGTTGCTCTCGAGTATCCCGGGTATCGGCGGCTTGTTTGGAAGCACCCGGCGGCGCAGTTCTTCGACCGAGCTCTATCTGTTTTTGACCCCCCGGATCATCCGGACCGATGGCGATGTGGACAGTGTCACCGCCCCGCGCCTGCCTCCAACCAAACCCCAGCCGAACCGATGACTCCTATGGCCGATCCTTCCGGGTTCCCCGAGGTACTTGGCGATTCAGCCGCCGTGCGTCAATCCTTGGCCTATGCCGCCCGCCTCGCCCCGACTGGGCTCCCCATCATTCTCGTCGGCGCCACCGGCACGGGCAAGGAACTCTACGCTCAGGCGATTCACCGGCTGAGTGGCCGACCTGGCCGCCTCGTCGATGTGAACTGTGCCGCATTTCCCAGCGAGGTTGCCGATAGTCTGCTATTCGGCCATCGCCGCGGCGCGTTCACCGGCGCCTACGAAGGTGTTCCCGGGCTCATTGAGGACTCGGACGGCGGCACCCTGTTCCTCGACGAATTGTCGAGCATGTCGCTCGAGATCCAGGCCAAACTGCTTCGAGTCCTCGAGACCAACGAAATTCGCCGGGTCGGTGAAACGGCAAAGCGCCGAGTTCGGCTGCGGGTCATAGCCGCCGTCCAAGAAGACTTCGCGGAGTTGGTGACCGCCAGGCTCCTCCGCTTCGACCTGATTCAACGGCTGGCCGGCGCCACGATTGCCCTCCCAGCCCTCCGGGACCGGGGGGATGATGTGCTCCTGCTGGCCTTGGCCTTCGCCGGCCGGTCCGGCCGGACGATGGGCCCCGGGGCCGACCACGTCCTTCGGTCCTATTCGTGGCCGGGCAACGTCAGGGAGTTGAAGATGGCCATCGCCCGGGCGAGTGGTCTCTGCGAGGGGCCGGTTCTATCGGCCCGCGACCTGGCTGAGTCAATCGGTCTCGGTTCGACGGCCGCGAATCCGGTGGTTGCGATGCTTTCCTCGTCTGGGGGTGGATCGGTTCGGGATCGGCTCGTGGCCGCCTGCGAGGCGAATGACTGGAGCGCGGTCCGCGTGGCACGGGCACTAGGAATGAGCCGAACGAGCCTCTTCAAGCAACTGAGTGTCCACGGCGTATCGCTGCGGATCGAACGGGCCGCCATCGAACGGCGGATCTATCGGGCAGAGGGTGGCGTCGGGGTGGCCTAGCCTAAACGTCCGAGCCGAGTGCCTCAGGGCCCGTCCGATCATCTCGACGCCAGCCTCGCCAACGCACCGGTCCGATCACGGGCCAGGTGCCGGTCTCATGTCCCGTCGGTCAAGAAACTTGGCGGTCCGATCGAACGGAGCCGATGGCCTCGCAAGGGTCGACAGTGTCCTCGGGCCTGAAGGCCAATTCCACATTTGAGGACACTTTCGACCACGGACGATCATCGCGACACCAGTACCGCCATCCCAGCCAACGCATGGCACTCGCGGGCTTCGGACAGTGCGATCGCTGCAGGGGCTCCATGACCGGGGCAGCCGGGGTCCGCCGACTGGCGCCGGCCCCCGTTCGAGGATGCGCGGCCGACGCGTCCGGTTCCATTTGCGCGACGCGCATCCTAGCCGTTCACTAGCCCGGTAGACCTGCCTCGGTCGTTGGCACTCTATCGACCGTCGCCAATTCCGCTCGTACGTCCGCGATTCTCGTGACCCGCCCGCCAAGCAAGCGGCCACGCCTGGCTCGCAAGCCGACCCAGCGCCGGGCACCGCGTCTGCGACACGTGAGCCGTCCCCCTGCGCGCCGTCGGCGTCCCCTATCCAGGCCACCCCGCCCCCGATGCAACCCAACTCCGCCGCCATTCCCCCGGAGTCGGCCGGGTGCGCGGTGAGGTCGGCGCCCAAGTGGCGCCTCCGCCCGATTTGCCGCCCGGCTCGTCGCCCCGCGCCCTGCCGCTGCCTCGAATCCGACCCGCCTCCCCGCCCCGATCCGCTCCGGCGTCCGCACCGCAACCCGGCCCGCCCGGCTACTCGACCCGTTCGACCTTTGTCGTCGCGAGATACACCCGCTGCATGTCGGCCGGCGGCGACGGCCGCGCCAAGCAGGCCCCGTAGCCCCGCCATTCACAACCGCCGCAGCGCCAACACGCCGTCGGATGTCGACGGGTGTTTTGATATTCTCTGGGGAGTTCGCCTCCGTTCGCCGAGGTACGCGCAGCGTTCGGCATCGTCTCTTGCCGCCCGTACGCCCTCAACGTAAGTGGCGGGCCGGCAGGTACGCGCCAAGGTGATAGTCGTGGTGCGCGCCATGCATTCCTCGGCCGCATCCTCAATGCGGAGCTTCCCGATGCGTCCTGCCTTCCTCGCCACCCTGCTCGTTGGCGTCAGTCTGGCGCCTTGGGCCACCGCCCGGCTGGGGGCTGGAGCCGGCGGCTTCGTCGGTCAGGCCCCGCCCACCGGCGGGATTGACCCCGACAATTCGGGCTATCCGCTGGAGCGCGACGCGTGCCTTACCGTGGCGCTCGGCCCCGCCGCGGCCGCGCAGTGCGGATCCCTCCGGATCATCCACCCGCTCCCGTCGATCCGGACCTTCAACAAGCTCAAAACGCCGACGTTGATCTACAACAGTGAGTTCGCTCATCCATATGCCGCGGTACCGGTGTATGTGACCCAAAGCAGCACCACGACGACGCCGGACAGCGTCGAAGTCGATCTTCAGCTCAAGGTGAACGGCGTCTACCAATCGCGAGTGAAACAAACCTGGCCCGGAAGCGAATGGCCGGCGAACCTGACCACAACCCGCCGGGTGACGGTCGTTGACGATGCGCTGACCGGGCCCATCGTTGACACCACGGGCTACTATCCGTATCAAGTGATCCTCACCAACATCTATCCGGGAAACAACCGGATTCCGCAGCCGACACCCTCCACCGGCAAACTCTTCCTCACCAATCGGAGCGACAGTCCGTTCGGGGCCGGCTGGTGGCTCTCAGGTCTCGAAAAACTGAAGAATCACTCGCCGGCAGCCCTGGAGATCGCATGGTTCGGAGGCGACGGCAGCGCCCGCTGCTTTCTCAAGGGCTACCTCCCCGGGGATACAACCTGGGCCACGTCCACGTACGACAAGGTCGATACGCTCTATTATGACATTGCCACCACGAGGTGGACGAAGACCGATGCGGGCGGGGTCCGAACCAAATTTGACGCCGCCGGCAATCACATCCAGACCATTGATCGGTTTGGGCGGATCACCACATTCGGTTACACGTCGGGCCGCCTCACCACGATCACGATCCCACCCAGCAATGTGGTCTATACGTTCGGCTACACCAGCGGCCGCTTGACGTCCGTGACCGCCCCTCAGATTGGAGCCACGCCAGACCGGGTTACCACCATCACCAATCCCGCCGGCCAAATCAATGCCATTCAGAACCCCGGTGCTGCCGCGGTCTCGTATGCATACATGTCAACGAGCGGTAATAGCAACCTGATCGCGACCCGCACCAATCGGCGGGCGGTGGTCGATACCTTCGTCTACGATTCCGGTCGACGAATTCGGTCGTCGCGGATCAAGATGGGCGGGCTGCCCGCGGCTGATATCATCCTGACCCTCTTCGCCGGCGAAACTCGCGGCGCCGCCAAATCCGGGTCTCCGAGCTCGGCCGACACCGCAAAAACGTACGCGCTGATCGATGGGCCGCGCACTGATGTGGCCGACACCACCGTGGTCTTCCAATCGCGGTTCGGACCACCACGCCGCGTCGTGGATGCGGTCGGGAGCCTCACCACCGTTCAGAGCTTCCCCTGCATGAACCCCTTCCCTCAAGCGTGTGGCTGGCACCCGATGCGAGTCGGCAATCCCGTCGGCCGCACGCTGCTCATGAGGTATGATGGCCGGGGTAACATCAAGGCCGTCGTCGACTCCGTCACGAGTGTGGCCGGCCAGCGCGATAGTACTCGGTATGCCTGGGACGGCAAGTTCGACCAACTGACCCTGCTCGTCCCTCCAGAAGTGGACTCGACCGTCTTTGGGGTCGACGCTACCAACGGCAACCGCCTCTGGCAGCAACCGGGGGCTGACACGGCCCGACGCGTCTCGTTCAATTACTACGCCACCGGCACTGCAGCTGGGATGCTCCGCGCCTCAGTGCAGCCGGGCAACATCCGGGATTCCGTCACCTACAGTAGCCTGGCCAACACCAGCGGCGCAAAAACCCCTCTCGGCCAATGGACCCGATTCGACGCCGATCCCATCGGCCGCGACACGGTCGTCAGCCGCGACATCGTGATCGGCGGCGCATCGAAGCAAGTGGACACCACGGCCTACGATCTCCTCAATCGCGTCACCACCACCAAGAGTTATGGCCCTCTGCTGAACGGCGCCGTCGCCCAATCCGTGCGGACCAGCCGGACCTACGACCTGGAAGGCGATGCCTTGACCGTGGCCCGATGGTCGACTCCCGACCCCACTGGCATTGCGACGATTACCACCACCTGGCGCTACGATAACGCCAACCGCGCCGTGGCCGAAATCGCCTCGAACGGGCTCAAGGACAGCACCCTCTACGACTTGGCTGGGAACGTCAAGGAGTTCCTGACCCGACGCGGGCACCGCCTCGCCCGTGGGTACGACAAGCTCAACCGCTTGACCGCCGACACGATCCCGGCCGTCGATTACCCGGCCAGTGCCCTCGGCATCGCGGCCCGGAACCTTCAACCGGCGTATCAGTACTTGGTGTCCGGCGACACGACCGCGTTCAGCTACGATCCGATCGGGAACTTGACCGCCGCCCTCAACCGCAATGCGAAGGTGAACCGCACCTATACGGTGCTTGGCCGGCTGGAAACGGATTCCCTTCAGATCCGCGATACGTCGGGGGCCGGCTTCGCCAATCATAGGTACGGGATCCGCAACACCTACGATCGCAACGGCCGCCGAATCACGCTCCGGGTGCCGACCCAGCTTGGCGCCAATGGCGCCGACAGCATTCGCTTCACCTACGATCCGGTCCTCAGCGTTCCGAAGACGATCACCGACATCCTCAACAACCAGTTCAAGCTGTCCTACAACCTCCGGCTCGGCCTCGATTCGATCGGCTATCCGGGCTTGATCGGTCAACGCCTCGGGTACGACAACGATGGCCGGCTCCAGGCCGACACACTCCGGAACAACGGCAGTATTGTCTACCCTCGGCATTTGAGTAATGCCTTAGGGGCGACGAGTTATACCTACGATGCTCGAGGGCTGCTCGACCTGAGCCGATCGAGTACTGGGTTTAAGGACACGCTGTCGAGCAAGTATTCCGGGCTCGGGCATCTGATTAAGACCTCGCTAGTCCAGTACGGTACCTGGCTGTCGAGCGATGCGCCGGGCCAGTACAAATCAGTGGATACCCTTCGCTACGATGCCTTGGGCAATATCAAGATCGCA
>JAYTTT010000420.1:0-4217 GCA_043744895.1 Gemmatimonadota bacterium | reverse complement strand
GAGCGAGGTCGAACCGGCCGTGAAACGGCGACGACGCCCCGCCATGATCGAAGGTGGCAAGGAGGTCGACCAAGGCGCGGGTGTCGGCGGTCCACTCCGCGATACTCTCGGTGCGAAGCGGCTCATCCGACTGGGCAATGAACTGCCGCAACTCGGCCAACCCGGCGGCGGGGGTGGCAACGCTGTCGAACCGGGCCAATGCGCTGAGCGCCTTCTTCATCGCGTCGGGGTCGGCCGACTGCCGCCGCATCGAGTTGACGATGCTCGTATCCAGGGCCATCCCGGTGCCGTCCGGAAACGGGGCCCAGGCAGCCTCGCCGGCGTGGGCAATACTGGCCACGACATAGCCGCGGCTGGCCAACGCCTCCATCTGCACGGTATTCTGACCGAAGCCGCCGCCGTACCCGTGCGAGAAGACCAGAACCGGAAACCGTTCCTCGGGGGCAAGCGGAGCCCCGAGAATCGCGTTGGTCCGGATCAGACCGACGTGGGCGAACAGGAACGCAGGCAGCCCGGCGCCGCCCATCTCGCGGGGCTCGCCATACGGCGCCCGCTTCCCGGCCGTGCTCGGAGACGCCGGGTACCAGATCTTGACCGGAAACCGGCGGACCCCGCCCGCGTCCGCTCCGAACCGCTCCCGCCGGCTCGAATCAGTCACCACCAACCACCCCTGCCCGACCCCAAACGGCCCAGCCGGAACGGGAAGCCGCATCACCGGCCACAGAAACGGCAGCGGAATCGCGATCAGAAACAGCATCGCCGCGCCAACTCCGCGAACCAGCCGCCACGCCGAGCGCTGAGCGCCGAGTGCCGAGGGCCGAGCACCGAGTGCCGAGACCACCACGATGACATACGCCGGCCACATCGCGAAGCGCTGACCCTCGACCACGATCTGTACGGCCGCCAAGCCGACCAACAGGAACGGAACGACCCGCCGAGCCCGCCAGCCCATGGCCCACCCGACCAAGAGCAGGGCCGCCCCGCCCACGACAATCATCTCAAGCGGCCGCATCAACTCGCTCCTTGTTCCAGCCGTTCGAGATCGACCGACGAACGCTCCCACTCTGCCATGGCGACCCCAAGATCCCGTTTCGCGGCTTCGAGCGCCCGGGCCAGATCTTTCGACTTCCGGGCTCCATCGCCGGTGCCGTAGAGCGAGGGATCGTCGAGCGACGCCGTCAGCTTGGCCACCAGGGCCTCAGCCGACTGGACCCGCTGCTCGGCGGCGTCCCGGGCGCGTTTGGCGGTGGTCGCCGGCTTCGGACCTTTCGGCTTCTCGGCCTCCTTGGCCCGGGCGAGCTTCTCCTTCTCTCGAGTCGCCGCCTTGGCCGCGGTGTTCGACGCCGTCAGCGCCCGGCGCTTGTCTCGTTCCTTCTCCTCCCACTCTTCGAACCCGCCTGGAAAATCCTCAATGTGCCCGTCGGTGAGGACCCAGGTCCGGGTCGTCAGTCCCCGAAGCAGGGCCCGATCGTGGCTCACCAGCAGGACGGTGGCGTCGAAGGCGTCGATCGCATCCTCGAGGCCTTCGATGGTTTCGACATCGAGGTGGTTGGTGGGTTCGTCGAATACCAGGAGGTTGGCCTGGGTCAGCATCAATCGTCCCATGGCAACCCGCGCCAGTTCGCCCCCGGAAAGACTGTCGGGCTTGCGTTTGACCGAATCGCCGGAAAAGCCGACCCGGCCCAGGTGATCCTGAACCTGGCCCCGGTTCCAGGTTGGCCGGAGGTCGTGGATCAGGTCGAAGAGGGATTTGTCACGCGGGACGTCACCCAAGTCCTGCCGGTAGTAGCCGACCACGATCGAATCGCCGACTTTGGCGATGCCCCGGCTGGGTTCGCGCTGGCCTAACAGCACCGACAGCAAGGTGGACTTGCCGGTGCCGTTGGGGCCGACGAGGCCGATCACGTCGCCGCGCCTGACGGACACCGAAAAGTCTTCGAGCAGGGTCCGGCCGCCGATGTCGACGCCCAAATGATCGGTGCTGAGGACTTGGTCACCGCCGCGGGCTTTGGCTTCGAACCGCACCGCCATGACGGAGGCATCGTCGGGCGGCGCGCTCAAGCGAGGCAACCGGGACAATCGTCGCTCCCGGCCCTTGGCCTGCAGGGCCAGCTGCCCCGCCTTGTTCCGGCGAATGTAGTCCTCTTCCTTCGCGATGGTCTTGGACTGTTTGTCGAACGCCCGCTGGGCCGACAACCGGACGTGGGCCCGCTGCTCGCCGAACGAACTGTAGTTCCCGGTGTAGACGGTCGCGGTCCGGTTCTCGAGGTGAAGGATGTGATCGGACACCGCGTCGAGAAAGGCCCGATCGTGGCTGATGATCAGGGTCGTGACGCCCGAACTCTTCAGATGGCCTTCGAGCCACTCGATCCCATGGATGTCCAAGTGGTTGGTCGGCTCGTCGAGCAGCAGGAGGTCGGCTTTGGCCGCCAACTGGGCCGCGAGTCCGATCCGGCCTCGTTCGCCGCCCGACAGGGTGGTCACCAATTGCTCCCGCGCGGCCACCGGATCGAAGCCCAAGCCGTCGAGGATGGCGTCAACCCGGGCGGTGACCTCGTACCCACCCTCGTGCTCGAACCGTTCCAGGTCGCGCCCGTACTGATCGAGCAGTTCCTGCGACAGGTTGTCACCCGCCTCGCTCATGGCGATGGCATCGTCGGCCAGCTTGATCTCGAGCTGGCGGAGTTCGCGATAGGCCCCGGCGGCCGCCTCCCACACGGTCTCGGCGTCCTGGAACGTGCGATGCTGGTCGAGCACCGCCACCTTGATGCCCTGCGACCTCGTCACCACGCCTTCGGCCGGGGTCAGCTCGCCGGTGATTACTTCGAACAGTGAGGTCTTCCCGATCCCGTTGCGTCCGATGATGCCCCACCGTTCGCCGTCCTGCATCTGGAACGAGACGTCCTTGAGAATCGTGGTGTCGGCAAACCGTACCGCGATTCCGGCTAAGCCCAGCATGGTTACGCTTTCGCCATCCGCCCGCGGGCCGCGACCGGCCACACGGTTTCGACCCGGTCGCCCCGGACCCCGTGGATGAAATCATTGAGGTGGGTGACGATACAGACGTGATTCGGAATGATCCGGACGAGGTCGCCGATTTTCGGCTTCCAGGTGCTCTGGCTCAGATCGAGAATCCCGTGCTCTTCGGACATGCCTTTGACGGTGACTTCGGGGTGGTCAACCAATTCCCCGAACCCGACCCCGCTCCCGACCCGGAGCGGCTCGCGGCCTAACGCCTTGGCACCGGCATCACAGACCGCCTGGCCGGGTACCGAGGTGCTGACGATGGTGGCCAGAATGGTGAACGCGCAGTCTTCCCGGGCGGCGGCCCCGGTGGAGACGATTTCCCGGTCGTTATAGATGTAGGTGCCCGGGCGGATCTCGGTCAGGCCATGGACCTCGTGCGACTGGAACGCGGTCGGGGTCGAGCCGCCGCTCACGATCTCCGGTTTCACGCCGGCCGCCTCGAACCCGGCAAGCCACGCCATCGAGTCGGCGTTCAGTTGGGCCAGCGGGGCCTGCTGTTCAGCCCGGGCCTGGCGGATGTGCCCCGGGTAGAAGTTGACGCCGGCAAACTCGAGCGGCGGGAGTGACGTGACCAGCTTGGCGAGCCGAATGCCCTCGGCGATGGTACTGACCCCGACGCGGTGCATCCCCAAGTCGCACTCGATCAGCACCCGGACCGGGCGATTGGCGGTCCGGGCCGCCGCCGCGAGGCCCTCGATGGCCTCGGCGGAATCGAGGGCCACCATCAGCCGAACGTGAGCCGGTAACGCCATCAGGCGGGCCAGCCGGGCCGAGCCAACCGGTGGATAGGCGACCAGCACGTCGTCGGTCAGGTCGGCCATCACCTCGGCCTCATGGGTCGTGGCGCAGGTCAGACCGACCGCGCCCCGCCGCAGCTGTTCGGACGACAGGCGGGGCGACTTGTGGGTCTTGACGTGGGGACGGAGGCCGAGACCGTGTTGCTTGGCATAGGACGCCATCCGATCGAGATTGCGATCGAGGACGTCGAGATCGACGAGGGGAACGGGCGTTTCGAGCTCGGTGAGGCGCATGAGAAACCGGGTTTGGACGGGCGGTAATCTAGCCGGGGGCAGGGTCCATTGCCCCGATTGGGCGGAGCCGGTACAATCGGGCTGACATTCACTGGAACATCTGATGATGAAGACAATCGCGGGGCTCGGCCTGCTGGTCGCAATCCCGCTGCTGGCGCA
>JAYTTT010000419.1:0-16620 GCA_043744895.1 Gemmatimonadota bacterium | reverse complement strand
CCCCGCGAGCATCCCGCCCTTGGTCACGTGGCCGACGACCATGACGGCCACTCCGGTTTCCTTGGCGAACCGCATCAGCAACGCGGCCGACTCTCGGACCTGGCCGACGCTGCCGGGCGCCCCTTCCATCGTATCGGAAAAAGCGGTTTGGATCGAGTCGAGAATCAAGAGGTCGGCGCGGACCTCGCGGGCCGCGGCCAGGACCGTTTCGAGATGGGTCTCGCCCAACACCAGCACCCCGCCGGCATCCTCCGCAAGGCGGTCGGACCGGAGCCGGATCTGTTCGGCCGATTCTTCGCCGCTGGCGTAGAGCACTCGCCGGCCGCTCTCGACCATCCGGGCCGAGGCCTGGAGGAGCAAGGTCGACTTGCCGATCCCCGGTTCGCCCCCGATCAGCGACATCGAGCCCGGCACCAACCCGCCGCCGAAGACGAAGTCGAGTTCGGGAATGCCTAACGACCAACGATGGAGCTTCTCGCCGGCTACATCGCCTAATGCCTGGACCCGGCTGGGCCGGCGGGCCACCCCGACGTCTTTGCCGGTTCGCCGGGGTCCGGCGGTGGCCGGGAGGCGTTCCTCGGCCACCGTATTCCAGGCGCCGCATCCCTCACACCGCCCCGCCCACTTGGGGTGTTCGTGGCCGCACTCGGCGCAGAGGTAGACCGATTTGGCGCGCGCCATTATCCGGGACCGGCGTGGTCGCGAGCGGTAAAGCTGTCGAACCGGGTGTACTCCTTGGTAAACCGGAGGTTCACTTCCCCGGTGGGACCGTTCCGGTGTTTGGAGAGCATGATTTCGGCCACGCCTTTCTTGCTCTCGTCGTCCCGATCGTAGTATTCGGGCCGGTGAATGAACATCACGATATCGGCGTCCTGCTCGATGGCGCCGGAGTCGCGCAGGTCCGAGAGTTGGGGGCGCCGGTCGCCGCCGCGCTGCTCGGAGGCCCGGGACAACTGGGACAGCGCCATCACCGGCACCTCGAGTTCCCGGGCCAGCGCCTTCAGCGATCGCGAAATGTCCGACACCTCCTGGACCCGGTTGTCGGCGTAGTCCGGACTCCGCATCAGCTGGAGGTAATCGACGATGATCATCCCGAGATCGTTGTCGGCCTTGAGCCGCCGGGCCTTGCCCCGCATCTCGAGGAGGGTAATGGCCGGGGTGTCGTCGATCCACACCGGGCACTGCCCCATGACGCCGGCCGCCCGAGCCAGGTTGGTAAAATCGCGGTCCTTGAGCATCCCCCGGCGGACCGCCTGGCTGTCGACCCGGGCCTCGGCACAGAGCATTCGTTGCACCAGCGCGTCTTTCGACATTTCGAGCGAGAAGATGGCCACCCCATGGCCATCGACGGCGGCTTGGGTCGCGATGTTGAGACAGAACGCCGTCTTGCCCATGGACGGCCGCGCCGCCACGATGATCAATTCGGACTTCTGGAACCCTGACGTCATCTCGTCCAAATCTGCAAAGCCGCTGGGAACTCCGGTAACCGATTTACCACTCTTTTGAAGCGTTTCAATGCGCTCCATGGTCGGCCACAGCATCTCCTTGATGCGAATGAAGCCGTCCGAGCGTCGTTCCTGCGAAATCTTGAAGATCCGCGATTCGGCCTGATCGACGAGTTCCGCGGTCGGGAGCCGGGCGTCATAGGCCTCGGTAATGGTCTTGGTCGAGGCCTCGATCAACCGGCGGAGGATGGCCTTGTCTTTGACGATCCGGGCATGGTGTTCGAGGTTGGCCGCCGTCGAGACCGACTCCACCACCTCGGCGATGTACTCCATGCCGCCGGCGAGCTCGAGCTCGTTGCGGCGAACCAGCTCATCGCGGAGAGTGACGTGATCGATGACCACCCGCTGTTCGGTCAAGGCCACCATCGCCCGGAACAGTCTCCGGTGCGGCTCCTTGTAGAACATCGAGTGGTCGATCTGCTCCGCGGCCCGGAGGGCGGCGTCCTGGTCCAGGATCATCGCCCCCAGAACGGCCTGTTCGGCCTCCGGGCTCCACGGCGCCCCGCGAAGCGGATCAGCGTTCGATGAGCTGTCGGGCAATGCGGACGTCATCCCAGGTGGGTTTTTTCCAGTTTGGGTTTCGCAGGAGCGCCGCCGGGTGATAGGTCACCACCAGCGGTGTCCCTCGATAAGAATGCACCTTCAGGCGAAGATCGGCCAGACTCCGCTTGCTCTGGAGCAGCGCCTCAGCAGCGGTCGCGCCGAGGGCGAGAATGACCTTGGGCCGGATCAACGCCAGCTGGGCCTCGAGAAACGGGGAACAACTGCTCATTTCGTCGGGTAACGGCTTCCGATTCTGCGGCGGGCGGCATTTGACGACGTTGCAGATGAAAACCTGATCCCGCTCGAACCCGATGGCCCGAAGGATCTCGGTCAGCAACTCGCCCGCCCGGCCCACGAACGGCCGACCGGTCTGGTCCTCGGTTTGGCCCGGTCCCTCGCCGACCAACAGCAGATCGGCCTTCGGATTCCCCTCACCGGGAACCACGTTGGCCCGGCCCTCCGCCAGGAAGCACTTGGTGCAGGCCCTCGCCGCGGTGGCCACGTCGTCCAAGGTCTTCCACGGTCCGGCCGAGCTTTGTCCATCGCTCGGCTCGCCGATGGTAAGACCGGGCCCGGGAATCGGCGGGGCTCCGATTCGCCAGTCCTTGGCGGATGGCTTGGCGGCCGGCGGCACGGGCTTCGGCGCTTCGGACCTAATGACTTCGTTTCCCCCGAGTTCGGCTTGCTGCTTCAGGTACCGGCGGCGAAGTTCATCCAAGGCGCACCTCGATGGCAGTCACGATGGCTTCAGCCACCTCGGCTTTGGTTCCGAACGGCACCGGCTGCCGAACGCCGGACCGGTCGATCAGGGTGATCCGGTTGGTATCGACCTCGAAGCCGGCGCCGGATTCGAGGGCGTCATTCGCCACGATCAGGTCGAGCCCCTTCTTGACCAGTTTGGCGGCCGCCTTTTCAACGGCGTTCCCGGTCTCGAGCGCAAACCCGACGATGAGGGCTCCCGGCCGCCGAGCCTCTCGGGTTCGGGCCAGAATGTCCGGGGTCGGTTCGAGCGACACCGAGAGCGGTCCCTCGTCGCGGGGGCGTTTGCGGTCGGGGGCCTCGACGGGCCGGTAGTCGGCGGGGGCGGCGGCCATCACGAGGACATCAGCCGTGGGCAGCGCTTGTCGCACTGCCTGCTCGAGTTCGGCGGTCGTCTCGATCCGTTCGACCTCGACTCCCGCTGGATCGGGCTCAGCACTCGGGCCGGTGATCAACCGCACCGAAGCGCCCCGATACCAGGCGGCCTGGGCAATCCGAAATCCCATCTTCCCGCTGGAACGGTTGGTCACCACCCGGATTGGGTCGAGGGACTCACGGGTTGGACCGGCCGTCACCACGACCCGCCGACCGGCCAATGGCGACGGGCCGCGGAGGGCCCGCAGAGCGTGGTGCAGAATCGTTTCGGGCTCGCTCATTCGACCGGGGCGGTCGGAAGGCCCTTCCGCCAACGCCCCGCGCTCGGGCCCCACGATGGCCACGCCGCGCCCGCTTAAGCTCCGGAGATTTTCCTGAGTCGCCTCGGCGGCGAACATCTCGTCGTTCATCGCAGGGGCAACCAGCAGGGGTTTGGTTCGGGCCAAACACAAAGCGGTCAGGAAGTCGTCCGCCATTCCAGCCGCCAGCCGGCCGAGGAAGTGAGCGGTGGCCGGGACGACGATGATCAGGTCGGCGGTTTGGCCAAGGCGGACGTGGGCCAGGGCCCGCTCCGGCTCCCACAACGAGGTCAGGACGGGGCGCCCCGAAAGCGTTTCGAATGTCAGCGGGCGAACGAACTCGGCCGCCCCGCGGGTTAGGACGACATCAACCCGGGCCCCCGATTCGGCGAGTCGGCGAACGAGATGGCACGCCTTATAGCATGCGATCCCACCCGTCACGCCGACCACGACGTGACGGCCGGCCCACACGGTCAGACCTCGGAACGGCGACGGCGAAGCTCTCGGAACGACAGTTCGCCGGCGGCCAGCTTTCGAAGTGCGAGCGTGGTGAGCTTCTTGTAGTGGTGGGTCCCTTCCAGCTGGACCTGGCGCTCCTTCGGCAACTCGTTGACCATCCGGGCAAAGCGCGCGGCAACCAGAATGCTCCGGTACTTGGTGCCGGCATGCCGGGCTGCGTCGGTCGGGGTTACGATTTCCATGTCATCCTCCGTTAGGTGTTGCGCCGGTCAATCCAGCTCGGATGGCCGTAATGACGTCCGTCAGATTCGGGAGCCGCCCGGGACGTCGCGACTCGACGTCGATGATCGCGGCTACCTGGGAGACCGCCTCGACCAAATCATCGTTGACGATGATATAGTCGTACCGATCGGCCATCGCCAGTTCCCGGCTCGCAATGTCCAGCCGCTTGGCCAAGGCGGCATCGTCTTCCGTGTTGCGGCCCCGAAGCCGGCTGACCAGGGCGGCGCCGGTCGGCGGCAGCACAAAGACGTGCACCGCGTTCTGGAACCGATTCCGAAGCTGCTCCGCCCCGTTCACTTCGATATCGAGCACGACGTGCCGGCCGGTTTTGAGACCCAGCTCCACTTGCTCGAGCAGGGTCCCGTAATACTGGCCTCCGTATTCGGCCCATTCCAGGAAATGGCCCGCGTCCACCCGCCGAAGGAACTCATCCCGGCTCAAGAAATAATAGTGCTGCCCATCGACTTCGCCCGGCCGCATGGCCCGGGTCGTAGCTGACACCGAATAGGTCACGTCGTCGCGGCCCGCGAGCAAGTGACGGGCAATCGTCGACTTGCCGCCACCGGACGGCGAGGAGAGCACCAGCAGAAACGGCCTCACGCCAAGTTCTCGAGCTGCTCCCGGAATCGCTCCAACTCCCCTTTCATCTCGACCGCCAGATGCTGCATGGTGGCCTCGTTGGCCTTCGAGCCGACCGTATTGACCTCGCGCCCGATTTCCTGAGCCAGAAACCCGAGCTGCTTTCCGACCGGTCGCTCGGCGGCGAGGGCCGCGTCGCTGGCATCGAGGTGGGCCGCCAGCCGCACCAGTTCCTCGGTGATGTCGAGCCGGTCGGCCAAGAATGCCAACTCCTGCGACAACCGGCCCTCGTCGACCGTCCGCCCCTCGAGGAGCTGGCCCACCTGGTTCTGGAGGCGGTCCCGCTCCCGTATCAACCGGGCCGGGGCCAGCTCGGCGGCCCGGGCGGCGTGGCCCCGAATCAGGGCCAGCCGGTGGGTCAACTCGCCGCCGAGGATTTCGCCCTCGCGCCGGCGGGTCTCGCGGCATTCAGCGATGGCGGTGGCCAGCACCGCCTCGACCGCCGACCACTCGATGGCGGCGGCCTCGTCGCCCACCGCAAACACCTCAGGCTGCCGGGCCACGAGTTCGAGCGGGATGGTGGCATCGACCCCGGCCACTGCCGCCAGTTCGCGGAGCCGGGCCATGGCGGCCGCGACCCCAACCGGATCAACCCGGAGCCCGGTGGTCCGCCCCGGCAGGTCGAGCCACCGAATCGACACGGAGAAGTGCCCCCGTTCGAAGTCGCGGCGGAGCCGCTCCCGGATTTCGTGTTCCATGGCGGCCAACTCAGCGGGTGCCTTGAGCGAGAGACTCAGATACCGATGGTTGACGGATTTGAGCTCGATGCGCAGGATGCCCTGCCCGACCGCCCCTTCGGCGGCCCCAAACCCGGTCATGCTGTGCGCCACCCCATGCTCCTTCGCCCAGAGCCTGGCAAGATACCGGAACGCCCGACCTGCGGGTAGCCTCCGGGTGGTCGCCGCTAGTTGGCAAACTCCCACCGGACGCCAAAGGAACTGGCCTGCCGGAGCAGCGGAAGGTTGGGTAAATACCCGGCCCGACTCGCCTGGAAGTTGGCCCGGTCATAGTACGCCACGAAATCACCGATCTTGAGCTGGAACTGGGCCCGAAAAAAAGTCGATCCCTTTTCGGTGATTGGCTGCCCGGTTTTGTCGCGGCCGATGATGCCCGTTCCCCAGGTTTCCATCGACCCTTGGAGCTTGAGTCCGAAGATTCCGCTTCGGAAGGTCGGCAAGAACCGACTCTGAATCGTGGCGCTCACGATCGAGTGGGTCGGGGGCAGGCCCTCCGGCTTAGCTCCAATCGGATTGCTGTACCAGCCGTCGATGATGAACCACTGCTTTGGCGCCAGCCGGCCCGAGACCGTGAGCCACCGCGTGGCCTCTGATGGGCCGATCGTGTCGATCGTTCGGTAGAGCGAGTAGCGCTCCGGGGCAAACGCCGCGGTCCGCCAATAGCCGACCTCAAATCCGAGTCGCGACCGGTCGAGGCTCAGGAGGCCGGCCAGATCCGTCAGCGGAACGGCCGGGGCGGCAGCCAGCATCGGGTAGACGACCCGGGACCCGGTCCGGCCCATGGCGCCGAGCCGGAACCCGCCCGGGAGGCTCAACCCCGCCCGGCCGGTCGCAAACCGCGAGGTCCGACCCCCGGCATGGCGCTGGTACACGGCTTCGAAGTCCAGCCCGAGCGCCCGTACCGGCGACGCGGCCGCCAGGGCCCTGACCTCAAGTGGCGTCCACCGGGTTCGGTGCCAGGCCCGCGCCTCGAGGCTGCTCGTCGTGGTCCGATACCCGGCTTGGCCGCCGAGTTGCCACACCCGCTGATCGACGTACTGGACGTGCCGGTCGGGCCCGCCTAACGTGAGCTCGGTGGAGTCTTCGCGCCAACTGCTCTGGCCCGCGAAGGCTGCGCCGCGAAACCCGAGTCCGTCCAGCCGCCGTTGGTAGACGGCACTGGCCTGGAAATCGGTCCGATGACCGTTGAGTCCCTGGGACAGGGTATCGCCCGCCGGATCGACGGCCCCGGCGCTGGTCAGACCCCGGACATCCTCGCGTTTCGGCACGCCCCGAAAAAGCTGGACCATGGCCTTGATCCGGCCGGCCGGGACGTAACTCGCTTGGATCCAGGTCTGGGTATTGGAATAGGAACCCTGGTCGCCGCTCCGAAGTGGAATGGCCAAATGCTCGGCCGCGACGACGTAGCCGAAGCCATTGGCGGTCCGCTTCTCGAGCGAGCCGATATAGCGGGCAATGGCGAAGTCGCCGCTGGCCACGCCGACTCGGGTCCGCGGCGGCAGCCGGTCGTGTCGGCGGGAGAACAGATGGACGCGGAGGAAGCCGGGAAGTCGTTCGATCTCGACCCGGTCGAAAAACGTCATCGGCAAGATGCTGGGATCGACCGCCACGCTGTCGGGCCCGAGCGCCAGATAGGGGATGCCGTCGACCACCAGCTCCATGGAGGCGGTGGCCCGTCCCTGAAAGTTGATCGGCTCGGGCCGGCCCACCCAACCGCCCCGCCACACAAAGACGCCCGGCACCTTGGCCAGCAAGTCGGACAACGTGGCCATATTGTGCCACTCGAGCGAATCGCGATCGTAGACGATCCGGCTCAGGGGCGCCATCATCTCGCGGCGTCCAAGCCGGGGAAACACGGGGACCCGGTTCCGCCCAGCCTCATAGGTCTTGAGAAAGAGAGCCGAGTAGTCGGTGGAGACGCCACCGGTGGTGTCGGCCCGGGCCGAGTCGGGGACCTGCGCCGCCAGACGGCTCGCGGTGGCCACCATCACGCACACCACGACGGGGCGGATCACGATGCCGGCGGCTTGAGGGCGTGGGAGCCGGTATTCGGTGATCGGTCAACCGGCAGGCGGCGCCGGGCGCCGACCTCAACCGACATCTGGAGCTGATTGTCGGCATCCTTGGCCGAACTGATCGCGGCTCTCGGAATGTCAACCTCGACCCGGGTGCCGTCGAAGCGGATCTTTACCAGCGTGACCGTTCGCTTCTTCGGGTTGACCAGCCCGGCTTGCCCCGAACCGTTGTCTCGAAGATCGAGGTAGAACTGGGTCTCGAAGTCCCCGGTGACATCGGGATCGATATCGATGAAGCCGTCGAGCGAATTCGGCGCGGCGGCGGTCCATCGCGTCACGGCCTCTCCGAAGTCCAGGATCACCGTCAAATTGTTTTTGTCGATGCGGCCGGACACCTTGAGGAGATCGATCGCCTTGACGGAATCCGGATTGGCCGTGGCGGCCGCAGTATCCCCGGCGGGGTCGGCGAATTCGTAGTCGAACGGCGCCTCGTCCACCGGGGCGGTCGACCCGCCACCGCACGCGATCGACACCACGCCGAGCATGGCCGCCAACCGGCGAAGCACCGTTAGGCGCCTGCCCGAGCGAGCACGAACTCGGAAAAAAGTCGGACGCCCATCGCGGTCGGTCCCTTGGCCATGGCGGCATCGTCGCGATCGGTGTAAGCCGTCGCCGCGATGTCGAGGTGGGCCCATGGATAGCCTTCGACGAACTCCTTGAGGAACCAGCCCGCCGAAATGCTCCCGGCCGCCCGGCCACCAGAATTCTTCATGTCGGCGATGTCGGACTTGATCAGGTCGCGGTATTCGTCCCAAAGCGGAAGCTCCCAGGCCCGCTCATGGGCCCGCTGACCGGCCCCGATCACTTCCTGAATCAGCGCCGCATCATTCCCCATGACTCCGGACGCGGTGTGACCGAGCGCGATGCCGATGGCACCCGTCAACGTGGCAATATCAATGACACAGGCGGGCTGGTACCGCCGGGCATAGGACAGGGCGTCGGCCAGCAGCAGGCGGCCTTCAGCATCGGTGTTGATCACCTCGATGGTCTTGCCCAAGTGGCTCGTCACGACGTCGGCCGGGCGGTATGCCGTGGACGACGGCATGTTCTCGGCGCTCGGAATCAGCCCGATCACCGACACCGCAGGTTTGAGCCGGCCCAGCATCTCGAAGGTGCCCAGGACCGCGGCGGCCCCCGACATGTCGTACTTCATGTCTTCCATGCTTTGGGCCGGCTTGATTGAAATGCCCCCGGTGTCGAACGTCACGCCTTTGCCGATCAGGACGACCGGCGGCTGACTCGACCCGCGGTATTCGATCGCGATGAAGCGCGACTCTTGAGCCGACCCCTGCCCAACCGCCAGAATTCCCCCCATGCCCTCTTTGACCAGCGCCGCTTGGTCGAGAATGGTGCAGGCAAACCCGTGACGCGCCGCCAGGTCGGCGGCGGCCCGGCCGAGCGCGGTCGGCGTCAGAACATTCGGCGGCAGCACCTGGACCCCGCGGGCGAATTGATGCCCCGCCCCAATGGCCGCGCCAATGCCGTGGCCCGCCTCGGCCTCGGCCCGCTCAGCCGACCCGGCCACGATCTCGAGCGACTCGAACACCGGCTTCGGATCCTCGGGCGGCCGCTTCATCTCGGCAAAGAACCAAGCCCCCTGCGCGGCACCCTCGGCCAACACCTGAAAGACCTCGCGCGCCGGCACGGCACCTCGGGACTCCGCCCCGCAGACCAACGCCGCCGCCGGCGCCCCTAACGCCCGGGCCCGCTTGGCCCCAATCGCGGCGCCGCGGCGAAGGATCGCCCGATCGGGCTGCTTACCAACCCCGACGAGGAGGATCCGCCGCAACTCGCCGGCCGGGTAGACCACGGCGGTTTCGTCTTTCTTGCCGAAAAAATCGCCGCTCTCGAACACCCGGCTGAGCGCCCCGCCCGCCTGCTGATCGAGCGTCTGGAGCGAACTGGGCAGCGAACCCTGGGGTACCAACGCGATCAGGAGCGGCCCGCGGTAGGACTCAGCGGGAAGGATGGAGATGGTCGAGGCGAACGACATCGGTCGGTAGCCACCCGTGGCCGAGGGTGAAGGTCCCTGATCGTGAGCGGACCGGATCGAGTTGGGAACCTAAACCAAGCCAGGATAAAAGGAAACGCGGCCTTAAAACATCGTCCGCCGCCGAGCCGCCACCAGGGGCAGTAGCAAGATCAGCAGGCCCCAGCCAAGCCCGGCGCCGGCGGTGACCGGATCGATCGGAGCGCCAAGCCGGACCGGGGGACGCTCGCGCCGTTGTTCCCAATCATGACGTTCCCACCGGGCCACGGCGGGGCCGAGGTCTTCGCCGTACGCCGTTCGAAACGCCGCAGGGAAGTCGGCCTCACTCCGCCAAAAGGTGCCGAAGGCTGCCTCGCCCCGGGTCCGGATCAGATCGTCAACCCACTGCGACCGCCCGCCGAGCTCCGGATAGTAGTCGTCATCGGCCGCGGCCACCCCCACCATCACCGGCAACGCCGCTCCCCGGTAGCTCAGCCTCGGGCCGCGAACGAATTGGTCACAAGCGCCCGCCCGCCCGGCCAGACACCCCACCGCCGGCGCTCCGCTCCAGTACGGCGGCAACGGATCCCGTCCGAACGCCACCAACAACGGCGCAACCCATTCCCCCCGGTCCGACTGACCCCAATAGTCGAACCCCGCGGTGAGAGCCCCCGGCCGGAACAACCACTCGGCGGACTGCATGCCCTGATACCCAGTCTCGGCAAGCCAGCGGGCCACCCCTGGACCGGGACGTCCGAATCGGGCCAGGTAAAGGCACGGAGCGATGAGGCTCCGCAACCGGCGCTCGGAAGGGTCAACCCACTCGTGCTGCCAGTCGAACCGTTCGGTGAGGGCAACGAGACAGGTCTTTCCATCCGTCCGCTCAGGGAGAATGGTCCCTTCGAACACCCTCCGGCCGCGGGTCGAGGCGAGGGCACTCGGCCGATAGAAGACAAGCGCGAGCCGGAGGTCCGTCTCCGCCCCCCGGGGCCAGAGCCGGCTTAACTCGGTCGCGATCTTTCGGCGCACGGCCGGCGGAGCCGAGTCAATTCCGGCAACCAGCATCGAGGCACCGGCCGGAAAGCCCGCCAGCACGTTCGGCAACGAATCAAGCACCTGATAGAGTCGGAGGTGTTGAACGGCCAGGTCCCGCCCCGCCTCGAGGGCGGCAAGCTCCCGCCATCTGGGGCTGTCGAAGCCCTGGTCGGCCCAATCGGCCTCACCTCGACACCCGGCAATCAGCAACGCGGTGGCCAGCCATCGCCGGTTCATAGCCGGGTCCCTCCGCCGATCGCGACGGTGATCGCGAACAGGCCCCAAATCCCGGCCATAGCCCAGCGCCATGGGTCATCCCAATGCCCTCGAGCCCGATCGAGCTGCCGCGAGCGCCACTCGACAACCACTGACTCGATGCCGCGGCCCGCGACCGCGCTGAGCCGAGCGGCCATCGGTTGACCGGCACTCCGTTCGAGACGGGCCCATCCCCCGGGGGCAGAGGTCTCGAGCAGGTGGGCGAGGAACGCGGCTCGAGTCTGCATCGTGAATTCCCGGTCGACCGGTTGGTCGAGACCAAGCGCCACCAGGCACTGGACCAGATCCCCATCCCGGCACCCGGCACTCGCCGGCCCGAACGCCGTCACCCACTGATAGGCCAGGTCGTCGACGTCGTAGATGTCTGTCCGTCCAGTGGGCCCGAGTGGCAACCAGGCCCGGAGGCCCGAATCGGCCCGCTCGAGCAGGGCCCCGCCGATCGCCTCCCAAAGCGCCCGCCGAACTGGGCGCTCTCGGAGGCCCTTCCGAGCTTCGGTCCACTGGATGACCGCCGCGCCGACCACTGTCCCACTCGAATCGATTCGGACCGACACGGTGCGGGCCCCGCTCCAGGGGCTGATGACGACCTTGAGAAACAGGCGCGGGGCCGCCGGTCCGAACATCGCTTCCCACTCGTGCGAAATCGCCGTCGCTACCGGAACGAACCGCTCCACGTCTCGACGATCGAGCGCCACCTGAAACGGCCCGACCTCGACCGTATCTGTCGGCTCCCGTCGCACGCCCGCGTTCAGCTCGGCCGACAGCCGACCGATGGCCCGGTCGAGCGAGTCGATCCGGCGGACCAGGTCGCCCCGAGGAGCCAATCCGGGCACCGACTGGCTCAGCTGCCCGATCAACAGCAGGAGACTAGACATCGATCAACATCCAGCGTCCGCCTAACATGCCGAGGGGTCCGGTTCGACCGACGATCGCTTCGAACAGGGGAACCAGCCAATTCACCTCTCGCCCGCCCAAGAGCGCGGTCGTCTGAACCACGACCAGAACCATGAGCAGCGCCACGGCCGCGATAGCCAAACCACGGTTCAACCGGTCCGGGAGCGAGAGCCACGCAAACCCCAGCGCGAAGACCGACATCGCGGCCAGGGCAAACTTGAAGGCCAGCCCGTTAGGGTAGCTCCGGAGCGAAGCGGGAATCGGGGTGACCGCCACGGCCAGCAGCGCCGCCGCCCACAACATCACGGCCACAACGGCGATCCAGACGAGCCCCGCGCCAAAGCGATACCACACCTGGCGCCACCGTGCGATCGGAAGGGTCAAGGCGTACACCAACTCAGTGGCCCGATCAGCGCGCCACGAGAACGACGCCATCGCGATCCCCACCGTCACGGCGAGGCCCGGATAGAAGACGCTCCAGGCCTCGAGCCGGGCGAGGAACTGCGCCATCGCGGACGGATCGGTGGGCCACCCCCGAACCACGGACACTACCGGCAAGGCCATGACCGCTACCGCCGCGATCACAATCCAGGTTCGGCTCGACTTCCACTGGAGCCACACCAGCGCGCTAAACATGATTACCTCCCCGGCGGCGAGCTTGGAGCCGCTCCACGAACCCCTCTTCGAGATCGAGGTCGTCGATCGCATCGATCCGGACCCCGCGTTCCGCGATCCAGCTGGTCATCGTCGCCTCCCACTGATCGACGATCCACACCGCCCCCGGGCCCTGGCCGTTGCGGGAGAGCACGGCAAATGGCGCCCCGTCGAGCCGTTCGACCGGGCCGGTGATTCGGAGCCGCTTGATCCCATTCTTGAGCTGGGTCATCGGCAGCTGGGTCACCAGCGTCCCGCGATCCATCACCCCGACCCAGTCACAGAGCCGTTCGAGTTCGTGGACCAGATGGCTCGAGATGAAGACGGTGGCGCGATGTTCTGCCACGTACTCGACCACGGCGCTCATCACTTCCCGGCGGACCACCGGATCGAGGCCGTCGGTCGGCTCGTCGAGCACCAACAGTTCCGGTCGTTGGCAGAGCGCTTGGAGCATCATCAGCTTGCCCATTTCGCCCTTGGACAACCGGCGGAGCGGCCGGTCGAGCGCCAGACCGAACCCGCCGAGGAGTGCGGTGGCCCACGCCTGATCCCAGCGGGGGTGAAACGCCCGGTGAAAGCGGAGACTCTCACCCACCGTCAGGAACCGGTAGAGGTGGGGCCGTTCGGGCACGTAGCCAATCCGGCCTAACGCCTGGGACGCCCGGTCGGGAATCGACTCGCCGAGGACCGTGATTTGCCCTTGGGCCGGCCGCAATAGACCCAGTAACAACCGAATGGAGGTCGTCTTGCCCGCGCCGTTCGGGCCGAGGAAGCCGTAGATCGCGCCTTCGGGAACGGCCAGCGAGAGGTTCTCGATCGCGAAACCTGCGCCGGGCCGGTACCCGACTCCCGTCAACCGGATCGCATCAGTCATCGGCTCCGCTCCTGGACCGTGTCGTCCCACGCCGTTTTCATTTCTCTGGCCGAAATCCCCAGGCGGGCGCCCTCCGCGAGTAGCTGCCGAACCAAACGGCGGGCCTGGGCGTCCCGCTCCCGTTGCCGCTGATCCGACGAGGGCGAACGAACGAAGGTCCCCGCGCCCTGGCGGATTTCAGCGAAGCCATCGGACGCGAGCAGCCGGTAGGCCTGGACCACCGTGGCCGGATTGATCCGGAGATCGCCGGCCAAGAGCCGCACCGACGGGAGCGGATCGCCGTCGGCCAGGATCCCGCCCCCGACCGCCGCCTTCAATCGGCTGGCGATCTGCTCGTAGAGCGGAACCGGGCTTCGGGCGTCGACGTCCTCCAACCACTTGAGGACGAGACCGGGGTGCTTTGCAGTCATGCCGGCTTGCAATGCAAAGACGGCGCCACCGTATCGGTCTATTGATACAGTAGACCTAACGTCATGCGCGGCAAGCCACTGCGGGCATCCAACCCAAGCCACCGCCTGGTTACCTTCCGGTCCGCCCAACGGGAGAACGCCATGAGCGCCGCATCCGACGAGTTCAGTTTGTACCACCTCAAGGTCGAAGTCGTGAGGGCCCGGGGCCCGATGCTCTGTCACGAGCAGATCGGTGACTATTTCGAGGTCCAGGGCGGCCGGATCGCCTTCCCTGCCGGTCAGGGGTTTCCATTGTATGCCCTGGCGGCCTTGCTCCCGGTGCTGCCGGCCAAGCAACGGGAAACCCACCCTAACGATTGGATGACCACCGACTCGGACATCGCCTGTCCCGATGTCCATTGCGGTGCCGTGTTCCGGATTTCACGAACCGGGAAGCGGACCTTTCGACATAGCGAGGAATCCGGGGAGTCGCTGCCCGAATGATTCCGCTGATCGACTTGGCGCCGGGCTACTCGATTCCCCGAATAATTCTCGGCGGCTGGCAGTTGTCGGGGGGCCACGCGAATCGGACCCTCGACCGGGAGGAACTGTTCTCCCGGTGGGATGGCTTCCTCGATCAGGGCCTCAACACCTTCGACTGCGCCGACATCTACACCGGCGTCGAGGCCACCATCGGCGAGTACGTCCGCCGGCGGTTGGCGGCCGGCCAAGCCCCGCCCCAGGTCCACACCAAGTTCGTGCCCGACCTGACGGCCCTGCCGACCCTCGACCGGCGGGGCGTCGAACGAGTCATTAATCGGTCGTTGGCCCGGCTCGGCCTCGACCGGCTCGACCTGGTCCAGTTCCATTGGTGGGACTACCGGGTCGAGCGCTACGTGGACACGTTAGGCGTACTCGGCGACTTGGCCCGGGAGGGCAAGATCCGGCTGGTTGGGCTGACCAACTTCGACACCCCGCGGCTTCGGGAGCTCCTGGCCACCGGGGTGCCGGTGGCCTCGATGCAACTCCAGTATTCCGTCCTCGACCAGCGGCCCGTCCGGGGCCTCGCGGCCGCGTCCCAGGGCAATAACGTGGCCCTGCTCTGTTACGGCACCCTGGCCGGCGGCTTCTTGTCGACCCGCTGGCTTGGCCAGGCCGATCCAGCCGAACTCGTCAATCGCTCGTTGCTGAAATACCGGCTCGTCATCGACGACCTGGGCGGATGGGCCGTGTTTCAGAAGATCTTGGCCGTCCTCGGCCGAATCGCCGAGCGGCATGGCGCCGAGGTATCGACGGTGGCAATCCGAGTCATTCTCGACCGGCCGGGCGTGGCGGCGGTAATCGTCGGGATGCCGAGCGCCGAGCGGGCGCGGGAACTCCGCTCAGCCTTTCTGCTTCGACTGACCGATGGGGACCGACGCGAACTCGCCGAGGCGACCGGGGTCGCTCCCGGACCGGTCGGGGATGTCTACGAGGCTGAGCGGCAGTTAGGCGGCCGGCACGCTGCGATCATGCGGTATGATCTGAACGCCCAGGCCGGCGATCGGTAAACGACAGAAGGGGCCTCAGCGCGAAGCCAAGACCCCAAGTGCCCGAGGCGAGAGTCGAACTCGCACGGGGTTGCCCCCGGTGGATTTTGAGTCCACTGCGTCTGCCATTCCGCCACTCGGGCAAGGGCGAAGAATATGGGGCTCCCCCGGGGCCGGTGCAAGCCGCTAAATTCGCCCGATGCCCGCCAACCCCCGACGACCCGTCCACCTCTGGCACGACATCCCGACCGGCCCCAATCCGCCTTCGGTCTGCAATGCCCTGATCGAAATCCCCAAACACGACCGGAACAAATACGAGCTCGACAAGGAACTCGGGATCTTTCGCCTCGACCGGGTCCTCCACAGCGCCGTCCACTACCCGGGTGACTACGGATTCCTGCCCCGAACCCTGGCCGGCGACCATGATCCGCTCGACGTCCTGGTCACCATGACCGAGCCGGTCTTTACCGGGTGCCTGATCGAAGTTCGGCCGGTTGGCGTCTTCTTCCTGATCGACAAAGGCGAGGAGGACGAGAAGATCCTGGCCGTGCCGGTGGCCGACTCTTGGACCCACGAAATTCACGACTTGGGCGACCTCGCGAGCCACACCCTCCGCGAAATCGAGCACTTCTTTCTGGTCTACAAGGATCTCGAGGGAGCCAAGCGGGGCCAGCAGGAAAGCCGAGGGTTCGGGAACGCCGACGAGGCCCATCGGATCATCACGGAATGCGCCGCCCGGTACGAAAGCCGGTACGGCCCGCCGGCCACTCGTTAGGCTACTGACGGTCCCGGAGCGACACCGGCTTGCCGAGCACCTCTTGCCACACGATCATCCGCCGCAGTTCCGCGATTCGGTCGAGGCCCGTCGGCAGTGTCGGCTCCGGCGTCCGGATCTTGGAGTCGAATGCCCGGTGATCGGCTTTGGTGTGGGGTCGTAATCGCGACTCCGACCACTCCAGGCGCTTGGCGGCAAGGGCCTCGATGGCCTCGTCCCGGACGACAATGACCCGCTCGGGGCGGGGGGTGATTTCGTCGAGGCTTCGAACCTCCGGCTCGACCTCGCGAGAAAAGGCTTCCTCTTCAGGCTCGTCCTCGACCGGGGCCACCTCATTGGCCCGGTTCATTTCCTCGATCGCCTTCTGGATTTCCGCCAACATGCCGCTGGAACGGTCGGAAGGCTCCATTGCGGCCGAGGGACGATTCGTTCGCGGTGCTTGCCGCCGACGCTTGCCGGCGGCCTGGAGCAGGCCGCCGACCGCGAACAGCACGACCAGGAATAGGATTTCGCCCATCGGTTAGATGCTGCCGGCCGGACCCGCATCCTGGG
>JAYTTT010000418.1:0-4264 GCA_043744895.1 Gemmatimonadota bacterium | reverse complement strand
TAGGCCACCCGCTTTGGGAGCTTGGCCGGCCGGGCACCGCCCTTCATAATCCAGTCGAACCAGTCGGCCTCGAGCGCCCCCATGTCGAACACGGCCGTTTCGCCGAAGGAAAGCCCGTCCATTTCCCGTCGGGGCATCCGGGTGCCGGCGTGGTCCCAGGGCCCGATCATCAGATAGTGACTGGCCTTGGCTGCCGGTGACCCGTACTTCATGTGCTGCCGGTAGTACTCCATCGCGCCGATCTGGTCCCCGTCATACATCCCGGTCCGGGTGAGGATCGGCACCGACAGGCGGCCCAGTTGTTCCGTGGTGGGCGCCATCGACAGCCAGAAGGCGTCGAGATCGGGATGGGCGATCCACCGGTGGAACATGGTCGAGGGGTTGCCGACCAGGGTGTCGAGCGAGGCGAACGGCCGGTGTTCGAGGTAGCGGATCCGGAACTTGTCCTGCCAATAGCCGGCGTCGCCAAAGCTGTTGGCGTTCGGGGTCCGGCCGCTGGTGAAGGTCAGCCACTGCATCACGTAGCTGGGCCAGATTCCGCCGAGGGCGGGGAAATCGACCCCCATATAGGAGGAGGCGGTCGGGGTGATGGTGACGAGGTGGGGCGGGAACTCCTTGGCGATGCTCCACTGGTCGAAGCCGCCGTAGGACCCGCCCATCATCCCGATCTTGCCGTTGCTCCACGGCTGGGTGGCCAGCCACTCGATGGCGTCGTAACCGTCGTTGGCTTCCTGGGAAAACGGGGTGAACTCACCCTCGGAACTGCCCCGGCCCCGGGCGTCGAGCACCGCCACCACGTAGCCGCGTTTGACGGCGGGGAGGACGAATTTGTAGTAGCCGTCGGCGATGTAGGGGGTCGAGCGCGGCGACGTCGGCCAGGTCTTTCGGGCGGCCGGCCGCCCGCTTGTTTGCGATCAGATCGGCACGGCCCAGGAAGGGCATCGGTCGACCGCGGACCGGACCCTCGATCCGCGATGTGGGTGGCGCCGGCACCCGGTCTCTGGACGGTCTACCTTCACGCCAATCCGAAGCTCTTCCACGACCAGCACCCGAAACCCGACAGCATGGCGTATGCGTTTCCGGTGACGCCGGTCGAGGGGGCGGCGGTGGAAATGCTGACCTTCGATTTTCCGCGGGTGACCCGGACCGGCGCGGTGCTTCGGCTCCACGAACCAAGGCGCTCGATCTGGCGATCGAGGTTGGGGCCCCCGTCATGACCAGAACGATCAGTGCAGCCGAAGCGGCGCCGTATCTTGGCCGTTACGATCTCACGTTCGTGGGGGATCGCGGCGAACCGGCTGAGCAAATCGCCGCTGAGATCGTGCTTCGCGATGGCCATCTGTTGATGGCGATGTCCGGCTTCGAGAGCGAGCTGGTACCGACCAAGGTGCCGCACGAGTTTCTGATGGGGTTCCTCGATCAGGGGGTGATCGTGGACATCGATCCTGAGTTCCCGCTCCGATTCCGGATGGCCGGCGGGCGGGCGGTGGGGATCACGGCCAAGGCGAATGACGACTCGGAATGGATCAAAGGGAACCGGCTGCCCTGAGATCAGAGCGGGGGGAGGTCCGCCAGTTGACGGGCCACGTCCTCCCACTTGGCCTTGGCGACTGGGAGGAACTGTTCGAAGCGGGGGAAGCCGCGGAGAGTGGCCAGGAGCGGGTCGCGGGTGAGGTGGGGGTAGTCGGCGAAGCCTCGGGCGAAGAGCCGCTCCATCCAGTCCATCGCTTCATCCTTGAGACCTACCATCGCGTGGGAGCCGACCAACGGAACCGCCCAGAGTGGATTGTTGCTCGCCAAGAACGTCTTGAGCGCGGGCGTTACGGCCCCTGAGAGGCCCGCTGCGTTTCCTTCGGCGCCACATGCGCAGACCTGGCACCAATCGGCCAACCCTGGCCCTGACGCGCTGGCTTCGTCCGCAAGTTGTCGGTACAGCGCTGCAGCCGGCGCCATCGACCCAACGGTGGTGAGCGCCCAGGCTCGAAACACTCTCAGATCAAAGCTCTCGGGCTCGAACTCGAGCCCGGCCTCGAACCCGGCGAGGGCTTCGGCGTACCGACCAGCCATGAGTTCCGTGATTCCAGCCGAAACGTGAGCTCCGTATGACAGTGGATCCAGGCCGAGGAACCTCGCGACGGTCGGCCGAGCACGGTCGGGCTGGCCGAGGTTGCCCGCCAGCACTTGAACGTCGACGTAGAGGGAGTCGTGATGGGTTGGGATTGCCTTCAGGGCCCGCCTGATCCGGTAAGCAGCCGCGACGAACTCACAGCGGCTGAACTCCAGCGAGGCCTCGACGACATCGCCCTCAGCGCTGGTGGGATCGAGGGCCCGGGCGCGGGCCAGGCACTCCTGGCGGAGTGCCATCAAGTCGAGGGCCGTGTCCCAGCCAAAGTCTTGAAGAAACCAGTAGACCATGGCGAGCGTGGTCGTGAGCCGTAGGTTGGATCCTTCGATCGCCTCGGCCTGCTTGAGGAAGCTGACGGCTCTTTCCAGGCTTGGCTTGGTCTGCCGGTTCCACTCCTGACGGCCCTTGAGGTACAGCTCATACGCCAGCGGGCTCTTGATCGGGCGCCCGGAGAGTGCCTGTTGTTCGTTGGGGGTCAGGGTCAGTTTGAGCGCACCTACGATCTGGCGCGCGAGCCGTTCCTGGAGATCGAACACATCATCCAGTGTTCCGGAATACTTCTCGGCCCAGACTTGGGTATCGTCGACGGCGTCGCTCAACTGGGCGGTAATTCGGAGGTTGTGGCCGGCCCGACGGACACTGCCGCCCAACACGTACCGGACGTTGAGCTCCCGGCCCAGCGTCCGGGCGTCCTTGGTGGTGCCCTTAAGGCGCATCGCTGAGTTGTGGGCGATGACCTTGAGGTCGCGGAGCTTGGAGAGGTCGGCGATCAGTTCCTCGGTGAGGCCGTCGGCGAAGTAGGCGTTCTCAGGGTCGGGGCTGGTGTTCTCGAAGGGGAGGACGACGAGGGAGCGGTCCGGCGCCGTGGCGGGCTTGGGTCCGGTAGGCTCCCACCAGCGGGGCCGCAGGAGGGACGCTGCCTCGGGCGGGAGCGGCGGGATTCCGATCCTCCGGCAAAGGGTTTCGAATCTGGGGTCGGTGGACCGCGAGGTCGAACAATCCCTGAGCGGCGTAGCTCCAGGCGCGAAGCTCCCGAATCTCGGCGCTGTTGCCGCCGTGTCGGTCGGCTAGGCGATGCACGGCGAGTCCCGGGTCCAGCCCCCCGCCCAGCGACGTGAACTCGACGCGGGCCCGCAGTATATGAGCCTCGGGCAGATCCGGATCGGCTGCGAGTGCCCGGTCCGCGGCTGCCTTGCCCTTCGCCAGCGCCTCAGCAGGGTTCATCGTGGCGTAGTAGATCTGACCCATATAGGCGGTGCCGAGGGCGGCGTACGACGGCGCGAATCCGGGATCCCGCCCAATGGCCTGTTGCAGCAGCTCGACCTCCTCCCGGGACCTGGTGGCCATTCGGGCGAGGCAGAACCGTCCTTTGAGATAGAGCGCGTAGGTGTCCGGATCAGTCCGCTGCCGGGCCGGCGGGGTTTGGCCCAGCAGCTGGATCCCGATGGCATCCCGGATCGCGCCGGTGATCTCGTCTTGGATCGCGAACACGTCCTCCAGCTCGCGATCGTAGCGCTCGGACCACCGGTGCGATCCGTCGGTTGCGTCGACCAACTGCGCCGTCACCCTGAGGCGACTCCCCGCCTTGCGGACACTTCCCTCCAGCACCGTCCTGACTCCCAGGGTCCGGCCGATTTCCCGGACGTCGACGTTCTTCCTCTTGAAGGAGAAGGCCGAGGTTCGGGCGATGACCTTGAGGCCGGGGAACCGGGTCAGGGCGTTGATCAACTCCCCGGCGATCCCGCCGGAGAAGTACTCGTTCTCCGGGTCGGCGCTCATGTTGGTGAGGCCAAGACGGCGATCGACGGTCCGTCGTCGCCGATGACGGCAAGCGGGGCGGGCTGCCTAACCGGCGTTGGGGCGCCCCCGCTCAGGGCAGTGGTAAATGCCGACGCGTCGGCCGGCCGGTCGGCGGGATCGCGGGCCAAGGTTTGGGTCACCAGGCGGTCGAGCCAGTCCGGGACCTCGCCGCGTTTGGCCCGGACGGACGGCACCGGGTCGGTGAAGCGCTTACCAGGATGGCCTGCTGGGTCGGTCCCTGATACGGCGGTTCCCCGGTCAGCATTTCGTAGAGGACGCAGCCTAACGCGTAGAGATCGGCTCGCCCGTCGACCGTCCGGTCGCCGACGGCCTGTTCGG
>JAYTTT010000417.1:0-16871 GCA_043744895.1 Gemmatimonadota bacterium | reverse complement strand
TAGCGGGCTCGAATACAAGGAGTGCCATGCCACCGACGGAGCAAATGAGGGCAAGATCGTCGCCCCTGTCGCTACCTAGTCAGTCTTGAACCGGACGGGCGCACGGCTCTCTTCTTGCGGCAATTCGTGGGGCAGTAATGGAAAAGTCGGAAGCACCCAGTACTACAAGGTCATCGCGACTCATCCGACCGCCGTGATGGAAAGCGACGTGGTGACGGTCACGATCAAGCCGGCGCCGGTCGGGCCGACCCAGCTCACCTTCAAGTACGACAAGAATACGGTCACGCTCATCTGGGTCTGCGATGTGGAGGCAAAGGACTATCTGGTCATGAAGGGGGTTCCAGGGCACGGGAGAGACTTTGTTCGCGATGCCGCGGGGAAGCCCCTCAAGGCCCGGCAGCCGGGCGCCCTCGTGCCGGGCGCGACCTGCTTGTGGGGGGAGACGATCTATCCGACCAGTGCAATGGCGTACCAGTACTGGATCGTGCCGGAATACAAGGACTCGAACGTGCGGGGACCGGAAGCAACCGTGATCGTGCTGGTCAACTAGGATCCCGCTGCCAGAAGTGGCGATACGGCGTTTCGCCGTGCGGCATCGACTTGGCCTGACAGACCGCGGAGAAGACGAGCGCCTTGTTGGCTCGGAAGTTCCCCGCGCTCAGAAAGTCGAGCCCGGGCCGAGTGGTGAGGTGGCACATCTGGCAGTCCTGCTTGACGGCGCCGAGGTAGAAGTTGGTGTCGGCGGCCCAACCGGACGTGGCGACTCGACGACGGGTGGTCGAGTGTCGGGCTGGATTCGTTAGACCGGGGCCTTGCGGGGCCGCCCGCCCTTTCGGCCGTTCCGTCGGGCGGCGAGGGCTTTGGCCGCGGTTCGGGCCCCTCCGCCCGCCGCGCCCCAGGCTCGCACCAGCGTCGGCGATCCGAAGGCGACCGTCGCGAGACCCGCGATCGAGAGGTCCTCGTCCAGCCGCTCCCAGTGCAGCCCAAGTCCCGCCGGCCCGACGGAGACATCCCCGAGGTCTTCGTCCCGCGCGTCGCGGAGGCTCCGGACCAACTGGATCGGAATGATCAGGGCTGCCCCGTTGGTCAGATGGACCAGCAGGCGCCGCCCGGCCCGATGGTACCGAACGGCGGCAGCATGGGGTTCTCGGTCCAGGGCGCGCCGCGCCCGCCCTCGGGCCCGGGGAACGAGCGCGAGTATCGCGCTATCGGTGAGCGTTGGTCTACCCATGGATTTCCTTCCACTTGGTGCGGATCAGATCAGCGTGCCGCTCCACGAGCCGGTAAGCCCGAACCACATCCTGACTATTCATGCCGTAGACGGCCCACACCTTCGGCGGCCGGCCGCCCAATCCCAGCCGGATCACCACGACGTCCGATCGTCCCCGTTCGACGTGGACGTGCGGCGGCGCATGTTCTCGCGGCGGTCCGTAGATCCTGAGGACGAAGCCGGCCTCGCGGACGACAGTCGGCATGTGGACAATAACCCAAGAGTTGGGTTTACGAAAGGCGACCCGAGTGGGGGGTCATTGCCGACAAGGTACTGGAAAGCGGGCGCATGCTGATAACCAGGAAACTGCGAATTCGGGGCCGGGGGGATGGGGCGTAACTGGCTGGCGGAGTGGCGGTTCGGTGGCGACTGGGTATGATTGAAGCGTGACTTATGCCGCGACCGAGTGGCGCTGTCGCATAAGTGAAGGTTAGGAACATCCCCCCACGAACAATTGAAGTAAACGACCTTCCCGCGGCGCTCCCGACGGGGGTTCGGTCGGCCGATCGGCCCTGGAGCGGACGGCCGGACCGGCTCGACCCGCGGATCGAAGCGAAGATCCTGGCGAAGACCCAGGAGCGCCCGCCCGCGCCGTTCACCCACTGGACCGCCCGGCGGATGGCCCGCCTGATCGGCGTCAGTCATCGCGATTGTCGCGACTAAGGTGCTGCGGCGTGACCCCGGGAACGACCCGGCTGTCGACGATCCGATCGGAGCCGAGATCGATGGTGACTTCGGCCGTCCGGTTGGCAGTGGCGTCATAGGTAACCGCGGCCAACTGCCGAGACATCGTCCGCCCAGCCAGCACTGCGGCTTTGGCCGGCTCCTTGAGACTCAAGGAGGCCAAATCCGTCCCGGCTGAGAGCACGCCCGACGACCGGAGCACCGCGAGGCCGCGACGCAGCTCGGTGCCGGAAGCCGGGTCGAGCGGATGGGCCTGACCGAGAAGGGGCCCGCCGGGCAAGACCAGGCCAAGGATGAGCCAGGCGTTCTTCATGTGACTCAATGGTACCCCCAGCGTTCAGGCCCTCGGAGAGCGATCTCTCTAGAAGCCGTTGGTGTTCGCGTTCCTCGAGAAGCCGCAGTTGACGCCCTGCCATACCCAAGTATCGAGCCTAGGGCGCACTGCGTCAATTTTCGCCACAGCGGGCGTCCGTCGCACGATGGTGGCGCAGACCTCGATCGCGGCGCGCCACACCGAAGCAAAGCACACCCCACCCCCGGCCGCACACTCGGAGCCGGTCGCGGAGCGTTTCCCCCTCGACGGACGCCATCACGTAGAACACGGTGCCGTTCACGCCGCCCGAGTCGAACAGGGCCAGGATGTGGGGATGCTGGAGGTTGGCGGTCGTCTTGATCGGCCAGGAACCGTTCGGCCCCGATCACCGCGGCGAGTTCGGGGCGGAGGACCTTGAGCGCCACCTTCCGCTCGTGCCGGAGATCGTGGGCCTGGTAGACGGTGGCCATGCCGCCGTGGCCGAGTTCCCGCTCGATCCGGTATCGGTCGGCGAGGGATGTTTGCAACGAGCTGATGGGATCGGTCACGGGGGGAAAAGCTACTGGCGGAAGGCGGGATCGCCAACCTGGATGCGCGCAGAACGGTCACGCCGGCCGAGCCGCGTTCAAGCAATGGGTCCGGTTGGCGCCGGCACGCCGGCGAATTCCACAGCTGCGCCCTCGAGGCCAGCGGAACCGGTCGGGGCCCAGACTCCCTCGGGGGCGTTCGAGCCACGCACCCTCTCTTCCGTCCGCCCCCTGTCCTCGACCCGCTGATTGGCACCTGGTGCCCGAGGCGCTGACGCCGCTCGGTTGCCGGTGATCGGAAGCCACCGTAGATTCCCCTTGGTCCCTGCGGCGATCGGCTATTGCTGCGGTGCGGTACGGCCACTCCTGGTCGCGCCGAGGGATTTGGTCCTCGCCCTCCTCCCAGGACGCAAATCCGATGTCGACACCTCAATCAAATGCCGACCGCGAGCGTGTTCCCGACCGGGAGCGGGAAGGCCGGGTCCCGGCCAGCGAGGTGTTGGATTCTGGGTTCGACACGCTGGACCCCAACACCCGCAGCATCCTGTTCCTCCAGCACGCCATCGGGAACGAAGCCGTAGGACGCGGCCTCGGCAGTGCAGCCGCGTTCACTCCCGGCCGGTCGGTTTCTCGGCCGCCGGCGGTCGTGCAGCGGCAGCCGCGCCGGCCCGGTGAGCCCGATGATGACCGGCTCGATGGGGGCACCGCGACTCTGCCCGGTGGGACTCTGGCCGCGCCTAACGCTGGATCCGCGGGCGCCCCCGCCGCGCCCCCGGGCGGGCGTCCACCGCCGCCGGCCGGGGCCACGCCACCGCCTGCTCCCACGGCGCCTGGGGCCCCCCGTGCCGGCGCGTCACCGCCGGCCGGTCCCGCGCCGTCGGGCCGGTCCAGCGGTCCGGCGGCCCCGACCGGAGGTGCGGGTGGTCCTTCGCCGGCGACCGGCGCGAGGCCCGCGGGGCCGACGGGCGTTGCGACGCCAACCCCAGATGGCCGGCCAGCCGGCTTGCCGGCCAATGCCGTCGGCAACATCACCCGCAACAACCCTTCCAGCGGCATCGACTGGGCCGCGTTCTTCCAGGGCACCGGTGGGAATCTCGCGCGGAGCGGGCTCGAGATCACCCGCCTCGTGCCAGGATGGGGATTGCTGGGCGGCGCCGCCGCGGACGCGATCAACATCTACCAGGACATGACCGCCGTCCCGTACGAAGACGCGCCGATCACGGAAAAGCTGGTGATGGTGCGCAGCGCGGTGATGGTGATCAACAATGGGATTGGCCACATCACCTACATCGCGCAGCTCGCGCAGGACGGGGTCACCGTTTCCGTCGTCCTGGCGCCGCTGGTTCCGGTAACGGCGAGCGCGAACGAAACGCTCAAGATCATTAAGGTGAGCCTCGACGGAGTCCAGTTCCTGCTGGACTTTTCGATCGGGTGCGCGGCCAGTTATAACGCCGCCAAAAGCCCTCCACCGGCGCAGGACAAATGGAACTCATTCGCGAACAACTACACCGCCAACGTGCTGGGAGACGCGGCGGCGTTCATGTTCGACTTGATCGATTTGTCGAGCGGCGGCTTCAGCAACACGGAAGTTGCCCAGCAAGGGGCCAAAGCCGGCAAGGCGGTCTTCACGACGGCGAAGTTCATCGTCCCGGCGGTCCGCCAGGTGCTGCAGGGGTTGTTCGGCGTGTTTGGCGGCAACATTCCGTTCTCGAGCGGAAGCGGTGCACCGGCCGCCGCGGGAGCGAGCTCGCCGCCGCGGCGGAACGTGGCTGATCTCGGCTCCCCGGGCCCGGCAGCGGAGGCGGCCGCCGAGGTCGCGGCATTCAGGGTCATCAGCGGCGAGTTGAAACAGATCAAGCAGATGTACCAGCTGGGCGACAGCGCGATCGACCTGGCCGCGGGAGCGGTCAAGCTACAGGTCGACCAGATGAATCGGATGGCGAAGCAGTTTCTCGGTGGCAAGGACCCGTTCATCACCTTCCGGGACACCACCAGGAAGGGCCTCGACGACATGCGGAAGCACATCGGCCAGCTGGGGCAAATGCAGTTTTTTGCCACCAGCGGCAAGGAAAAGGCTGCCGCTGTTCGGACGTCGGCCACGGAGGCGATCGCCAAGCTCGATGGCATCGTCGTGCCCCCGATCTCGATTCCCAAGGCCGAGTTGGGCGACGGGGCGCTGGCCCAGGCGGGCGCGGCTGTGCTCAACCTCGGCGGCTCCGTCGCGAATGCTGGGATCGAGGCCACCATGCGCCAGCTCAAGGACGTCGTCAACCAGGCCAAGAGCACCTTGCGGTCGCCACTCGAGCGGGTCAAGGATAACTCCAACGAGATCGGCGAGTTCCTCCAAGTGGTCGACCAGCAGGCGACGATCAGGATCGCTCAGCTGAACGAGAAGGTCGCGGTGTTCTCCGAGAAGCTGGGCAAGTGTCAGAACATCGAACAAGTGATCGACCTGATCATTGCCCAGGTCATGGAAGCCGCAGGAATACAGGGCGAAATCAAAGTTGAGGACATTCGCCAGCTTTGGCGGAGCGCCGGTCCTGAAATCGATGCGGCGATCGCGTGGGCCGATGGTCGAGCGGCCGCTGCGACCCGGCGCATGAATGGTCGGACATCTCCCGGAGAGCCGGGGCCAGAGCCGGCGCCCCGGGCGGCCACTCCACCTCCACCGTCCGCTCCGCCCGGAGGCGGGGCCTCTCCGCCGACCGGATAGCGGCGACAGTGGGCCACATCAGTTCGCCGGACGCGCGCACGGAGCCCGTCGAGGCGTTCGCCAACCCCGCGGGCGATCGCGTCGTGGTCCGATGGGCCGGGGCCAGCGGCTATTTCGCCAGCGGCCGTCGCGTTTGCGATCTGGGCGTTCATGCGACTGCGCGAGACGCCGCTCAAGTACGATGGGGCGATGGCGACTCTCGAAATGGAGTTTCGGGTCAGCAGTGCCGACCTGCCCGCGTCGGCGTCCGACAGGTGGTTGAACGTCGAGGTGCAGACATCGAAGATTAACAGCCCGGCCGGCACGTTTCGAATCGAGGCGCAATCGGTCAACGGCAACGACATGCTCGACGATTCCAGGACCGGCACACCGGGCGGCTCTTTCGCCGGGAACCGGTGCGCCGCTGGGGGCCCGACGTCCAACGCGCAGCCCGCCGCAAGCTCCTGATTGTCGACGCGGCTACGACGCTGGGCGACCTCAAGGTGCCGCCCGGGTCGGTACTTTGACCCTACGGCTTCGGTACCAGGACCATGCCCCCGGTACCCTGTCCCACTGAGCGATCAATCGGATTGAAGAGCTCTGCCGCGAAGCCCAGCGGCATCACGGCATCATCGGTGGGATGCATCACCCCCCACACCAGCGATCGCGGCGTCAGTGAACCCGTGGGTAGCAAGAGCCCCAACCTGGGGTCGCCGATGATGGACGAAAACTGGAGCATGGCAACCGGCTCCTCTTTCTGGGTCGTCGTCCCCAGGTAGGTCTGCCGCACCGACAGCATAGCCAGCGCGGTGAGCCGCCATGTGCATAGCTGCAAATCGGCGATCAGGGTCATCTTCGGCAGGACCGGGGCCCCGCCAAACTGAAGCGGAATGCCGATGATCGGGCCACCACCGGACCGGGTCTCCGAGTTGCTGCCGTCGTACTTGCGCTGGGTGGTCGACGCGGACCCATGGATGTCGCCTGACCACGAGGCCAGGAACGGACCGTCGCTCGTCTTGACGAGGGTCGCCGTGAGGATGCCGTTGTCGTCGGCGTCGATCAGGAACCCACCATCGGTTTGCTGTCCCACGGATTTGTAGCCGTAGTCGATTGTTCCTTCGAACTTCGCGAACCCGAGAACGCCGTTGCAGACCCGGGAAGCGGAGGTGGTGTCGCGGACGGTGAGGAGCGCCCCGTTGCTGAGCACCGTCCCCGACCGTGCGCTGATGGTTGAGACTCCTGCGGCCACGCCGGTGGAGATCCCGGAACCGGACACCGTGGCGATTGTCGGCGCGGATGAACCCCAGCTCACCGGCGGAGTCGGGATCACGAGGCCGCTCCCATCCCGCGCTTCGACGGCGAACGCCGCGGACTTCCCGATATCGACCGCGGCCGGGCCCGGCGTCACCACCAGCTGGAAGGCGCCCAAGACCACGACCAGTACCGTGTCGGCTTTCCCTTGGGCCGCCGCGATCACTTCGGTCTGTCCGGCGGCGACACCGGTCACGAGCCCGGTATTGGTCACCGTCGCCACGTTCGGCGCGCGGCTGGTCCACCCGATCGCCACCCCCCCGACCGTCGCTCCGTTCGCCGCCTTGGCGTCGGCCGCGAGTTGCCCCTGCCCGCCGACGGGCAGGGTGAGCCCCTGCGGCGAGATCGTCACCGCCGCAACGGCCGGCGCTGGCGGGGGAGGAGGGGGCGGAGGAGGGGTCGGGCCAGTCGCGCCGCCACCGCATCCGGCGGCCGCCAAGATCAAAGCGAAACAAGGAGTCGGTGTGCGGCGCATTGGGGCCCCCGGATCAGGTGGTAAATCGATGTACCTGACCGCCATGGTAATCCGGCCCCATCAGTTCTCGATCAGACTGGTCTCTCCCTTGATCAGCGCCCCATCATGGGTCGATCACACTGCCATCAGTCGCCGTAAGTCCTTGTCCGGCCTTCAGATCCTTTGTCTTCGGCATGGTTTTCCGAACCGGGCCTCCAATGCTTCGAGCAGCTCTTTCCGCTGTCCGGCCGTCACTTCCCTGGTTTTCGCCATGGTCTGGGTGCCTCGCTCGTCGGATCCGGTCACTGGGCTGCGGCGGAGGCACGGGGACGCCGTCCGCCAACCACCAGCGTTCGCTGGATGGTCGGGCACGTCGCGTGGTTCGAGGAGTGGGCGCACGATGCCCTTGGCCGGGAGGGGCGGTTTGTCGAAGATCGAGACGGCCTATCTCGACGGCACCATGGCGGACCTGCTCGCCCGGTTTGGCACGGCGCGAGCGCGTGGGGCCTATTCTGCGGCAGCGCGCGCGGGAATGGTCTTCCCGCCGACCGGCAACTTCTCCCCGGACGGCTCGAAGTTCCTGACGTATCGTCTCGATGAGACCCGGTCGCCCGAGTTGTCGCTGATCCAGTACCTGCCCGACGACGGCTCGGTTCGGCCGAAGGTTTGGAGCTATCGGATCCCACTCTCGGGCGATCCGCCCTCGGCGGCCCGATTGGTCCTCTCCGATCTGGCCACCGGTGCCCGCGTCGATGTGGATCACCCGCCGAGCATGATCGAGTTCCGAACGCCGCTGCCGTTCCGCCAGATCGAGTGGAGCGCCGACGGTCGGTCGTGCTACTTTGTCGATTTCACGGAGGATCTCCGCGATGGTTGGTACGATCCCTGGTACGGCTATTGGGGTCCGGGCTGGTACGGCCCGCGGGGTCGGATCGGCGTCGTCGTCAGTCGTGGTCGCGGCGGCCGCGGCCGCGGGCACTAGACCGAGTGCTGCGCCGGACCGTGCGCCGCTGACCAGGTTCTCTGACCCCTGCCCCCGGTCCGGCGTTGCCGTGGGGACGGGCTTCCGCGGCGGTAGCCTCGCCGTAGATATCCCTTGCGGTGAATTGCTGCGGTCCGCGGCGTTTTGGTTACCGGCCCCTGAGTGCCTGGCTCCAACTTGGCTGTCATGCCGAGTTGCCAACCCTCACCCGCCGAGCGTAACGTATGGGCATGCCTGACGTCGTCAAGTCGTGGACCCGGGAGGAGGTGCTCGCCCTCCCGGACGATGGCAATCGCTACGAGCTCGTCGACGGGGAGCTGCTGGTGAGCCCCAGTCCGCGGGCCTTGCATCAGGTGGCCGTGAGCGCCTGGAATGACCGGGTCAAGTCATACGTCGCCGCCCACCGGCTCGGCACGGTCCTCTTCTCGCCCGCCGATCTCGACCTCCGCTCCGGCCAACTGATGCAGCCGGACCTTTTCGTGCTCCACACGGTGCCCGAACGGCCGTTTCGGGAGTGGGCCGACGCGGGGATCCCTCGGCTGGTGGTGGAGGTCCTGTCACCGTCGACCGCCCGATCCGACCGGGTGACCAAGCGCCGCCGCTACCAGCGCTCCGGGGTGCCGGTCTATTGGATCGTCGACCTCGATGCCCGGCTGGTAGAGGTGTGGACGCCTGGTGATCGGTCGCCGCTGATCCTGGATGGGGCACTCACCTGGCAGCCGGATGGCGCGGTGCCACCGCTGGCGATCGACCTGCCGGCCTGTTTCCGGGAGATCTGGGGCGAGTGACGGCCTCCTGGGGCCGATCGCCCTTGGGATAGCGTCCCGACTGCCACGCGAAGTCTTAGGGGAAAAGGGCGACAAATAGCGGCGCCGACCGTCACCCGAGAGCCATCGCGCGGGCTCGGTTGCCGGGCGGCTACCTCTTCCTCGGAGTACCGGACCATCCCCCATCAGTCAACTGAGCGCCGCTCCGTTCGGACGGGTGACACCTAGCATCTCAGTGACCCGACAGTAGGTTCCGGAATGGCCCTCAATCCTTCCCTCCAGCACGACCTCGGCGATCGGTACCAACTCCTCGGCGAGATCGGCGCGGGTGGCATGGCCACCGTCTACCTGGCCCAGGATCCGCGGCACGACCGCCAGGTCGCCCTCAAGGTGCTCCGCCCCGAGTTGGGTGCCGTCCTCGGTGGCGACCGATTCCTCCAGGAAATCAGGACCACCGCGGCGCTCCAGCACCCCAACATCTCGAGGGCCGCTACCGCACGTTCGAGGTTCCAGCCTGTTTCTGAGCCGGAATCGCCTTGAACAATTCGGATCGTAAGCGCTGTCACTCGCTTGCGGATCCGAGGCGCGCGACTCGCCGCTTGCCAAAGTCGCAACCGCGCCCCAATGTTGATCGGCGGACGTACCCCCAACAAGCCGGGGCGCGGCGCCTCGATTGTCGAGGGCGTCGCTCCACTGCCAAGGAGATGTCGACCATGCGCGCACTGCTCCCGCTCACCGTAGTAGCCGTCGGATGCGTCGTCGGCCTGGCCGACGTGGCGATGTCACAATCCCCCCGTGACCGTGTGGGCTTTACGGTGGACCAGGCGACCCGTGGCCGCGCGCACTACGCGGCTCAGTGCGCGGCCTGCCACGGACCGAAGCTCGAAGGCGGAGCGGCGCCGCCGCTGGCGGGGGCGGGGTTCGCCCGAGTGTGGGGCCAGCCCAGCCGCAGCGTAGACGATCTGTTCTATGTCATCCGAACGACGATGCCACGGCCGAGGGTTGGATCGCTCACGGCTGATCAGTACCTCGAGATCGTCGCCTACCTCCTGGAGCAGAATGGCATGGCGGCCGGCCCAACGCCGCTGGCGGCGACGCCGGCGCTGGCGAGCCTCCGCCTGCCGGTTGGGGTACCCGGCCCCACTGCCCGACCGAAGGAAACCGTGCTCATCGGCGATCGGAGCGTGCCCCGAGGCACCGGCCCCACGCAGGCCGACCTGAATCAGGCGGCCACCAGCCAGAGTTGGCCGTACCACACCCACGACTACAGCGGTACCCGACATTCGCCAGCGTCCGAAATCCAGGTCGCCAACGCGCCCGCCCTGACGGTCGTCTGCGCCTATCAGCTCGGCGACATGAACTTCTTCCAGGCCGGTCCGATCGTCTGGGGGAACACCATCTACTTGTCGACGTCCAGGGTGACCGTCGCCATCGACGCGACCACCTGCCGAGAACGATGGCGCCATGAGTGGCAAGCGCAAGACACCGAGCTCTGGCCCAACAACCGCGGCGTCGCGATCAAGGATGGCTACGTGGTTCGGGGCACCGCCGATGGCTATCTCCTCGCCCTCGACGCTGAGGACGGCGCCCTGTTATGGGCCCGCCAAGTGGCCAAGCCCGCTGCCGGCGAGACGATCACGATGCCGCCGCTGATTTGGAACGATCTCGTCTTCATCGGACCGGCCGGTAGCGAGAACAATGCCCGCGGCTGGGTCGGGGCCTTCCGCCTCGCGACCGGTGAGCCGGTCTGGCGCTTCAATACGGTTCCAGCGGCCGGTGAGCCGGGATCCGAGACGTGGGGTAATCCGGCCGTTCCGATCGGCGGCGGCGCGGTGTGGACCCCCCTGGCGCTCGATCTGGCTGCGGAGGAGCTGTACGTGGCGGTCACCAACCCAGCACCCGATCTTCCCCGCGAGCTGAGGCCAGGGAAAAACCTCTACACCAATGCGTTGGTCTCGCTCGATGCCCGAAGCGGCGCCCTTCGTTGGTACGAGCAACTGGTCCCGGCGGACTTTCATGACTGGGACCTGACTCAAATCGCCCCGCTGTTCCGGGTCGCCGCCGGCGGCAAGGAGCGGGACGTCGTCGCTACGGTCGGCAAAGATGGGATTTTGCGCCTCCTCGACCGGGTGACACGGGCCCGGATCTGGGAAACGCCGGTCACGACCCAGCTCAACGTGGCTGAGCCGCTCAGCAAGAACCGCATGGTCCGGTTCTGCCCCGGAGTGCTCGGCGGGGTGGAGTGGAATGGGCCCGCCTGGAGTCCGGCTGCCAAGCTGTTGGTGGTGCCGGCCGTCGATTGGTGCACCGAGGCCAAGCTCGCCGACACCACGCGATTCATTGCGGGGGAAAACTATATGGGCGGCGAGTTCAAGCCTCTGGCGGAAAAGCAGGGCTGGCTAACGGCGGTCGATGCTCGGAGCGGCGCCGTCGTGTGGCGATACCGCTCGAAGGAGCCGATGGTCGCTGCCGTGACCACGACGGCCGGCGGCCTGGCGCTGACGGGCGAGATCACCGGTGACTTCCTGGTGCTCGACCTGAAGAGCGGCACGCCGCTCTATCGGTTCAATACGGGCGGCCCGATCGGCGGCGGACTGGTCACCTACGTCGCCGGCGGCCGCCAGTACATCGCGGTCACCTCCGGCAGGCCGTCGGGGTGGTTTGGCGCCACCGGGGCACCGACGGTGTTCATCTTTGGGTTGCCGTCGAAATGACGGCACACCCTGAGTCCCCGGAGATGAACGCTCCGGCAGCCCCTGCAGCCTAACGCCCAGCAAGGTGTCGGCAGTTCGTGCTACACTAGGATCACTTGCTCTGTAATTGACTCGTGCCACGGAGGTGTCAATGTCCGCAACGAGTTACTCACAATTGGTCCTCTTCGTTGGCGTCCTGATGCAGGCAGGGGTGGCCCAGGGGGGTCGTCTTGACGTCATTATTGTCGGTGGGCGCGTCGTCGATCCAGAGACTGGACTCGACGCGGTCCGCAACGTCGGCGTGCAAGGCGACCGCATTGTGGTGATCACGCCTCGGCCACTCGACGCCCGGCTTCGGGCTGATGGCGTCCGAATCGATGCGACCGGGTTGGTGGTAAGCCCCGGCTTCATCGACCTGCACGCCCATGGCCAGAGCCGTCGCGCCAGCGAGTTTCAAGTCCATGATGGAGTCACGACGGCGCTCGAGCTCAGCGGGAGAATTCGTGAGGCACTACGAAGGGCTCTATGGCGACAAGGCCGCGGCCCTCGCCGCGCTCCGGCGCGGACTCGCCCGCGCGCCGATAACCGAGATCCCGGCCGGCGACCGTCCTTGGTGGGCCGTGCGGAACATGGGTCTCATCCTGGGCGATGCGCGGCTGGTGCGCGAGGCGGCCGTCGGCATCGAGCGGGATTTGTTCGCGTCGTCATCCGACTCCATCGGCACTCGCGCCGCGATCAGTGGGTCGATCACATTCGCGGAGAAGCGCTGGGAAGGGGCGATCCGGGATTTCACCGTGGCGGAACAGCATTTCGCCGCGCAACCACGGTTCGTCGACGTGGTCCGCGGGTTTTCGGATCGAGAGCTGGGCCGGGCCGACTCGGCGATCGCGGCGTTCGAGCGGTTCATCACGATGCCGGATCCGTTCCCTGATGCTGACGCTCGGTGGCGGGTCACCGTGCTCCAGAACCTTGGCGAACTGTACGAGGCGACCGGCAATGCCAAGAAAGCAATCGAGCGGTACGGCCAGATTACGCAGATGTGGGCGAAGGCGGACCCGGCTCTTCAGCCCCGAGTCAAAGACATTCGTGAGCGGATCGCCAGGCTGATGAAGGACAGCGGGTGACGACGAAACGATCGCAACCAATTCGAAGGAGGGCGTATGACGGTCATGCCGGCCAGGATGGTACTCGCGGTGGTAGCGTGGATCGGCCTTTCGGCGGCGAGCGTCGCCGCCCAAGCAGGCCAAACCCGGGTCAGCTACGACGTGGAGTTGTCGACCATCGGGTCGCTGCTCGACCCCAACTGTGCCGCGACCGGCACCGACGTCCTGACCGGAATCCTGGTGGGGATGGAGCCCGCCCTTCCGCATGAGGACAACGAGTACGTCGGCACCCTGACGCGGACGACCAGGATCAGCATCTGTGGCGTCAGGCGCAACGCGGGCGGCACCGACGTCGTGTGCAACATCAGCATCACGGGCAACGGATTCGCGGACGTCGTTCTCAGCGTGTACGGCGATGGCCGCGGCGGGTGGCTTCAGTACGTGACCAACCGCGCGCAGTGGGCCAACCTTCTGCCCCCACCCCCGGTGGGGCCGGCCAACAGCGTGGTCAACGGAACCTGTGATCCCGCCGAAATGGCCCAGATGCAAACCGATTACCCCGGTGGCCAAACCGCCGGAAGCCCGAGTGGTCAGCCCATCGAAGTGCCCGGCCTTCCGACCAGCGGGTTTCCGGTCACCTTTCCGTCCAAGCCGCCGCAAAGCATCTGGACCCTCAAGGTCCTGGCCCGACGGCCATGAGGCGGCGGCGCTCCTCGTCCGGTCCGGTCTGCTGACGGATCCATCGGCATAGCGACCGGCCACGGCGCCAACCCATGCGACGCTCGGACCTCATCCGGGCGGCCCCAAACATCATCGGACGTCGAGGTTGGACATCTCGCGCAGAATTTGGCGGGCCTCACCCTTGGGATCGGGTACGACGCTCCACGGGCCGTCGGTCAGAAGCATCGTGGCCCGGGTCGCCGCCGTGTATCGAGCCGATTTGCGCCACGACGGGGCTCCGATCCTCCCAGCCCGCAGGAACCGGAATGAAATGGTTCGGCGCGGCAATCTCGATGTTGAGATGAAGCCGCTCTTTGAGGGCGGGAATGGCCCTGAGGACGGCATCGCTCTCCGGCTTCATCACGAGATCGATGTCCATCGTCGTTGCTCTCCCGCGTCTCACGAGCGAGGGCCTCCATGAAAGCCCTGACTCGATCCCGGGTTGCTACCTCGCGCATGCGGCTGCCCGCTGAAAACTCACCAACCGGCGAACCAGCGCGTTGTATCGGCTGTGGGCGCCATCACCATGGGTTTCGGCGAGCTGTTCGTACAGGCGCCGTTCCGGCTCGTCGAAAACACCCGACAGCTTGAAGCCAGCGACCGGAGCCGAGGGGCGCCGATCGAGACGAGGAGGGCTTCCGGCGTCTCCAAGCGGTTTGCCAGATCGGCGAGTCCCCGGGCGACCAGGTCTCCGCCAGGCAAATCGGTCAAGGTCATGGGTGGAAACTAGGGGCTAGCAACCCGCCGGGCTAGAGACACGAGGTTTGGCCTAACCTAGACGGGGTACGACGACCAAGACGGCAGCGGCGTTGGCGACTGCGGACGGATCGGGTCCGCTAGGAGGCGGCCCTCGGGGAAGTTGGCCCAATCAAATGGCTTACGACGAATGACACGGTGCTGATGGGAGACTGATGGGGACCTGATGCGGCCGAAGCATCTTGGTCTATCTCCCATCCGCTGAGGAACGTTATGCGCTTCGCTTGGATCGGCGTCGCCTTGCCCTTCATCGTTGGTTCAACCGACGGCCTGGCCGGTCAGTCCAGGATTGCCCGGCCCCCATCCCTTCGGGGCGTGGCGTCCGTCGCCCCAGGGGGACCGTCGGTTTCGGGGATCCAGCTCCAATCGACCCGCTATACGATCGGCCTCCGTTGGCACTGCTCGAGCACCGCGACGGGGTACGAGGTGATCGGGGCGCCGATGGGCGGCCAGCCGGTCGTGCTTACCCCGACGCCGATCGGGCCGGCGTGCGTCCAGGACCTCGCGGTCCCGACGGACCCCCGTCTCGGCGGTGCCGCCACCTACTCGGCGCACTACCACCACGTCGGCCTGCAGCCGGGCGCCCAGTGGAGCTACGTGGTCCGGGCGTTGTATTCCACGGGAGGTCCCGCCGACGCCCCGCCGACGGTGGGTCGAACCGCACTCTGGCCGGCGCCGGCTGGCATCAGGGCGGACGAGCTTGGGCTTGGGGCTTACCTCCAATGGAACGGGGTCCCGGGGGCGGCCGGGTTCCTGGTGCATCGGAGGCTCGCCGGGGAAAAGGAGTTCACCCAGATCGCGGCGGTGCCCGTCTTGTATCCCCTGACCTATCACGATCAGTCGACCGTGCCGGCTGGAGTGCATGAGTACGCGGTCCAGGCGGTCGACGGCGAGCGAAGTGTAGCGAGCATGGTCGTGGGCCGGCCCCTTGTCCGGGTGGACGTGACCCAAGGCGCCGCCGCCTTCGGTCTCCGCTGGTCCTTCGCGAGCTACCGCACGGCCGTGGGCCGGATTCAGACATCGACGGCGGCGACCGGGCCGTGGGTCGATGTTCCTGGTGCGGGCAACATCGTGGGCAATGCGTGGGGCAGTAATGGCAAAGTCGGAAGCACCCAGTACTACAAGGTCATCGCGACCCATCCGACCGCCGTGGTGGAAAGCGACGTGGTGACGGTCACGATCAAACCGACGGTCGGGCCGACCCAGCTCACCTTCACGTATGACAAGAATAGGGTCACGCTCATCTGGGTCTGCGATGTGGAGGCAATGTACTATCTGGTCATGAAGGGGTTTCCAGGGCACGGCGGGAGAGACTTTGTCAGCGATGCCGCGGGGAAGCCCCTCCAGGCCCGGCAGCCGGGCGCCCTCGTGCCGGGCGCGACCTGCTTGTGGGGGGAGATGATCTATCCGACCAGTCCGATGTCGTACCAGTACTGGATCATCCCGAAATACAAGGACTATGGCGCTCGGGGACCGGAAGCAACCGTGATCGTGCCGGTCAAGTAGGATCTCCAGGGGGTCAGCCTTGAACCTCGGCCGCGCCCCCTGACCGTTCTGCGGAGCAGTCTCAACTTCACGCTGGACCGTCGACATTGCCGGCGGCGGCGGCGCCCCTTGCGCCCGATCCGATCGCCCTTGCGCCCGCGCCGTAATCCCTTGCGATCGCTCAGCATCGGCGCGCTGGCTGCCCTCGTTGACTGACGACCCGGTCGACCCGACGTGACGCCGGATCGTCGGCACTATCGCAGGCCTCTCAGGTCCTGACCGAAGCCCATCGCGCTCGTGCCGCCGAGCCGTCGGAATGGAACGGCGTCCCGTCGCGCCGCGCGATCAAACCGCGGCCATTTACGGGTCGTTCGAGGTCACTTGCGATCGCTCCGATGCTCCTCGCGCCGCGAATAACACCGCGGCACGATCGTCGCTTCCCGGTGAAATCAGCCGGGCGGTGAACGCGACACCGCACTCACGGAGAACGGGGACGCCGACTCGGCCGGTGATCTCCATCAATAGAAAGGTCAATCACAAGGGAGGGCAGGATGAACACCAACGTCCGCAGGGAGGGGACTTGCTCCGCACCAAGCCGTTCGGGGCCGAGCAAGCCGATGCGATGGTCCACCGCTTCGAGGGCCTGGTCAGTCGATCGCTGGCCCTGATCGAACTCCAGGAAACCGGCGACCAGGCGGCTCGGGCCTCGGCCACCGCCCGCGCGGGGCTCCGCCGGAAGCTCCGGACCGAATCCCTCCGGCACCTCGTGGAGATCGGGAAGGCGGCGGCCGCGGACAAGCCGGACCTGGCCGACAAGCTCAAGCGCCCCGGGGGGAACATCAACGAAGCCCGGTTCCGGGCCCTGGCGCACACCATTCTCGCCGAGGCCAAGGGGAACGAGGCCCTGTTCCTGAGCCACGGGATGTGGGCCGGGGCGATCGGGGAACTGACGGCGCGGCTGGAGGAGTATGACCGGGCCAGTAGCGACGGTCACGCCGGCCGAGCGGCCCACACCGGGGCGCGGGCGGAGTTGAAGGTGCTCGGGGTGGCGTTGATCGCGATGATGAAGCAGCTGGAGGGGATGATGGTGATCCGGTTCCGGCAGGATCCGAAC